>JBKICP010000195.1:0-7232 GCA_046567085.1 Acidobacteriota bacterium
CCTCCGCAAAGCCACCACAGCCAGCCCGCAATTCCGCCGCGCCGCTCAAGTCGCGTTGGCCGTGCTCCTCGGCGCAGCCGTCGCAGCCGCCGTCCTCCGCCACATTCCCATCGCGCTGGCGCTCGCGCTCGCCGCCGCTAGCTACGCCTGGGACCTCAAGCGGCAGCAGAATCCCGCCTCGCTCCAGATGCCGCTCAAGACCGTCGGCCAGCAGGCGCTCCTGCTCTCAAGCCTCTACGCCGCCCTGCTCATCGCCGGCCTCTGGTAGAGCAGCATCGACGCGCAAGGCCTTTTCCATCCACAGCGGGCGAGTGCCGCCCCTGGAAACGCCTTGTCGCGTGCATACCGCTCCCGGCGCCGTCTTCCCCAGCGACCGCAACAGCTGCACATTCTTCTCACTCGACCGCCTGCCATCCCGAGCCACCCCCAGCAATCCACAGGCGTCCAGGGACCTCTGATTACTTTTCGCCTGCTCCTGCCAAACCTTCACACCCATTTCCGGCATTTTGGGCTTATGCTCTCAGTGTTTAGGAGGATGCGATGGCTCGGCGTTTCAGATTGCTCTGCTCCTTAGTCGCGGCGGTGCTCACCGCCATGCCCCTTGTTTCCGGTGCACAATCGGCAACCGGTGCAACCAACGGCACTCTAAAGGTGATGACGTACAACGTGAACGAGGGCTCCGATTACGTCGAAGTCCTGTCCGCACAGTCCTATCCGGAGTTTCTCCAGGCGGTCCAGATCACGCTGAATCAGGTCACCACCAGCAACCCTCCACTGCGTATGCAAGCCGTTGCGCACCAGATTGGGATCCAGCAGCCCGACCTCGTCGGATTGCAGGAGGTCTCCACCTGGTACGTTGGCGACCCCGCCAGCCCGGCAGTCCGCTTCGACATGCTTCAGGAACTCATGGACGCCATCAAGGCACAGGGTCTCAACTATCGTGTGGTCGTCGTCGTGCCTGAATTCCAGCTCGCCGGGCCTCTGCCAGACATGACCAACTGGGTCTTTGTCCAGAACACCGACGTGATGCTTGCTCGCAGCGACAAAGGGGACCTCCAGATTTCAAACGTGCAGAAGGCCAACTTCAACACATTGTTGACGCTGCCCACCGTCGCTGGCCCGGTCACCATTACGCGGGGATGGGGTTCAGCCGATGTGGCTCTGCACGGCCAGAACCTCCGCTTCATCGTCACGCATGTGGAGAACTACATCGCGCAGGCGCCTGCAACACTCCTCATCCAGGAAGCCCAGGCCAAGGAGCTCAGCGACGGCCCAGCGTATGTGACGGACATGCCCGTCGTGATCGCAGGCGACTTCAACGCGGATGCCCTTGGGGGCGATGCCTCCATTGCCACCTACAACGAAATGCGCAGCCTCGGATTCACCGATGCCTGGGGCGCACGCTATCCCAACAATCCGGGTCCAACTTGGCCGCTCCTTGATTCCAGCCCCGTTGACACGGCCTTTCAGCGCATTGACTACATCTGGACCCTCGGCAGCGTGTGCCCTCTGAACCTCAGCCTGGCCGGTGCCGCTCCGCAAGACAAAATTGGAGGCCTCTGGCCCTCCGATCACGCAGGCGTCCGCGCCCACCTGCGGTTCGGCTGCCCGAATCCCCATACCCCATAGACAGCAAAACCTCAGGCTGCCCGCAGAGGACCCCTCGATTGCGCACAGCCATCCGGCGGCCAAAAGATAAACGACTCAATTGGGATGCAGCGTCGTTGAGGCGCTGCATTCATGCTCTGCCTGAACGGTAATCCTCCAGCGTCAGCGACAAGTGATGCACGTCGTGCAGTTCGCCAAGACCGCAGCGAAATGCCATACGGTGCAGCCCCTCATTTCTGAATCCCAGCTTGGCCGCCAGCGCGAGGCTTGCAGGGTTCGAGGGCAGAATCCGAACAAACAGTCGCCGAAACCCCAGATCTTCCAGCATCAACGCCACAACGCGCCGGATGCTCTCGCTCGCCAGCCCCTGCCGACGCAACGACCCGTCAATAAAGTACCCAAGCTCTGCCGCAGGAATCTTCCAGTCAATGTTCTTCACCTGGATCTGCCCGATCGGCCTCTTTTCCTGCCTGAGCCAGATTCCATAGCAGAATGCTTTGCCGGTCTCCCACTGCTCCTGCTTCGTTGCGATGAACCGCTGCGCCTCATCCAGATTCCACAGACTCGCCTGTTGCTCAAACTCCCGCATCAATACCATGCGATTCCGCCCCACGAGCGCAAGCACGGCCGGGGCATCGAGCGGGCGATAGCGGCGCAGAATCAGCCGCGGCGATTCGATCATGTCCGGGAAGGCCTCTCCGTTCATCCTGCACTTCTCCATGCGCATTGGACGCGCTGATCGCGAAGATCCATCCTCCTCTGTTCGGCGCGAGCCTGCTGCCATGGCTGATCCGGCCCGCCTCGCACACGTTCGCTCGGCCACAGGCCCCTTATCCCTTCCCCTTCGCAAACAACACATCGAGCTTCTTCTCGTACGCTTCATAATCCAGAAAGCGATAGAGATCTGCCCGCGTCTGCATCAGCGGCACAACATTCTTCTGCGTCCCCTCCGCGCGGATCGCCTCATACACCTTCAGCGCCGCCGCATTCATCGCCCGGTACGCCCCGCAGCAATACAGAATCATGTCCACGCCCGCCGCCGCCAGCTCCTCGCGCGTCCAAAACGGCGTCTTGCCAAACTCCGTGATGTTTGCCAGCACCGGCACGCCTGCCGCCCGGCGAAACGCAGCATACTGCCCCAGCTCCGTCACCGCCTCGGCAAAGATCATGTCCGCGCCTGCCGCCGCATACGCCTGCGCGCGCTCCACCGCGGCCTGCAGCCCTTCGCTCGCCAGCGCATCCGTCCGCGCCATCACCACAAACGTCTCGTCCGTGCGCGCATCCACCGCCGCCTTCACGCGGTCCACCATCTCCTCCGGCGCCACCAGTTCCTTGCCCGGCCGGTGACCGCAACGCTTCGCGCTCACCTGGTCTTCCATGTGCACGGCCGCCGCGCCTGCCTTCGTCATCTGACGAATCGTCCGCGCGATATTGAACGCGCCGCCCCATCCCGTGTCGATATCCACCAGCAACGGCAGGCTCGATGCATCCGTGATCCTCCGCACATCCGTCAGCACATCTTCCATCGTGCTGATGCCCAGGTCCGGCAGCCCCAGTGAATTCGCCGCCACGCCACCGCCAGACAGATACAGCGCCTTGAAGCCCACCGCCTCCGCCATCCGCGCCGTATACGCGTTGATCGCGCCCGCAATCTGCAGCGGCCGCTCCACTTCCACCGCCGCGCGGAACCGCGCTCCCGGCCTCATCTCTTCGCTCGCTCTCGTCATCCCGCGTCCCTGCCTCGCTCCTGCAACTTCCGCCGCATCATAACAGGAATCGCCCTGCCGCTTTGCCCTCTGCGCCTTGCAGTGCGACAATCATCGCGTCGCAGCTTTCCATTGTGGACCCGGGCCCCGCCCGCCAGCACGTAAAGGAGAACTCCTCATGAAGCGTCTTTTCGTTGCGGCCGCCGCACTCATCGCAGCCGTCTCGCTCTCCGCCCAGCCCAAGCAGCCCGCCAGCCCGCCAGCCACCGCCTCGGCCACCATCACCGGCCACACCATCACCATCAAGTACAGCTCACCGCGCGTCAGCGGGCGCGAAGGCAAAATCTTCGGCAAAGACGGCCTCATCAGCCACGATTCCCATTATCCCGTCTGGCGCGCCGGAGCCAACGCCGCCACCACCCTCACCACAGACGCGGACCTCAAAATCGGCGACCTGAACGTCCCCAAGGGCACCTACACCCTCTTCGTCGATATCGCCGACCCCGACCAGTGGGAGTTGATCATCAATAAGAAGACCGGCGAGTGGGGCCTCGGCTATGAAGCTTCGCAGGACCTTGGCCGCGTCAAGATGAAAATGACCAAACCCACCTCCATGGTGGAGAACCTCACCTACACGATCTCCGCTCTCAGCGGGCCGACCGGCAAAATCACCCTCGAGTGGGAAAACCACTCCGCCGCTGTCCTCTTCGCGGTGCACTAGAGTCCTGTCCGCCGGATGCCGGAATGAGCCAGAAAAACTCTGCGGTCCCACGTACCCATGCTGATGCGTGGGACCGCTCAAGTTCCATGCAGGAGCAACAAGGGCGCGCCGCCTGTCCCGCCGCCTCACCCGACGTCCGCATCTCCTCGCCCCCGTCATTCCCGCACGAACAAAAGCATCGCCTCAAGATGCAACTCTGAAGTATCCTTCTGCAATGCTGCGCCGCCCGGTCCGGGTCTGGATCGTCGCCCTCCTCATAGCTCTCGCTTCTGCGCCTCTCTCACACGCCCAGGCCGCGCAGACGGCAGCCGCTGTCCGCTTTCACTTTGGCGATGATCCCGACGGAAGCAAGGGCTGGGCCAATCCGAACTTCGACGACAGCTCCTGGCCGGTGGCGCAACAGGGTCGCTGGCCGGAACCCGCGTTTGAATCGGACGGCTTCGTCTGGGTCCGCTTCCAGGCTCCGGTGCGCAGCGATACAGCAGAGCCCCTCGCGCTGCATATCGCCAGCCTGAGCCATCGATGGAGTGCCGACGAAGTGTTTGTCAACGGCATCCGTCTTGGCAATTTCGGCAAGCTCCCGCCGAAGCCCTTCGTCGAAGCCCTCCCTCTGGACTCCGTCTTCGATCTTCCCTCGGGGCTCACCCGGCCCGGAGCCGTTGCCCACGTTGCTCTCCGCATCTGGTATCCGCCGTTTGAGCGATGGCCCAGTGGGCATCAGGCAAACGAACTCGTTGACGCCGGGTCGCTCTCCGCGGGACCAACAGCGATCGAGGCCATGAAAAAGCAACCCGGCGGCTTCGACGCAGTATCGCTCGCATTCGACCAGAGCCGTACCCTGCACGCCGAACAAGCCAGGGTCCGGGAAGAGGCGCGGGTGCGCAATGTTCTCCCCATCACGCTCAACTGCCTCATTTTGCTCATCGGCATCGCCATCCTCCTGCTGGCTCGCTCGTCGCGCAGCCTCGACCTCTGCCTATACGGCGCAATGCTGGCGGCCTTCCCATGGATCGTTCTCTATTTTGAAGTTGTCGATGCGCGACTGCTGAACCTCTCGGAACCGCAGAGTGCCTGGCTCCAGGTCATCACGCAGTTGCCCGCCATGATCATCACCATCGAATTCATCTGGCGGCTGAATGGCTTCCGCGATGTTTGGTTCAAGCGGCTCACCTACGCTTCCATGGCGCTCTTCAACATCGGCGTCGTGGTCGCGTTCACCCCCGCGAACCCCTCTGCGTTCGTGGATTTCGCGCTGGTCGGTTACCGCGCTTCCTTGCAAACATTCAATCTCCTCACCATCTTTGCCAACCTCTTCGTCATTTTCATCCTGCGCCGGCGGCGTCTCGTCGCCTTCGCAATGATGTTCGTACCGGCCGCCTCGCTTGCAGAAGGCTACAGAAATACCTCTCAAAGCGCGGACCTCCTCGACCTGGCGTTCTTCCTCGCCGGCTTCGGCCTGACCGCGATCCTGGCACATCAGGCGTGGAGGGAATGGCGCGCCCGCGACGCCCTCCAGGCCGAGTTCGAGGCCGCCCGCGAGGTGCAGCAGCGGCTCATCACGCCTGCCGCGGATCTTCCCGGCTTTCGCATCGAAAGCGTCTACGCGCCCGCCCGCCACGTCGGCGGCGACTTCTTCTATCTCCGCCCCGAAGAGGACGGCAGTGTCCTCCTCGTCGTGGGCGACGTCAGCGGCAAAGGGCTCACGGCTGCATTGACGGTAAGCGCGATCATCGGCGCTCTGCGCACCATGCCAACGCTCCCGCCATCGCGCATCCTCGCCGCCTTGAACCGCGGCCTGCTCGGCCAGATGAACGGTGGATTCGTGACCTGCTGTGTGGCAAGAGTCGACCAGACCGGAAAGCTGACGATCGCCAATGCCGGCCACCTCGCGCCCTATCGCGACGGCGTCGAAATCCCTGTCGCTGCCGGCCTGCCATTGGGCATCGACCCCGGCGCTGCATACGACGAAGACACCTTCCTCCTCCAGCCTGCCGCCACACTCACCTTCCTCTCCGACGGCGTCGTCGAAGCCCAGTCCTCAACCGGCGAGCTCTTCGGCTTCGACCGCACCGCCGCCATCGCCACCCAACCCGCAGAAGCAATCGCCCAAGCCGCTCAAGCCTTCGGACAGGAAGACGACATCACCGTCCTCACGCTCAGACGGCAGCCCACGCCGCAGCACGTCGAAGCGCTCTCCCCGGCACCATCGTTCTCGCAACCACTTGCATAACCGGCAGGCTCGCCCACTCTCGACTCATCCCCTCACGCGCCGCGCTCCCTGCATCCTGACCCGCGCAGCCGCTACAATAAAGGCAAGCACCATCTCCCATCCGGAGGCGTCACAACCCTTGCCTTTATATGAGTACCGCTGCACCCAGTGCGGCCATCGCTTCGAGAAGATCCAGAGCTTCAGCGCCGAGCCCGAGGCCGCCTGCCCCAAATGCGGCGGCGTGCTCCAGCGCCCCCTCACCGCGCCTGCGCTTCAGTTCAAGGGCGCAGGCTGGTACGTGAACGACTACGCCCCCAAGGCCGCCTCGGGCAGCTCCAGCAGCACCCCCGAATCCACCCCGCCCGCTGCCGACTCCAAGCCGGCCGCTGACTCCAAACCCGCCGCCACAGAAGCCCCCGCGGCTAAGCCCGCCGAGCCGTCCAAGCCCGCATCCTCCACATCCTCCACCTAGCGCGCAGCGCCGAAGCCCATCCCGCATGGCACTCCTCGATCCCATTCCGTCGCCCGTCCCACACGCGGACCTCGCGGCCCTCGAATGGGATCCGCTTCTCGCCTTAGTCGCCAGCTTCGCCGCCTCGCCCGTCGGCCGCGACGCCATCCTCGCTCTGCGCCCGTCCGCCGACGAACCCTGGATCACCCGCCAGCATCAGCTCACCGGCGAGCTCCGCTCCCTGCTCGACGAGCAGATCTCCATCCCTCTCGGCGGCCTCTTCGACCCCACGCAGCTCGCCGCCAAAGCCCACATCCCCGGCGCCGCCCTTGAAGCCGCCGAACTGCAATCCGTCGCGCGCCTCGCCCACGATGTCGCCGCCTGGCAGGCTCTGCTCCAGTCGCCGCCCGCGCGCCTCGCCGGCAAGCTCCCCGGCCTCTCGGAGCTCTCCGCGCCTCTCGCCGGAACATCACTCAAACCGCTTGCTGAATCCATCGAGCGCAAAATCCTCCCCGACGGCACCCTCGCCGACGACGC
>JBKICP010000196.1:0-12235 GCA_046567085.1 Acidobacteriota bacterium
TTCCCGGAGGAATCTGATCTCAACATGGCCGACCTCAAAGGCACTTCCATCACCTGGCTCGGACACGCTACCGTCCTCATCGTCACGCCGAAGGGAACCACCATCCTCATCGACCCCTTCATCGAGCACAATCCGAAATACCCCAAAGGCTACCAACTCCCCGAAAAAATCGACCTCCTACTGGTCAGCCATGGACACATGGATCACGTTGCCGATGCCGTCCCGGTTGCCAAAAAACACGGCGCGGTCGCCATCGGCATGGTGGAGGTCATCGGCTGGCTCCAGTCCAAAGGATTGAAAGACGGCATCGGGATGAACATCGGGGGCTCCCACAAACATGCCGACGTCACCGTCAGCCTCACGGAGGCGCACCACTCCTCCGGCATCAGCGATGGCGACAAGACCATCTATGGCGGCGAGCCCGCCGGCCTCATCATTGCCATCGACAATGGCCCCACTCTCTACCATGCCGGAGACACCAGCGTCTTCTCCGACATGAAGCTCATCGGCGAGCTTTACCACCCCGACCTTGCCATGTTGCCCATCGGCGATCACTACACCATGGGCCCGCGTCTCGCCGCCGTAGCAGCCAGATACGTCGGCGCGAAGACCGTCCTGCCCATTCACTGGGGAACATTCCCGCCGCTCATCGGACGTCCGGCTGAGCTGGAAAAGGAACTCGCCGGCTCCGGCGTGACCGTCATCCACACCGAACCCGGCAAAACGCTGAACTGAAGTGAAGGGCTACCGGCCACAGGCTACCGGCCACAGGCCACCGGCCACAGGCCACACGCTGGCATGGCTCGCGCCGCGAGTCATGCCTTAGGCCGTCGCGACTTCCTCGATCAGTTCGTCGGCGTAACGCTCCCGCTCCTCCGGAACAATCAGCACCGGGATCTTCACGGCAGCAATCACCTGCGCCACCGTGCTGTGCTCCAGATCGTGTTCGGTGTGGGCCGGCGACGGCGCACCCATCACGATCAGATCCGGATGCAGCTTTTTCGCCACCTGCACGATCGCGTGCGTCGGCTCACCGCCCGTCACCGAGTGATCGACCGGCACGCTGTGCGCCTCATTGAACGGCGCCAGAAACCGCAGCCGCTCCAGGCAATTCGGACACTCCAGGTGTTTTCCGCACCGCGCCGAATGCAGCACGATCAGGTGGCCCCCCGCGATGCGCTGCGCATAATGCAGCGCGCTCAGCGATGCGGCAGAGAAATCCGTCGCCGCCAGCACGTTATTCCAGCGCCCATACCTGCGCGGCTTCTTCGCATCGTCCGGAGCCACCGTCAGGATCGGGCAAGGCGAATGCGCCAGCAGCTGCCGCGTCACCAATCCCAGCGCCGCACGCCCCGCGCCCGTGATCGCCTTCGTGCCCAGCACCAGCAGAGCCGCCTTATGATCCCGCAACGACAGCAGGATCCGCTCGCATACGATCCCGGTCTCCACTCGCGAATGCACCGGAATCCCCTGCTTTTTGACCTCCGCCTCGATCCGCCCCAGCTCTTCCTTTGCAGCCTTATCGCGATCCACAGCCGGCGGCGCTCCGTCGGGAAACGCATAGCCCACCGGATCGATCACGTGGATCAGCAACAGCATCGCGTGCTGCACCCGTGCCAGTTCCTGCGCGCACCGCAGGGCCGCCGACGACTCCTCGGAAAAATCGATAGCCGCGACGATCGTTTTGAACGGGAACTGCCTCGCGGCATGCAGGTAGGTGGTCTTTCCCGGCACTTCCGGAATGTGTCCCCTGGACCCTGACATAGCCGATGCCCTCACTTTCCGCATTGCGGGCCTGCTCTATACCTACGCTGGGTCCGCCGGGGGCATCCGTGACAAAGGTCACCAGTTTTTGTGACCCGCGGCACAGTAGAAACTTCCGTTACCTGCGCCCGTCTCACTTCGACACGGATCGCCGGCTTTCTCGCCACATATCCTCAAATGTCCTCAAAAACCCAGGCTATACTGGCGTCAAATCACCTAAAAGCTGTCAGTAAAGACCACGTTTTTCTTCCGAGGCCAGCCATGATGACCAGAGAAAACGCCGCTCGCGGTGTCTTCCTCGCCCCTCCGTCTCTTCTCCGCCGTGTCCTTCCTGCTTTCCTCCCTTCCGTTGGCTTTCTGCTGATCGCCCTTTTTGTCACACCCTTTGCGACAAATCCCGCAGCCGCTCAGTCCGTCGGCACCGGCACCATCACCGGCACCGTCACGGATAACTCGCAGGCGCTCATCACCACCGCATCGGTGCTCATCACCGATACCGATACCGGTGTGAACCGCACTCTCCCCGTCAACGGCGCCGGGATCTTCGTTGCGCCCTTCCTCCAGCCCGGCCACTATACCGTCCGCTTCTCTGCCAACGGATTCGCCACCGTGGAGAAAGCAGGCCTCGTGCTGACCGTGGGCCAGACTCTGACCGTCGATGCCACTCTGCCCCCGGCGAGCGTTTCCTCTCAGGTGCTGGTCACCAGCGAAGTGGCCCTCCTGGACACGCAGAAAACCGATATCTCCCAGAACGTCGGCGAGCGGATCATCTCCAACCTCCCCGTCAACGGCCGCCGCTGGGATAATTTCGTTCTCCTCACCCCCAACGTCGCCCCGGACGGCAACAGCGGCTTGATCTCCTACCGCGGCATCTCCGGCCTCTACAACAGCAATCAGGTCGACGGCGTTAACAATAACCAGGCCTTCTTCTCCGAAGCCCGCGGCCGCGCCATCGGCTCGCCGTACGTCTACAGTCAGGACTCCGTCCAGGAATTCCAGTCCGCCGTCTCCGGCTACAGCGCCGAATTCGGCGGCGCCGCCGGCGGTCAGATCAACGCCGTCACCAAATCCGGCTCCAATATCCTGCACGGCGACCTCTTCTATTACCTCCGCTATCCCTCCCTCAACGCGCTCGATCCGTACAGCAAAGCGCAGGGACTGCTCAATCACAATCCCCTTCTCCTCACCCAACCTGTGCACCAGCAACAACAGTTCGGCGGCAGCGCCGGCGGCCCCATCCAGAAGGACAAGCTCTTCTACTTCTTCACCTACGACGGCTTCCGCAAAGTGAATCCGATCTTCTACACCTCATCGGTTTCAGCCTCCACTCTGCTCGGTTATGCCAACTCCACCGCAACCTGCCCGGCGCCGCTCACCGCCGCCCAGTGCACCACGGCCGCCCAGTATCTGGTCAGCCTGCAGGATGCCTATCCGCGCACCATTAAGCAGGACATCTTCTTTCCCAAGCTCGACTACCAGTTGAACGACACGAACCATCTGAGCGCCGCCTTCAACTGGCAGAATTTCCACGAGCCCAACGGCTACAACACCTCCACCCAGTCCAACAACGGCTCCGTCACCCAGAACGGCACCGCCGACTTCCACAGCCGCTTCCTCGTCGCCACCTGGAGTACCGCCCTGCGGCCCACCATCGCCAATGAAATCCGCTTCCAGTGGTCGCGCGATCTGGAAACCGACGGCACTAATTCGCCCGGTCCCTCAGTGAGCATCACCGGCCTCTCCGCCTACGGGGAAACCAGTGCCCTGCCTCGCGCAGCATTCCCGGACGAACACCGTATCGAGCTGGAAGACATCCTCTCTACCACCTTCGGGAAACACTCCCTGCGCTCTGGCGTCGATCTCAACTTCATCCACGAAGTTCTCATCAATCTCTTTCAGGGCGACGGCGGCTATACCTATTCCGCCGGCAGCGCAGCCAATTCCTTCGCGAACTGGGTTCAGGACGTCTACCAGGTCAACGGCGGCAAGCACTACACCTTCTTCAGCCAGGTCAACGACCCCATCACCCACGTCGGGAAAGACGACTTCTGGAATCCGGACCTCGCCGGTTTCTCGCAGGACACCTGGAAGCTGCGCAATAACCTCACCCTCAACCTCGGCCTGCGCTACGACATCCAGCTTGTGCCCCAGCCCCCCAGGCCCAACACCACCAGCGCCCTCGCCACCTACTACACCGACACCATCAACATCAATCACCACGAGTTCCAGCCGCGCATCGGCTTCTCCTGGGCTCCCCGCGCCAACATGGTCGTGCGCGGCGGCTATGGCCTCTTCTATGGCCTCACCTCGAACAGCACCTACTACACCATGCGCGTGGAGAACGGCGTCTTCCAGCAGCAGTACAACGCCACACCCTCCACTTCATGGGCTCCCACCGCTCCCAATGTCCTCTTCCAGCCGCCGGGCCCGCCGCTGGCCGCTCCTTTTGCCGGTGCCGTCACCCCCCAGGTCGTCAATACCGGAGCCAGCCTCGCCGCCCTTGCTTTCCGTGGCCTCGATCCTCACTTCACCAATCCTTATTCGCACTCCTTCGACGCCAGCCTCGAGCAGCAGCTGCCCGGCAGGATGTCGGTCTCCATCGGATGGGTCGGCAATCGCGGCATGCGCCTGCCCGTCTTCATCGACACCAACATCGCCCGCACCACCACAACGAAGACCTACGACATCGTCTCCTCCGCCGGCAGCACCAGCCGCACCATCACCGTGCCGTTCTACACGACGCGCCTCACGACCGCCGATGGCAGCATCCTCAGCGGATTCAGCGTCGTCAATTCCTGGTACAACTCCATGGTCTTCACCTTCCGCAGGCCCTTCGCCCATGGACTGGAAATCGTTGCCAACTACACCTACGCCCACTCTACCGACGGCGGTCAGGTCTCCGGCGTCAACGGCACCTTCAACGGGACCGACACACCCCTCGATCCCTACAACCTCAAACAGGAATACGGCCGCTCCGACCTCGATATGCGCGAACGCTTTGTCGGCAGCCTCGTCTACGCGCCCGACCTCTCCTTCATCGCCTCCAGACCCTTCCGCTACCTCGCCAATGGCTGGATGCTCTCCGGCGCCGCGACCGAACAGACCGGCTTTCCCCTCACCGCCTTCATGGCCAACTACCCCGGTGGCGCTCCGGATGGCGGCGTCAGCGGCGCGGCTGTCAGCCTTTTCAACTCCTCCACCGGAGGACGCGCTCCCCAGGTCCCGCGGAATGGCTTCCCCGGCCCCGGCGTGCGCAATATCGACGCCCGCGTCACCCGCGACTTCCCCATTCACGAAACCATCAAGTTCGAAATCCTCGGCGAGGCCTTCAACCTCGTCAACCACCAGAACATTCTCAATGTGAATACATCGGCATTCTCCTATGCGGCTCCCGGAGCGGGTGTCTGCACGGGCCACACCAATGCCTGTATTTACCCCTATCCCTCCCAGCCCTTCGGAGCCACCACCGGCACCAGCAGCACGCTCTACGGCGCTCGTCAGCTGCAGGTCTCCGCCAAGCTGTTCTTCTGACCCGCGGGCTCCATCCCAACAGAAAACCCCTGCCGCCAGGCAGGGGTTTTCTTTGCGCCAAAGCCTCGCGACTCAGACTCTCTCGATCGTCACCGACTCCAGCACCACCGGCTTCACCGGCTTGTCCGACCGCGTCGACACCTTCGAAATCTTGTCCGCAATCTCCTGCCCTTCGACCACTTCGCCGAAGATCGTGTGCTTGCCCGTCAGCCATTCTGTAGCCGCCACCGTTACAAAAAACTGCGAGCCATTGGTGTTCGGACCCGCGTTCGCCATCGCCAGCTTGCCCTTCTTATCGAACCGGTGCGGCGAGCCCTTCGTCTCATCTTCGAACTTGTACCCCGGGCCCCCCATTCCCGTCCCCGCCGGATCGCCGCCCTGAATCATGAAATCCGGGATCACGCGGTGGAAGACGGTTCCGTCGTAGAGCTTGTTCTGGCTCTTCTCTCGTGTCACAGGATGCGTCCACTCCCGCGTCCCCTCCGCCAGTTCGATGAAGTTCGCCACCGTCTTCGGCGCTTCCTTTTCGAACAACCGGGCCACAATCGTTCCTTCGCTGGTCTTCATCACGGCATAAGTTCCTGGCTGACGCGACATAGCAACTCCTTCTCTCTCTTTGTTGGATTTTAGAAACCTGACTCAAGTCTGCATTGCAGCTCGCGGCCTTACCTGACCGATTTCTGCCGACCGGTCTTTCGGTGACTCGCAACCAGCTACCGGCTACAGGCTACCGCCGACAGGCCTCCTACTGCGGTGTAGCCTGCAGGCCCGTCGGCGCCGCCGGAACAGCCTGCCCTGCCGGAATCACCGTCACCTTGTTCAGGGTCACAGCCTCGATTGGCTTATCGTTGCCGTCCCGATTCACTCGCGCAATCGCCTTCACCACGCTCACACTATGATCGTCGCACTGCCCAAAAATCACATACTTCTGATCCAGAGAGGGCTGCGGCGCCTCCGTAATAAAGAACTGCGACCCATTCGTGTTCGGGCCTGAGTTGGCCATCGCCAGCCGCCCCGGCACATCGAAGTTCAGAGCCGGATCGAACTCATCGTTGAACATATAACCCGGATCGCCCTCACCCGTTCCCAGCGGATCGCCCCCCTGAATCATGAACCCGGGGATCACGCGATGGAAGGTGGTCCCGTCATAAAACGGCCGCTTCTCCTTTTGCTTCGTCGCCGGATTGGTGAATTCCTTCGTCCCCGTTGCCAACCCAACGAAATTCGCCACCGCGACCGGCGCCTGCTTGTCGAACAGCCTGCAGCTCATCTGTCCCATGCTGGTGTCGAACAGCACCGTCGGCCCGGTCGGCTGCGGCCCCGGATTCTCCTGCGCTCCGGGCGCATCCGGCAATGCCTGCGACGACCCGGCGGGCGCCGATTGCGTTGTTGCCGGCTGCGTTGCAGGAGGCGGCGCAGCCTGATTCGGATCGGTCGCGCTCGGCGTTGACTGCTGTCCGAACACCGTCCCGGTCACCAGGAACACCGCCGCAAAAACCACATTGCGAAATGCAACCATACCAGCCCAGACTATCGCATTGCGGTGCCCGGTGCCCGGTGCCCCTATCTCGTCCTCGGCCCTTGCTTCACCGCCTGCCGATGGCTGGACGGCTGCAGCACGAACAGAATCGCCACCGCCATGTAGGCCAAATCCCACACCGGCACGAAATGACGATAGTAGGAGTGCGCCGCCAACGCCGCCGCGCCCGCCAGAAACGCCAGCTTCCGCAAGCGCATCAGCGGCGCGGCCACCGCCAATCCGTCGCACACCGTCACGATGATCCAGTCCGTCGGATAGCGGTGGGGCGGCTTGTAGTTCGGAAAATGCCGCAGGAACACCGGCAGCGCAATCGCCAGCAGTGCCACCCGGCAAAGCAGGCTCATGATCACGCGAAAGGTCTGTTTCGATTCCGCCTGCACCGATCCAGCCTACGCTACCGCCGCCCTCGCTTTTATTTCCCTGTGTAAATCACGTGCCAGATCGAACCAGACCCGTCATCGGTAACGAACAGCGAGCCATCCCTGCCCACAGTAACCCCAACCGGACGCCCCCACACCTTGCCATTCGGCAGCACGAATCCCGTCAGAAAATCCTCGTACTCGCCCGTCGCGTGGCCGTCCTTCATCGGCACCCGAATCACTTCATACCCCGAACGCGTCGCGCGATTCCACGATCCATGCTCGGCGGCAAACGCATCGCCCTTATACTCGGCCGGGAACTGCGACCCCTCGTAGAACAGCATCTCCAGCGACGCGAAGTGCGGGTTCAGCAGCACATCCGGCGTAATCACCTTCCCCTTCAGTTCCGGATGCTTGCCCTCCTGCCGCGGATCCTGCACGCCGCCGTTCGTGCTCATGTAGTACCAGGGCCACCCGTAGAATCCGCCCTCCTGCACATGCGTGATGTAGTCCGGCACCAGGTTATCGCCCAGCATGTCGCGCTCGTTCGTCGAGCACCACAACTCTCCCGTGATCGGATTGATCGCCTCGCCCACGCAGTTCCGGATCCCCGACGCGTACACCTTCACGAACTTCCCCTCCGGCGTGAACTCCAGGACGTCGGCGCGATGAAACTCCTCCGGATGCGTGTCCGAGTCATCGTCGTTGGAGTGCGATCCCACCGATACGAACATCCGCTTCCCGTCCTTCGAAAACGCAATGTCGCGCGTCCAGTGGCCGCCCCCGCGCAGCCGTCCGCCGCCCGGCAGATCCGCCAGTTTCTCCGCCGGCCCGGTCGCCTTCATGTCGCCCGTGTGATACGGGAACCGCACCACCGAATCCGTGTTGCCGATGTACACCCACTTCGGATCCTTCGCCGGATAGAACTGGATCCCGAATGGCTGGCTCAGCCCATCGGCAAAAGTGGACACTTCCTTCGCCTTGCCATTGGCGTCCACGCCGCGAAACACCATCACCTTGTTCTGATAGCTGATCGCAACGAAGAGATCCCCATTCGGCGCCGTCCGGATCAGCCGCGGCTGATCGAGCCCCGTGGAATACATTTCGACCTTGAACCCCGGCAGCGCCTGCGGCCACGCATCCTTCGGCCGTTCCACCATCTCCGCGCCATTGTCCACGCCCTTGGTCGCATACGGGGCCGGCAGATCGGCCACGGTCAGATGCCGCCGTACCCCCGGATGTTCCTTCTCGTAGTTCGTGAACGCGTCCTGCCCGGTCAAAACCTTCTGCGCAAACGAAGGCACCGCCACCAGCGCTGCCACCGCGGCAACGGCATATCCGCGCACCGTTAACTTCTGCATTTTTCCTCCAGCTGTTTGGGGATTTCCTGGGAAGATGGGACTCTGCCAATCGCTCTCTGCTAAACGTAGTTTGCTAACCGCTTGATCGCTGACCGGTTCTTCGCCTCTGCCTACCGGCTCTTCTCAGCTTACTGCTCCGTCTTCCCAGCATCCGGGACAGGCAGCGCTTTCAGGTTCTGCGGGTGATTCATCGCCCGCTGCAGCAGCGCCGTCGGAATCGTCGCCGTCACCACCGCTTCGTTCCGATGCCGCTCCACCGCGATGCTGTTGATCATCGACCGCGTCTCCGCGTCGTACTGCGCAGCGCCCGCCGTGTTCGCCATCGACTTCACCAGCACCAGAATCGTCTGCAGAGATTCGGTCGTGTCCGCCGCCGCCGCATCCGAGGGCGCCAGTTCCTCCACCCGCAGATGAATTTTCCCGATCCACGTCAGCGAGGCCAGAAACGTCGAATCCACCGGCAGCGGCAAATGCAGCCCCAGCACGCGCGCTCCGCCATTCGCCAGGGGCTGCCCGATCTGCCCGATCCCCCACGCAATCGACAGCAGCGGCAGCTTCGCATAGTACTTCGACAGCAGCGAAGAGCCCGAAAACGGCAGCGCCGCCGTGCGGTACCGGTCGATCATGGAATGGATCTGCTCGGGCGACGGCGTATTGCTCACCACCACAATGTCGTAGCCCAGCAGCGCCACCCGTACCGTGCGCCTGTCGCTCGCGATGTTGTAGATCGTGTGCCGCGCGTAGGTCTCCTGCGACGCCGCGATGCCCGCCAGATAATCCGCCAGTTTCCGCCCGTCGAAATGCCCGATAAAGGCCTCGCTGAATGCCAGAGCTCCGTTCGGCCCCTTCGGGTTCCCCATCCGGTGCAGCGCAAACGCCGCCTCGTCCAGATCGCGCTCGAACTGGATCCCCGTCGCATCGATAAAGCGCTGGTACTCCGGCGAGTGCTCCACCGGGTGCTGATCGAAATGCGTCGCCGCCCGCAGCGGCCGCAGATTGAAATACACGATCCCGTCCGACTCCGGCAGCAGCCGCGCCGCCTCCGGCGGAGCCTCTTTGCGAAGGTAAATCACCCCGGCCAGCAGCACCAGGACGACAAGCACAATGGCAATGGACAGCTTCGTACGCCGATGGGTCATCGAATGGGCTTCCCGCTGTTCCGGGAAGCAGCGATATCCATCTTCTCATCCGCCCCGGATTCCCGCACGCCCCCGCCGACCCTCTGCCCTACCCTCGGAACGCTCCGGCCCCCCTGCCAGGGATCCCGCGAGTCCCGCCGCGCCATCCCCTCTTTCCATCAAAACGACCAGCAAAGAGCAGCGAGCCGCCGCCGAACATGCTCGACGGGACAAGCGCGCGAGACGGCCAGGTTCACCCCACAGCAAGAAGCAAACACCCCCGCCGCTCCAATTTCCACGTAATTCCGCCGCGGTGCCCCTCTTCCGAGTCACCCTTTCCCAAATCGACCAAGGCCTTGCCCAAACAGCACTCCCGCCCCATCATCGCCAGGAAACTGGAGACGGCCAGGTTCACCCCACAGCAAGAAGCAAACGCCTCCATGGCTCCAATTTCAACGCGATTCCGCCGCCGCTCCACTCTTCCGAGTCACCCTTTCCCAAATCGACGAAGGCCTTGCCAAAACAGCACTCCCGCCCCATCATCGCCCAGGAAACTGGAGACGGCCAGGTTCACCCCACAGCAAGAAGCAAACGCCCCCGTTGCCGTCCTTTCCAGCGAATCCTCGCCCCAGGCCATTCCCTGCGTACCGCGCCCCTTCTCCTGTGCCACTTTGAACCAGATCGCCCACAGCCCCTCCTTTCGGAGTCCTCCCCAAACGGCCCCAGGCGTCCCCCCCGGAACTCCCGCAGGCAAGAACCAAAATGGCAGCGAGATACGCATCTTCCGGGGGAGCCCGGCACCGAAACCAAGCCTCCATGCCAACCTCCACCAAACCGCCTGAAATCCACCCCCTGCGGTTCATTGCGACCCGCGCGGGCGTGTGATATTTTCAATGCTGGACCCCCGTCAAAAAGACACATGCGTGTGTCTCTCGACGACAGGTCCGGCGAACGTAGTGGGAGCCCCAAAAAGTCCGGCTGTTGCTTGATGGGGATACTCGTTTCGAGCTGGCGTAGCTCAGCTGGTAGAGCATCTGATTTGTAATCAGAGGGTCGGGGGTTCAAATCCCTTCGCCAGCTCCAGTTCTTCCGGCCTCGAACGAGAAAGGGTCGGATCCCTTCTACACAGAGCTGATGTAGCTCAGTGGGTAGAGCACTCCCTTGGTAAGCGGAAGCGGCAGCGTCGTGAGACGCGTGGCCGCGACTGGAGCAGCGGTCACCGGTTCGGTGTTTTTCATCCCGGTCATCAGCTTCAGGTTTTTCAGGCACAGGTGGCCGAGTGGTTAATGGCAGCAGACTGTAAATCTGCCGCTCTTTGGAGCTACGGAGGTTCGAATCCTCCCCTGTGCACCAGAATTTCGGGGGGTCGCAAGATGCGAATCGCAGGCGGAAAGCGCAAATTGCTCGCGCTGGCCTTTCTCTCGCTTCTCGCCGCCCTCGCGTGGTACACCATGGATGCCGGCAAGATTCGGCTCCTGGTCATGGTTTTGTTGGGTGGCTTCGGCCTCCGCATCGCTCTCACAGCGGATCGCTCGCGAGACGGCGCGGATGCTGAAGATCATCGATAGATTTTGGTACTTTGCTGTACAGGGCTGATGTAGCTCAGTTGGTAGAGCACTCCCTTGGTAAGCCCCCGCGGCGTAAGCCGCGGCAAAAGAAAAGGGGTCGCCGGTTCTGGTTTCTCATCCCGGTCTTCAGCTCCGGAATGAAGCGACCCGAAGCCAGATTTTGGTACTTTGCTGTACAGGGCTGATGTAGCTCAGTTGGTAGAGCACTCCCTTGGTAAGGGAGAGGTCACCGGTTCAATCCCGGTCATCAGCTCCAGATTTTGATGGAGTCAGCATCCAGCGTTCAGCGACCGGTCCTGTCCCGGACCCGTTTTCTGAACGCTGTCCGCTGTACGCTGAACGCTGTTCTTCGCGGGAGTAACTCAGTGGTAGAGTCACAGCCTTCCAAGCTGTTGGTCGTGGGTTCGATTCCCATCTCCCGCTCCAGAATCTTTCAGAAGGGGCTGTCTTGAAAGGCCACGGTTTTAGCTTTCCGGATCAGGCGCAAAATCATGGGGCTTCAGTCCCCGAGGGAACTCACGCAACGATGTACGAGCAGGCCGCCATTCCCGTTCAGGACGAGAAAACCTTCGCCGATGTCCGGCATGCCATCGACGAAGCCTTCGCCCCCGCCCAGACCGCGGTCTTTCTCAAGCAGGTCTCCGGCGCCCGGCTGCGCGTCCGCCAGTTCGAAGCCGTCCTCGCCCACGGATTCCTCGGCGGCCAGGCCCAGAAAAGCTATGCCGCCCTCGGCGACTCCGACCGCGGCCAGATTCGCGAACATTACCTGCGCCAGGTGGAGCGCGTCGCCCCCGATATCCGCCAGAAATTCTTCCGGGTCTACGCCAGCTACTAGGACGAGCCCCAACACGATTCATCGACACTTTGAGAGGAAACCATGGCGAAGGAAAAGTTTGACCGTTCGAAGCCGCACGTGAACGTGGGGACGATCGGGCACATCGATCACGGGAAGACGACGTTGACGGCGGCGATCACGAAGGTGCTGTCGAAGCAC
>JBKICP010000197.1:0-3023 GCA_046567085.1 Acidobacteriota bacterium
TGAATGCGGTTACAACGAGCCTGAGTCTGGACACCAGAGGGCTTCCTTTCGCGACGGAACTGGGTGGGTAAAGCGGTCGCTGGCCAGTTTACCGCAAAGGACTGTGCAGGATGGGGCGGTTAGTGGAAGAGGGCGCCCCAGAGGGTGTCGACGGTGGCGTGGGTGATGGCGGAGGCGGGGACGCGACGGTCGGTTCGCCAGGCGCGGCCGTAGAAGATGCCGGCGATGGCGGCGAGGAGGACGTAGCGTCCGTTGAAGTGGAGGGCGTGCTTGTTGAAGTGGGAGAGGCCGAAGAGGGCGGCGGTGAGGAGGAGCGCGGGGGTGCGGCCGAGGCGGCGTTCGAGGAGGTTCTGCATCCAGCCGCGAAAGAAGATTTCCTCGGGGAGCGCGACGGCGAAGAAGGAGTAGATCCAGAGGGGTGCGACGAGCCAGGGATGGGCGACGCGGCTGTGGAGGTGGAGGAATCCGAGAGCGAGGCCGAGAGGGATGGCGATGGGCGCGTAGAAGAGGAATTCGCGGAGGCCGGTGCGGAGGTCGCGGAGGCGGAAGCGGAGAGTGTAGCCGACGCCGGAGAGCTGGCGGATGGCGAGGAATCCATAGAGGCCGGAGTTGAGGAGGATGAGCTTGCCGAGGACGTCGATGCGGGGAGGCCAGGCGGGCTGGAGCCAGCGGAGATCAACGGAGAGGCCGAGGGGGACGAGGATGAGGAAGTCCAGCCAGTGGGCGCGCTGCTGGGGGTCGAGGCGGGCGGCGATGTGAAGGACGGCGGCGATGGCGGGCGGGATGAGCAGATAGAGGATGAGCCAGGGCCAGGCGAAGGTGTGGGCGGCGAGGCTGACGATGAGGTACGGCGCGGCAAAGACGGAGGGCGCGGCGATGCGGACGGGGATGGGGAGGGAGCGGATCCAATGGATGCAGCGTGGGCCGACCAGGCCGAAGGCGAGGATGGGAAAGATGGCCAGAGCGGCGGCGATGGCTGTGGGGATCCAGAAATGGGGCGAGGGAGAGGGCACGGAATTATGGTAGCGGGCGGAGGCGTACGGGGGCCGGAGCGGGCGGGGCTGATTCCGATGGCGCGGCGGGTTCGGGTACGGATGGGCGGGAAGGCGGCGGGGCGCATTGACCGGCAATCGGGGGGGCTGTAACGTTAAGAGTTCGGCCTTACTTCAATCCAGTCATCGAGGATCACTTGTCTGCGTCTGCTGCTCTGAGGAAAACTGCGCTGAATGCCCTGCATCGCCGGCTGGGCGCGAAGATGGTGGATTTTGGCGGATGGGACATGCCGGTGGAGTACTCGGGGCTGATCGCCGAGCATCTGGCTGTGCGGACCGGGGTGGGGCTGTTCGATGTCAGCCACATGGGGGATATCCAGCTGCGCGGGCCGGGGTCGCTGGACGCGGTGCAGCATATCTCGATGAACGACGCGAGCCGGCTGCAGGAAGGGCAGGCGCAGTATTCGGCGATGCTGTATCCGCAGGGGACGTTTGTGGACGACATTATCGTGCACAAATTCAGCGCGAACGATTATCTGCTGGTGATTAACGCGGGGACGCGGGAGAAGGATTACCAGTGGGTGCGGCAGAACGCGCGGCGGTTCGACTGCCATGTGAGCGACTACAGCGACTATTACACGCAGCTGGCGATCCAGGGGCCGAAGGCGCAGGAGACTCTGCAGAAGCTGACGAACGCCAACCTGGAAGCGGTGAAGTTTTACTGGTTCACGTGGGGAACGGTTTGCGGGCTGCCGAATACGCTGATTGCGCGGACGGGATACACGGGCGAGGACGGATTCGAGATCTATGTGCCGTCGGACGCGGCGACGAGCGAGCGCGTGTGGAATGAAGTGATGGAGGCGGGGAAGGAATTCGGGATTCTGCCGTGCGGGCTGGGGGCGCGGAACACGCTGCGGCTGGAGGCGGCGCTGTCGCTGTACGGGCACGAGATTTCGGACGAGATTAACGTATATGAGGCGGGGCTGGACCGCTTCTGCAAGCTGGAAAAAGGTGTGTTTGTAGGGCGCGAGGCACTGCGGCAGGTGCTGGACGACGGCGGGCCGAAGAAGAGGCTGGTGGGGCTGGAGATGGTGGAGCGCGGGATCGCGCGCGATGGCTATCCGGTGAAGGAAGCCAGCGGGAAGACGGTTGGGTATGTGACCAGCGGGTCGCCGGCGCCGTTCCTGAAGAAGAATATTGCGCTGGCGTTTGTGCCGAAGGCGTTTGCCGAGCCGGGAGCGGAGGTTGCGGTGGAGATCCGCGGGAATCCGGTGAAGGCAAAGGTGGTGGAGATTCCGTTTTACCGGCGGCCAAAGCGGCCGGCGAGGTCGTAAGGCAGGCTGCAGAAACGCAGCTCGTACCAATCAGGAGAGAGGCCGAGATGGCATATCCCACGAAGTACCGTTACACGCGCGAGCATGAGTGGATCGAGGCGGAAGGCAAGAACGCCACGGTGGGCATTACGGAACACGCACAGGATTCGCTGGGCGATATTGTGTTTGTCGAGCTGCCGAAGGTGGGCGAGAAGGTCGAGAAGGGGAAGGTGTTCGGGAGCGTCGAGTCGGTGAAGGCGGTGAGCGACCTGTACGCGCCGGCGACGGGCACGGTGACAGCCGTGAACGAGGAGCTGACCAAGGCTCCGGAGAAGATCAACGAGAACGCGCATGCGGCGTGGATTATGAAGATCGAGCTGGAGAACGCGGCAGAGGTGGAGTCGCTGCTGACGGCGGCGGACTATGAGGCGTTCGTGAAGGAAGAGACGGGGAATTAGGCGGCGCCACAGGGCTGGAGCCCTCCGCCAGACCTGGCCTTTTCGGCACGACTGAAGTCGTGCCCTGATACAAAGCGGTTGTTTGCGTTTCCGGATATAGAGAACTCATGCGCTATTTGCCTAAATCGGATGCTGAGCGTGCGGCTATGCTGCGCGAGATCGGCGCTTCGTCGATCGACGAGCTGTTTTCCATTATTCCTGAGGAGTACCGGCTGAGGCGGGATCTGGAGATTCCGCGGCAGATGGGCGAGTCAGAGATT
>JBKICP010000198.1:0-3805 GCA_046567085.1 Acidobacteriota bacterium
GGGTCGAGCGGGACGACGAGTGTCACGGTCGGGTCGGGATCGGGCGGATCGGCGTCGATTGCGCTGACGAGCAGCGGCAACATTACTGTGGCGAAGGGCGCGACGACCGGCAACACCTCGACGATCACGGTGACGCCGGGCGGCGGGTTCACGGGCACGGTGAACCTGACGTGTGCGCTGACGAGCTCGCCGTCGGGTGCGATGGACGCGCCAACGTGCTCGGTTCCGACGACGGTGAGCATCACAGGAACGACGGCAGCGACGGCCACGCTGACGGTGGCGACCACGGCCGCTTCGACGAGCGCGCTGGACCTGCCGCTGCGGAAATTCTTTGTGGCGGGCGGCGGAGGCGTGCTGGCGCTGGTGCTGTTCTTCGGGATTCCGGCGCGGCGGCGGGCGTGGCGGGCGGTGTTCAGCGTGGTGGCGATCCTTGTGATGGCCGGCGGCGCGGTGGGTTGCGGCGGAGGCAGCAGCACGCCGAAGACGACCAATCCGGGAACGACGTCGGGCGCTTATACGGTGACGGTAACGGGCACGGATGCGGCGACGGGGAAGATCACGAATACTGTGGCGGTGACGGTGACGGTGAACTGAGAGAGGCAGCCTGTGGACTGTAGCCGGTAGCCGGTTGCCTGTAGCCGGTTGCCTGTCGCCTGTGGCCTACCTTCGGGCGGGGCCAGGGTCTAATAGAGGGATGCGATTGCGGATCGAGTCTCTCGGATTAGCTTTGGCTCTGCTGGCGGCGCCGATGCTGCGGGCGCCGGTGGCGCAGGCGCAGGATACGGATGTTCCCTACGTCGCACCTCGGCCGGCGGACACGCTGGTGATGTTGCCGGATGGTTCCACGGTGCATGTGGAACTGGCCAGGAGCGAGGCGGAACGAGCCTACGGTTTGATGGGACGGACGAGCCTGCCTGCGGGGCGGGGGATGCTATTTGTGTTTGACCAGATGGAGCGGCAGGGCTTCTGGATGTATCACTGCAAAATTGGGCTGGACATTGTGTGGATGGATGCGGAGCACCGCATCGTGGAGATGAGTCCGGATACGCCGCCGTGCCGGGGGAAGGCGTCGACGTGCCCGAGTTACGGCGGGAAAGAGCCTTCGCAGTATGTGCTGGAGTTGCCGGTGGGGACGATCCAGAAACACCACCTGGCAGTGGGGGAGCGGGTGGAGTTTCAGGTGAGCGGATAGCGGATAGGGGATAGCGGATAGGGGATAGCGAACAGCGGATAGCGGATAGCGAACAGCGAAGAACGGCTAGCCAGGAACTGTTAGCGAAAAGCTGCTGGCTAGCGCTTCTTCTTCGGGGGCGCTTTCTTTGCGGGCTTGCTCGGAGCCGGCTTTTTGGGGGCGACCTTCGCCGGTGCCGGTTTGTGCGCGGGCGCGGCGGCCTGCTTTTTCGGAGCAGGTTTGGGCGCCGGCTTCGCGGCCTTCGGAGCCGGTTTCGGAGCGGGCTTCGCTGCGGGTTTCGCTTCCGGAGCCTTGCCTTTGACGGCGGCTTTGGATTCGGGTTTGGCCGCGGCTTTCGCGGGAGCTTTTTCGGCAGGCTTCTCGGGCGCCTTCGGGGCAGCCTTCGCAGAAACGGCGGGCCTGGCCGCTTCCTTCGCGGATTTCACGGGAGCTTTCGCGGGCGCGGGGACCGGCGCCGGTTTGGCACCCTTCGCGGCCTTTGCAGGAGCTTTGGCCGGGGCGGGCGCCTGGGCTGCACCCTTGCGAGGCGGCAGCGGGACGTCGTCGCCGAGCGGGGAGGGGAGGCCTTCCTCTTCTTCCTCTTCCTCGCCTTCTTCGTCGGCGTCGCGCACCGGCGCTTCGACGTCCTCTTCTTCTTCCTCAATCCGGGGCTCGGCACGGCGTCCGCGCGGACGCCGGAAGACGACGGGGGGCGGAGGCGCAGGAGGCGAATGCGGCTCGAGGAACTTGCGGATCTCCTCCTCGGTCTGGAGGTTGCCATCCATGAGCTCGAAGAAGAGCATCTCCGCGATCTCGCCGTAGTTGGGGAGATCGGGAGTGATGCGCATTTCGGCCATCAGGGTGGTGGGGATCTTCTGACGCGCTTCGGGCCAGGCGTTGAAGAAGTTGTTGAACTTCTCCTTCACCTGGGCGGTTTTGGAGCTGTAAGCGAGCCACAGAACGGGCTCGGCCTGATGGCTGACGAGGAGCTTCCAGGTGGCGGAGGGTTTGGCGGTGGCCTTGCCGAGGAGTTCCTTTGCGAAGTCTTTGGCGCTCGATTCGAGGTTGTTCCACTGATCGACGAAGCCGCGGCGCGGGAAGAGGCGCTTGAGGCCGGCGACGTCTTTGGGGGCCATCTTCGCGGTGAGCAACTCGAGGTGCGCGGCGGAAGGATCGGGATTGACGCCGAGCATGAGCAGCTTGACGAAAATCCTGTTCAGCTCATCGAGGCCTTTCGTGTCGGCTTTGGAGGCGGTCCATGCGGGGCAGAGCTCCTTCATCCAGCCTTCGGCTTCGAGAGCGCGGAGGGCCTTGAGGGGGTCTTCCTCGTGTGCGATTTCTTCGAGTTCGTAGCCGCGGGAGAAGGCGGAAGCCTGCTCCATGAGGCCTTCGGATTTGGCGTTCTCGTAGCGGGCTTTGGTGCGCTCGTCCATCTCCCAGCCGGTGCGGGCCGTGAAGCGGACGGCGCGCAGCATGCGGGAGGGGTCCTCGATGAAGCCGTAGTTGCTGGCGAGGCGGAGGTGGCGGGCCTCGATGTCGGCAAAGCCGTTGAGGGGGTCGAGGAGGAGGCCCCAGGAGCCCTCATTGAGGGAGATGGCCATCGCATTGGCGGTGAAGTCGCGGCGGCGGAGGTCTTCGAGGATGGGCGCCCAGTGGTAGACGGGCTTGCCGGGTTTGGGGTACTCCTCGCGGCGGGAGCTGGAGACCTCGACGCGGACCGAGCCAGGGAACCAGAAGAAGAGGGTGCGGGAGGGCTCGTGGTCGCCCCAGAAGACTCCTCCGGCTTTCTCCAGTGCTTTCCTGAGCTTGAGGGCGTTTCCCTGGACGGAGAAGTCGAGATCGCGAACGGGGTAGCCGCTGGTGAGGTCGCGAACGGCGCCGCCGGCGAGGAAGACCGTCATCCCGGCATCGCGGGCCGCGTCGCGGACGTGGCGGAGGGCGTTTTGCTGGGCGGGAGAGAGACGATTTTCAAGAAGATAGATGTAATCGGGCATGCGTGATGTATTCTTCTGGTGGTGCGTGAGGCGGTGCGCCTCCGTCCCTGTAAAGCCACCCGTAACCAGATGCAATAGAAGGAGTTACGGGATGAACAAAAGGCAATACAAATTAACAATGTAACACAAAAGTGTGCACCTGCGGCGGTGCAATCTGCACAAATTTTGATGCGTTGCGCCGGAATGTGCAACAATCCTCGTTTCTCCGCCGGAATGCTCCGGGAATAAGCTGAAAGCGCATGTCCTCGAGCCGCAAAAAGGCGATCTTCCGCAAACTGACGCGCGACTGGGTGGCAGGGTACCTGCCGGCGAGCGGATTCGTGCGCGAGGGGCGGCTGGAGATGCTGGACCTGGATGGGAAAGTGATCTCGCTGGCGGCGGCGGACCTGAAGTGGGTCTGCTATGTCCGGGACTTCAACTCCGGGGAGCTGAACAATCCCGAGCGGCTGGTGCGGAAGACGTTCGCGGGCCGTCCGCGGGGGGATGGGCTGTTCGTGCGGGCGCGGCTGAAGGATGGGGACGTGATCGAGGGGCTGGCGGCGAACGATGTGAGTCTGGTGGGGAGCGACGGGGTTTTCCTGACGCCGCCGGATCTGCGGTCGAATACGCAGCGGTTGTGGATTCCGCGCAGCTCGATGGA
>JBKICP010000199.1:0-7374 GCA_046567085.1 Acidobacteriota bacterium
TCCGCGCGCTGCGCAAAGATGGCTACCGTTACGCTGTGAGCCTCGAAACCCACTGGCGCGGTGCCGGCACGCCGGAAGCCTCCTCGCGCAAAAGCATGGCTGACCTCAAAAAAGCAATGGCCGAATCCGGCGCCACCTGCTGACCGTATCGAGTTCTGTATCCCATGGGAGAACGCATGATCACTCGTCGCGAATTTCTTGACACCATGGCGGTGGGCGCCGCGGGCCTCGCCGTCGGCACTACCGCAAAGAGCTACGCGCAGATTCTCGGCGCCAACGACCGCCTCAACTTCGCCATCATCGGCCTGCACAGCCGGGGTTACGCGCACCTCTCCGCCCTCGCGGCCAACAGCAAGACCTCGCACGTCGGCTACATCTGCGACGTCGAGTCCAACTTTATGGCCAGGTTCGGCGCCGAAGCCCAAAAGGAACTCGGCTACGCTCCGCAGACCGAAGGCGACTTCCGCAAGCTCCTCGAGCGTAAAGATATTGATGCGATCTCCATTGCCACACCCGACCACTGGCATGCGCCCATGGCCATCGCCGGCGTCGAAGCCGGCAAGCACGTCTACGTCGAGAAGCCCTGCGGCCACAATCCCGCCGAAGGCGCCCTGCTCATCGCCGCCCAGAAGAAGTACGGCAAGCTCGTGCAGATGGGCACCCAGCAGCGCTCCTCCCAACACACCATCGAAATCGTGAAGCGCATTCACGACGGCCTCATCGGCCGCGCCTACTACGGCTATGCCTGGTATGTGAACACCCGCAAGTCCATCGGCTTCGGCAAAGAAGCTCCCGTTCCCTCCACGCTGAACTGGGATCTCTGGCAGGGACCCGCCCCGCGCCGTCCCTACCACGACAACTACCAGCCCTATAACTGGCACTGGTTCCGCGTCTGGGGCACCGGCGAAGCCCTCAACAACGGCACCCACGAAGTCGATGTTTGCCGCTGGGCCCTCGGCGTCGACTATCCCAGCCACATCAACGCCGCCGGCGGCCGCTACGCCTTCAAGGACGACTGGCAGTTCTACGACACCATCGTCACCCAGTTCGAATACCCCGACAAGATGATTGCGTGGGACAGCCGCAGCTGCAACGGCATGCGCATCTACGGCCGCGACCGCGGCGCGACCATCATGGGCACCACCGGCTCCGTGCTCGTCGATCGCGACGGCTACGAAGTCTACGACCTCAACGGCCACAAGACTGACGAGTTCCGGATCAAGAAAGAAGCCACCTCGTCTGCCGATCTCGTCGGCCGCGACTCCATGACCAACGACCACTTTGCCAACTTCATCGCCGGCGTCACACACGGCGAAAAACTCCACGCTCCCGTCGAAATCGGCAACGTCGCGGTCACCATGCTCCAGCTCTCGAACATCTCCTGGGAAGTGCAGCGCGCCCTCAAGCTCGATCCCACCGACGGCAAAATCCTCGGCGATCCCGAAGCCATGAAAGGCTGGGGCCGCGAATACCAGAAAGGATGGGAGCCGCATCTGTAAGCGGCTCCTCTGCACCGGCCCTGTTCTCACGTCACAGAAGCTTCCTGAAGAAAAGGCCCTGAATGAAAACGAATCTCTCTCGCCGCGACTTTTTCCGCACCACCGCACTCGCTTCGGCCGCCACCCTCCTTCCGGCATCCTCCTTCGCCGCTCCCGCACCACCCGAGGCCGAGGCATCCCCCGTCCACCTCGGCCTCTGCAGCTACACCTTCCGCAACTTCACCCGCGACCAGATGATCGGCTACATGAAAGAGCTGCGCGTCTTCGATCTCAACGCCAAAGACGCCAAAGACCATCTCCCCATGGATCCCGCCGCCGAAGCCCAGGCCCTCGCCGACTACACCGCCAACGGCATCCGTCTCCACGCCGCCGGCACCATTTATTTCCGCGAGGCCGCAGAAGACGACATCCGCAGCAAGTTCGAATACGTCAAGCGCGCCGGCATCAAGGTCATCGTGGCGGGCGACCCCACCCCGGAAACCCTGCCGCGCATCGAAAAATTCGTCAGGGAATACGACATCCGCCTCGCCATCCATAACCACGGCCCCGAGGATAAGCTCTGGCCCTCACCCCTCGACATCCTCAAGGACATCCACGGCATGGACCCCCGTATCGGCTGCTGCATCGACGTGGGACATACCGTCCGCGCCGGTACGGACGTCATCGAGGCCATCCACAAAGTCGGCCCGCGCCTCTTCGACGTGCACATGAAAGATCTGACCGACTTCCACGACAAGGCCAGCCAGGTCGCCGTCGGCGACGGCAAAATGCCCATCCGTCAGATCTTCGAGGCCCTCATCGCCCAGAAATACCAGGGCTTCGTCGACCTCGAGTACGAAGTCCACGGCGATGACCCCATGCCCGGCGTCTCGAAGAGCTTTGCCTACATGCGCGGCGTCCTCGCCGGCATGGGTTACCAAGAGGCCTGATCCCGAAGGACGCTCCGCACCCTGGGCACCGCGGAGCGTCCCCCTTTAGTAAGTACCCGGAAGTGCCACTGCTATTCCCGAACAATCCCCCTATACTGGCTCCCACCCGTGCCGATAAGCGCTCTGTAGGGAAGGCCTGCGCGCAAGGCGCGGCCAGGCGAAAGATGGAGACAGCCCGCAGCGCGATGCAATCCGGGCGACGGCAGCACGTGTGTGCATCCGCACCCCGCCTGAGCCGCTCCCAGGCAGGCGCCGCAGCCTCGCTGATCTGCCTTCTCCTCGCCGCCCCTCTGCCCGCTCAGACCGCAGCTCCCTTGCCCGTCCTGCGCACCGCTCGTCAGGTGCACACGCTCTCCGCTCAGGAGGCCGCCCAGGGGTATCCCGTTCACCTCGCTCGCGCCCAGATCACCTACTATCAGCCCTCTTTCGGCGCCGCCTTCCTCATGGACGCCACCGACGGCATCTACGCCAATCTCCCCCAGGGCACGCCACCGGACCTTCACCCGGGCGACGTCGTCGCGGTGGACGGAATCTCAGGTCCCGGCGATGTCGCCCCCGTCATCAGGGACGCGCATTTCCGCATCCTCTCCCACGCCCCCCTCCCCGAGGCTCCCCTGGTCGGTTTCGACCGCCTTTCTTCGGGCGCCTTTGACTCCCGCTGGGTCTCGGTCGAAGGCATCGTCCGCTCCGCCGATCGCCCCCGCCAGCGCACCGATTATGACGGCGTCATGACCTCGGACAAAAGCAACGTCCTCCTCACCCTCGCATCCGGCGAAGAACGTCTCGAAGTCATCACGCTCGACGACCCTGCATGGGATCCCCAGCGCCTCGTCGATGCCCGAGTCCGGCTGCGCGCCGCGGTCGGGGCACGCTTCAATCAGAGAAAGCAGCTCATCGGCGTCCACCTCTACATGCCGAATCGCTCCATGATTCAGGTGCTCGATCCCGCGCCCGCCGACCCCTTCAGCCTTCCCCTGACCACCATTACCGGCATCACCCGCATCGGCGCCGGCGAGCCAGGCCACCGGGTCCACATCCGCGGTATCGTCACCTCCGCCTCCGGCGACCGCAACTTCTCCGTGATGGATGCCCGGCACGGCATCTTTGTCACCACCGCCGAACCCACCGTCCTGAAGCCCGGCGATCAGGTCGATGTCGCCGGCTTTCCCTCCATCGGGGATTACACCGACGTCCTGGAGAGCTCCGTGGTGCGACGCATCGGCTCGGCACCTATCCCGGCGCCGGTCCGTGTCACCCCCACCGCCGCCCTCGCCGGCGCATGGGATGCCGAACCCATCGAGGTGGAAGGCGTACTCACCGACCGCCGCTCCGGGCCGAACGGCAGCACCAACCTCCGCCTGACGGAGGCTGGCGTCGTCTTTCATACTGTCATTCCGGCCGGCATTTCCGGATTGACCTCACGCTCCCTGCAACTCGGCAGCCGTCTCCGCGTGCGCGGCATCTGCATCGTCCATACGAACTTCGATAAGAAACCCCAATCCTTCGACGTCCTCCTCCGTTCCCCTGCCGACGTCGTCCTGCTCCAGCGCCCCTCCTGGTGGACCGCCCACAACACTCTGCGGGTCGCCCTCGTCCTCGCCCTCCTGGTTCTCGTCGCAGCCGCCTGGAATCTTCTCCTCCGCCGCCGCGTCCGCTCCCAGACCCGCACCATCCGCCAGCAACTCGACGAAGCCGAGACCCTCCGCCGCCAGGCCGAGGCCGCGCACAAGGAAAAAAGCGACTCCCTCGCCAGCGTCCTCTCCCTCCAGCGCGAGCTCATCGAGGCCCAGAAGAAACTCCGCTACCAGGCCACCCACGACGCCCTCACCGGCCTCTGGAATCGCCGCGCTCTCCTCGACCTTCTCGAAAAAGAACTCGAGCGCTGCTGCCGCACCAACTCCTCCATGGGCATCCTCATGCTCGACGTCGATCACTTCAAGCCCGTCAATGACTCGCTCGGACACCTCGCTGGCGACGAAGTCCTCAAAGAAGTCGCCCACCGCATTGCCAATGCCACCCGCGGCTACGACCTCTCCGGGCGCTACGGCGGCGAGGAGTTCCTCATCATTCTCCCCGGCTGCGATCGCGAACAGACCGAGGCCAGCGCCGAGCGTATCCGCTCCGCCGTCTCCTCAACCCCCATTGAAGTGGCCAATACGGCGATCGCCCTCACCGTCAGCATCGGCGCCACCGTCGCCCCGGAGTACGCCCGCAGCGAATCCGAAATCCTCGCCCTGGCCGATATCGCCCTCTACCAGGCCAAGGCCTCCGGCCGCAACCGCACCAGCCTCCGCCGCTCCTTCCGGGAAGACCGCGCCGAAGCCTAATTCGCCTTCGCGCCCTGCGGCAGCCAGTTCGCCTTGATCCACTTCTGCGCCGGCCGCTCGATCCACTTCATCGCCAGAATCGCCGCCGTCAGCAGCAACCCATAACTCAGCCACGGATCGAACTGCGAGAGCCCCATCCGTGCCACCAGGTGATGGTCGTGGATCAGGTTCCACAGATTGAAATGCAGGATATACAGGCAATAACTCGCCTGCCCCACCGCCACCAGAGGCGCCAGCCCGAAGAACCGCGCCATCAGGTTATGCCCCGCCAGCCCCAGCACCGCCATCCCGAACAGCGGCATCATCAGTCCGTCGTGCATCATCGGGAACGGCAGATGGCTCCCGAAGTAAAGCACCAGCAGAACGCCCGCCAGCCCCAGCCCCCCCAGCACGAACCGCTTCTGCGAACCTCTCGGAATCAGCGAATCCAGATCCGCCAGCACGATCCCGAACAAGAACGACGGAATGTGCGGCGGCGGCGTGAACTTCAGCGCCCGGATCCAGAACCCGTCCGTGTACCGGTCCACATGCAGCACGCCGTCCGGATGGAGACCCAGATACAGGCTCGGCGCCACCATTCCCAGACACCACAACCCCAGCAGGATCGCGCACAGCCGCCCGATATGCTTCGGCCGCTTCCACAAAATCACCAGCGGGAATATCAGATAGAAGAACGCCTCGGTGCACATCGTCCACGCCGGCGTGTTCCAGAAAGTCGACAGCGCGGGACTCCACCCCTGCAGCATCAGCGGCGTCAGCAGCACGCCTTCGGCGAACTGCGCGTGCGACCGCACGTGCCACTCCTCCATCAGCATGCCCAGCGATACCAGCAGCGCCACCAGGTAAATCGGATACAGCCGCGACACACGGGCGATCCAGAAATTCTTTGCCTTGAGCTGCCCCTTCTGAGCCCGGTCGGAGTAGTTATAGGCCAGCACGAACCCCGACAACAGCAGAAAGAAACTCACCGAGGTGTAGCCGTTCTCGACAATCGGCGAAAGCGGCCCAAACCACTTCGGATCGCAGAAGTGGTAGAACACGATGTTCATCGCCGAGAAGGCCCGCAAGCCGCTCAGTGCCGGCAGATGCTCTTTCCGCGGCCTCACCGCCATCGGACGGTGGCTACCGCCCGCCAATGCACTGACCTCGGGGGAGGCCCCGCCCAGGGCGGGTACGATTTGAAGTTGTGCGCTCAGTAAAAAGACTCCTGTCAGGGGTTAGACGGTTGCTTCAAAGTGTGAGCCGCACTTTGGACCGGCCTCTCCATGCGGCGCCCCAGCAGGCCGCCGCTCACCTTCTGCCTCAGGCTGTTACCAGACTGCCCACCTTCTCCCCGGAGATCACCCGGCGAATATTGCCCGTCTGGTTCAGATTGAAGATGATCATAGGTAGATTATTGTCCTTGCACAGGCTCACCGCTGTGGTATCCATCACCTTCAACCCCAGCCGCAGGATTTCCATGTAGGTAATCTGCTCGAATTTCACCGCGTCCCGTGAGATGACCGGGTCCGCATCGTAGATGCCTTCCACTTTGGTTGCCTTCAGCAGCACATCCGCCTTGATTTCCATCGCCCGCAGCGACGCCGCCGTATCCGTCGAAAAATAAGGATTTCCCGTCCCGGCCGCGAAGATCACAACCCTTCCCTTTTCCAGATGCCGGATCGCCCGCCGCCGGATATACGGCTCGCACACCTGATTCATCTCGATCGCCGACATCACCCGGCAGTGCACGTCCCGCTTCTCCAGCGCATCCTGAATGGCCAGCGCGTTGATGACCGTCGCCAGCATCCCCATGTTATCGGCCGACACGCGGTCCATCTCGCGCGCCTGCTCCGCCACGCCGCGAAAGAAATTCCCGCCGCCCACGACGATGGCCGTTTCCACACCCATCGCATGAACTTCCGCCAGTTCGGCAGCGATCTCGTGAATCCGAATCGGATCGACTCCGAAGCCCTTGCCCGCGGCCAGTGCCTCACCTGAAAGCTTAAGAACCACCCTCTTGTACATGCCACTTGAAGTATCGCATGGGCCGGTGATGGGACGGCAGCCCCCCGGCCCCTGCCCTGGAATCGGTGCAAAAGAAACAGCCCGAATTGCCGCTGGTCGGCCGCCACCGGCCGGCCTGCCCGTGATGCGCGCAGCTATTTGCCGTAAGCCTTCGCCAGCGCCGGCCCGGCCTCGGCATCCTCGATCACAACGTTGCTGTGGTTGTCCAGCACATCGGTCCACGACGCGGCGAACTCAAACAGCGTCGCGGGATTATCGGTCTCAAACAGTGTGTATCCGCCGCTGGCGTCCGTCTTGTGCCAGCGCCCCAGGATCTTCACTCCCGCCGGCGGCGTCGCTTTGCCGGAAAGGAAACGCTGCACCGCTTCGGGCACACAGCCCGGACGAATCGAATACGTCGACATCACTTTCATTGCAAGAACCTCCTGGGTGAGATGGACTCTCTCGGGAGGGAGGCAGCGGAGGCAGCGCAAACCGAGGCGACAAGACTACCCGGCACAAGGAAAAACAGTCAAGATCAGGCTCGGGCTACCGGCAACAGGCCACAGGCTACAGGCTGCCTCCATCCGGTCTCCCGCTCTCCGTCCCATACTCGTGCCGTCGCGCGCTGCC
>JBKICP010000200.1:0-24015 GCA_046567085.1 Acidobacteriota bacterium
TATGTCGGACTGAAACCCTACAGTGATGCCTCCTGGAAGTCCGGATCGATTCATAACAAGCAGGAGCTGCAGCAGGATATCGAGGGAAAGCTGCAGTCCTTCCCCGGGGTGATCTTCAATTACACCCAGCCTGCGGAAGACGCCGTGGACGAGGCGCTCACCGGCCTCAAGAGCGCGCTGGCGGTCAAGATTTACGGCCCCGATCTGAACGTCCTGCAGGCCAAAGCCCTCGAGATCAAGCGCCGTCTGGCGCAGGTCCCCGGATTTTCAGAGCTGACGGTCGTGCGCGAACTCGGCCAGCCCAGCCTCATCATCAATGTGGATCGCGACAAGATCGCGCGCTACGGCATCAATGTTTCGGACGTGGAAGCTCTCGTCCAGTCCGCCGTCGGCGGCCAGGCTGCAACCCAGGTCATTCAGGGCGAGAAGCTCTTTGACCTCGTCGTGCGCATGGAGCCGCAGTTCCGGCAGAATGCGCGCGAGATCGGGAATCTCCTGGTGGGAACCCCCGCAGGCCAACAGATTCCGCTCAGCGAGTTAGCCGACATTCATGAATCCAGCGGTGCATCGTTCATCTATCGCGAAAATAATTCGCGCTACATTGGCGTGCAATACAGTGTCGAGGGCCGCGACCTGCAGAGCGCAGTCGACGACGGCCAGCGCGCCATTGCGGATATCGCCCGCACTCTGCCGCAGGGCTATCGCATCGCCTGGGGCGGGGAATACGGCGAGCTCCTCGAAGCGAAGCATCAGATGGAAATCATCGGTCCCCTGGCGCTGCTGATCATCTTCATGATCCTCTTCGCGCTCTACGACAACTTCAAATTCCCCGTCACCATCGCGCTCGGCGTGGTGCTCACCGAACCTGTTGGGGCGCTGATCGCACTCAAACTCACGCACACGCCGTTCAGCGTCTCCTCCGTGCTCGGTTTGCTCGCGCTGATGGGCGTTTCCGTAGAGACCGCCGTGATCCTGGTCTCGTATATCAACAAGCTCCGGCGCGAGAACAAAGACATCCGCACCGCGACCCTCGAGGCGTCTCTGCTGCGTCTCCGGCCCATTATGATGACCGCGCTCGTCGCCTGCCTCGGCCTCTTGCCGGCGGCCCTGTCCACCGGTATCGGCTCCGACACACAAAAGCCCTTTGCCATCGTCATCGTGGCCGGTCTCATCTCGCGCCTCTTTCTCGGTTTCTTCGTCAATCCCGTTCTCTACGAGATGGTGGCGCGCGATGGCGACGTCCTGCAGGTTTAGGGCGTTCGCATCGAGTGCAGTCCCGAACTCAGATTCCTGACCGAAAGATGGAGCCCGCTGTGTGAAGAGTGACCGTACACTGAGCCGATGAGTCCTCTCGCGATTGTGCATCTGCTCGCTGCTGCAGGTGCAGCGTTTCTTGCCGGCGGCATCAACTCGGTGGCCGGCGGCGGAACGATGATCTCCTTTCCAGCTTTGCTGGCGCTGGGGCTGGCTTCCATCGCGGCCAATGCCACCAGCACCGTCGCCATCTGGCCGGGATCGCTGGGCAGCCTCTGGGGATTTCGTCGCGAGCTTGCAGCCGTGCCCCGTCCCATGCTGCTGCTCGCCTTCCCCGCCTTGCTCGGCGGACTTGCCGGCGCCTTGCTGCTGCGGCGAACGCCGGAGAAGGTTTTCGACCATCTCATCCCTTTCCTTCTCCTGTTTGCCACCGTGTTGTTCGCAATCCAGGCCCCGGTGCAGCGCAGGCTCCGTGCGCGGGCTGCTGACCGATCGTTGGCCGGCCCTCACGGCGGAGACGCCGCTCCGGACACGAACCGAAAGAGCAGCCTGTGGATCACGACCGCCGCCCTCGCACAGTTCGCCGTCGGCATCTATGGAGGCTACTTCGGCGCCGGAATGAGCATCATGATGCTCACGCTGCTCGCTTACCTGGGAATGGACGACATTCTCAAAATGAATGCGATGACCAGCTTCCTGAGCCTGTGCACGAACGGTGTCGCCGCGGTGCTGTTTGCCGCAGCGCACATGGTGGTGTGGAGCTATGTGGTCGCCATGATGGCGGCTGCTCTGCTGGGCGGCTACGGCGCCGCCGGTGTGGCGCGGAAGGTCGGGCGCGTAATCGTACGGCGCTTCGTTATTGTGGTGGGTTTCACTATCGCCGTGGTGCTGTTCGTGAAAATGTTCTGAAGCCGATTCCTGCAGACCGCCGACTTCGCCCCTTCACCCTTCAGCACGAATCCGCTGCTGAGACGGGTTAACATCGAACGGTGTCACCTCTCCTGCGATGCGTGAATCTCACCCGGCAGTCGCCGCTCCGTCCTGATCTCTATCTGCTGCGCGACGTCAACTTTGCCCTCGAACGCGGCGAGGTGATGGCCATCGTCGGGCCCAGCGGAGCAGGGAAGAGCACGCTGCTCCGTCTGCTCAACCGCCTCGACGAGCCCACCGCCGGCCAGGTCTTCCTCAACGAGACGGACACGCGTGAGCTCCAGCCCCGGGAACTGCGCCGTCGCGTCGGCATGGTCATGCAGCGCCCCTGGCTTTTTCCTGGAACGGTTGCGGAGAACATTGCCTACGGGCCGATCCAGCACGGCCAGTCGCTGGCGCCCGAGCCGATCGACGCGATGCTCGCCGAAGTCGGCCTCGAAGGCTATGCCGCGCGCGACGCGGCCACGCTCTCCGGCGGTGAGGCGCAGCGCGTCTCGATTCTGCGCGCCCTGGCGAATGTCCCTGAAGTCCTGCTGCTGGACGAGCCCACCTCCGCCCTCGATGCAGCAGCCCGCGACAGCGTCGAGGCGGCCCTGGAGCGCGTTATCGCCAGCCGCCGGCTGACCTGCGTCTGGGTCACCCACAGTGTGGAACAGGCTCGCAAGATCGCCGATCGCGCGCTTTCGCTGGCGGCTGGCCGCGTCGCGGCGCTGGGCACGCCGGCTGAAGTCTTCGATCGGGTACCGGAGAAGGAGCCAAACCATGTTCAGACTGACCGCTGAAGTCGAGCGCGGACTCATCGACTGTGCCATCGCCGGCGTGCTTGCGTTCCTCGTGCTGCTTGCGGCGCGCCGCAGAGCCCCCGGCTTATTGCGGGAACTGCCGCTGGCTGAGCTGCGCGGCCTCCTGCAGATTGTCGTCGTCGGCATGCTGCTTGCCTTCCTCCTCCACGGAACCCGCTGGCTTGCCGTTCCGCTGCTCGCCGGCATGTTGCTGGCGGCAGCCAATATCGTGCGCCGCCGCGCGCGCGGAATTCCCCGGCCTTACCCCGTCATCCTGGTGTCCATCCTCTGTGGGGCCGGCAGCGTGCTCACGCTCATGGCCGCCTCCGGCGTGATCCCGCTCAGCATTCAGATCCTGATCCCGGTCGGCAGTATGGTCATCGCCAACACCATGAACACCCTCTCGCTTTTCCTCGACCGACTGCGCGGCGAGGTCACCTCCCACACAGGCGAGATCGAGTCCGCCCTGGCGCTGGGAGCTACGGCTGGAGCGGCCCTGCGTCCGGGACTCACCGCAGCCTACCGCGCCTGCCTCATTCCCTCCATCGACAACATTCGCTCTCTCGGAATTGTGTGGATTCCCGGAATCATGGCCGGCATGGTGCTTTCCGGCATGTCGCCTCTGTACGCAGCGCTCTATCAGTTTGTCGTGCTCACGACGATCTTTTCTGCGTCGGCGCTCACCTGCCTTGTCGCCAGCTGGCTGGTGCAGGCCCGTCTCTTCAGCGAACGGGATCAGCTGCTGCTCCGCGGCTCGTATTAGCCGCTGCTCCAGATCTCCCGGCGTCCATCCGGGATCACTTACACTGGCAACAGGCGTCCAGCGGCGGAGCAGCCCTTTCCAGTGAATCGGCGCGCGGACCGCCCTGTACCACTGACCTGATGTCCTCTCCAAACGCAGTCTCATCCTCCTGCACTGAGCGCTCCGGCGACGCATCCCCCGTCCTCTCCCTCGAAGCGGTGACGAAGGACTACCCCACCGAAACCGCGCCCGTCCGCGCACTCGACGACGTCTCGCTGCAGATCGAATCGGGCCGTTTCGTCGCACTCGTCGGCCGCAGCGGCTGCGGTAAGTCGACCCTCCTGCATCTGGCCGGTGCCATGGATTTTCCCACTAGCGGCCGCGTCGTCCTCGACGGCGTTGCCACCGATCGCCTGAATGAATCCGGGCTCACTCGCCTCCGTCGGGAGAAAATCGGCTTCATCTTTCAGTCTTTTCAACTGCTGCACACGCTCAGCGTCGCGGAAAACGTCGAGCTGCCGCTGCTCCTGGCCGCCCATCTGCATCCGCGGCCGCTGGCTCTCGAACGACTCGCCGCCGTCGGTCTCGCCGACCTCGCCGACCGCATGCCGCATCAGCTTTCGGGAGGCCAGATGCAGCGCGTCGCCATCGCACGCGCCCTCGTCCACGGCCCGCGCATCCTTCTTGCCGACGAACCCACCGGCAATCTCGACAGCGCCACCGGCAACGCCATCCTCGAACTGCTCCGCCGCCTCAGCTCGGAGCAGAAAACCACAATCCTCATGGCAACGCACAGCATGGATTTTGCCGCGCGCGTCGACACCGTCGTCCGCATGCGCGACGGCCGCATCGAAGACATCGCGGTTGCCTGATGCCGTACCTCTCCCTTTTCCTCCGCCTCATCGTGCGCCCTATGTTGCGCGAAAAAGGCCGCTCCCTGCTGGTGCTCTTCGCCGTAGCGCTGGGCGTCGCCGTCGTCCTTGCCATCGATCTTGCCGGAGAAGCGGCCGCCGGCTCCTTCCACGCATCGCTGGAAACGCTGGCCGGCGAAAATAACCTCGAAGTCACTGCCGACGGCGGCGTTCCCCAATCCATCGTCGGCGACCTGGCCCGTCTGCCCTGGCCGATTCACGTCACCCCGCGCATCGAGGCGCACGCAACCGTCGCAGCCACGGGAGAAACCATCCCCCTCATCGGCATCGACTTCATCGCTCAGGCCAACGATCCGGCCAGCGCGCAGTTCACCCCCTCAGAGAACCCCTCCATCTTCGACCAGATCAACTCCCCGGACTCCATCTGGGTTACGCGCTCGCTGTGCGACCGCATCGGCGGCACTGTCACTCTCCTCATCAACGACACCCGGCACGCATTCATCGTCCGCGGATTCCTCCCCGCCTCCACACAGGCCGGCGGCGATATCGCGGTGATGGACATCGATGCAGCACAGCAGGCCACCGGCAAAGCCGGACGCGTCGACCGCATCCTTCTCAAGGTCCCCGACCAGCCCAGCTTCGCCGAATGGCAGCAGCGCATTCGTGCCGTACTTCCTCCCGGTGTCCAGCTGCTTCCGCAGGGCAGCGGAACCGCGGCCAATCGGCGCATGCTCGCCGCCTTCCGCTGGAATCTCCGCATCCTCAGCTACATTGCGCTTCTGGTCGGCGCCTTTCTTATCTACAACACCATCTCCGTCTCCGTGGTGCGTCGTCGCGCGGAGATCGGCATCGTTCGTGCCCTGGGAGCCGGTCGCCGCGCGGTCCTCCTCGCCTTCCTCGCCGAAGCCGCGCTCTTTGGAATTGCAGGTTCGCTGCTCGCTCTCCCTCTGGGACGCCTGCTCGCCTCCGGAGCCGTGCGCCTGCTCTCGGCCACCGTCAACGCGCTCTATGTCTCCAGCCATCCCGGCGCTCTCGCGCTCTCTGCCGGTTCCGCTGCTCTCGCGTTCGTCGTCGGCATCGGTGTTGCGTTGGCCTCCGCTCTGGCTCCGGCGCGTGAGGCGGCCCGCGTCCCGCCCACCGAAGCCATGGCCCGCGGACGCCGTGAGTATGAAGTGCGTGTGGAACGCCGCCGCGATGCGTTGCTCGCCCTCCTGCTCGCCGCCGCTGCAGCTCTTGCTTCGCGTCTCCCCCCTGTCGACGGCAAACCGGTCTTCGGATATATCGCCGCCCTGCTGCTGGTCGCAGCCTCCGCTCTCGCCATCCCCGCGCTGGTCGTGGTCCTCATGCCCTTTCTCTCCGCGGCATTGCGGAAGATGCTCGGCGTCGAAGCGCTCCTCGCTGCGCGCAGTCTCGCAGGCTCTTTGCGCCGCACTTCGGTCCTCGTCGGAACGCTCTCCACCGCCATTGCCATGATGACCTCGGTCGGCATCATGGTGGGCAGCTTCCGCCAGACCGTCATCGTCTGGATGGAACGCCAGCTTCCCGCCGATTTGTATCTGCGCCCCGCCAGCCAGCCCGGGCGCGATCGCTTTCCCACGATCGAGCCCGAGCTCGGCGATCGCATCGCAGCGCTGCCCGGAGTCGCCGTGGTCAGCCGCTTTCGCGCCTATCCGATGGAATACCAGGGTCTGCCCGCAACCCTCGCGTCGGCCGACCTCGAATCACCGCTCACTCGCCAGGGAACGCAGTTTCTCTCCGGACGACCCTCCGCGGAGGTGCTCAGCGAACTCGCCGATCCGCATACCGCCATCGTCAGCGAACCGTTCGCCAACAAGCATCACGTCCATACCGGCGATGTCCTTACGCTGCCCCTCGGCACGCGCGCCGTTTCCTTCCGCGTCATCGGCATCTTCTACGACTACGGCGATGAGGGCGGCATCATCTTCCTGGCCCGCTCGACGATGCTGCGTTCTCTGCCGGACCGCGCCGCATCCAGTCTCGCCGTCTATCTTGCTCCCGGCGCCGATCTCGAAACCGTCCGCAGAAAAATCCGCAGCGTAGCTGCCGGCCACGACGTTCTGCTCTGGTCCAATGGTGAAATTCGCCGCCAGGGCATTCGCACCTTCGATCAGACCTTCGCCATCACCTATGCTCTCGAAGCCGTCGCCATTCTCGTCGCCGTCCTCGGCATCGCTGGTGCGCTGATCTCTATCGTGATCGACCGCCGCCGCGAATTTGGCCTGCTGCGCTTTCTCGGAGCCGCCACCGCACAGATCCGCCGCCTCATCCTTGTCGAGGCCGGCCTCATCGGAATCTTCGCGAACGTCGTCGGCCTTGCCCTCGGCTATCTCCTCTCTCTCATGCTCATCTATGTCATCAACAAGCAATCCTTCGGCTGGACCATCCGCTTCCACTGGCCCGTGACGGTTCTGCTCTCCGCCCTCAGCGGTGTCTATATCGCAACGGTCCTCGCCGGGCTCTACCCCGCCTCCATCGCGCAGCGCCTCAACCCCATCGAGGTCATCCATGAGGAGTAGCCACGACCGCGCCGTCACCCGCTGCGCCGCTGCTCTTCTGTTGCTCTTCGCTTTTACCGGCCACGCTGCGCAATACGAGCGCGCCTTACCCGGCTATCGCTACCAGTTTCCGCGCGATAACTTCAGCCATCCCGGTTATCAAACAGAGTGGTGGTATTACACCGGCAATGTAACTAGTCCCGGCGGCCATCGCTTCGGTTTTGAGCTGACCTTCTTCCGCCAGGGAATCTCGCGCGATCCCAACCCTTCTCCCTGGTATCTTCACGATCTCTACATGGCGCACTTCGCGCTCAGCGATCTCACCGATCGCCGGTACGAACACGCCGAGCGTCTCAATCGCTCCGGTCCCGGCATGGCCGGCATCGATGCGACGCAGGAACTCGTCTGGAACGGCAACTGGAGCGCGCACATCGGACAACCAGGCCAGCAGCTCAAGGCCGTCACCCAGGATGGCAGCATCGATCTCGGCCTGATTCCCGCCAAGCCCGTTGTCCTCCAGGGCCGCGACGGCATCAGCCAGAAAGCCGCCGGTGCAGGACATGCATCGCACTACGTCTCCCTCACGCGCCTGCTGACTTCCGGCTCCATCCGTATGCGCGGCGTCGACTACCGCGTCACCGGAACCTCATGGATGGACCACGAGTTCTTCACCGGCTCCATGGCTTCCGACGAGAGCGGCTGGGATTGGGTCGGCCTCCAGTTCAGCGACAACACGGAGCTCATGCTCTACCGCACGCGCCATCGCGACGGCTCCGTCGATCCCTTCTCTTCCGGTACCTTCGTGGACGCAGCCGGCCACTCCACCTTCCTGGACTCCTCCGATTTCTCCATGCAGCCGGACGGCAAATTCTGGCAGAGCCCTCAAACCCACGGACGCTATCCGCTCCACTGGCAGATTTCCATCCCGCGATGGAAGATTCGCTGCACCGTCACCACGCCACTGCCCAATCAGGAACTCACCAATAAGGTCGGCCCCAGTTATTGGGAAGGCGCCGTCGATGTCGAAGGCAGCCAGGCCGGCGCTCCGCTGCGCGGCGTCGGCTATCTCGAAATGACCGGTTACGCGCCAGGCGCGTCGAATACGAAGTTTCCCTGAGCGGTCCACTTCCCGTCGCGCACACTCACGCCTCGTCGTGCTGATAGTTCTCCGGAGTCAGTCCCCCCACCGGCAGGAAAACTTCAAACGTCGTGCCGCTGCGCTCCAACCGCGTCGACGAGCGGAAGCGAATCGTTCCCCGGTGCCTCATCACCAGGTTGCGCGAAACCCACAGCCCCAGTCCGGAACCGCGCAGCTCTTTCGTTGTGAAGAAGGGATCGAACATCAGCTTCTGCACATCTCTGGGAATGCCGGCGCCGCGATCGTGAATCGTGATACGCGTGCCCTCCCGCCCGGCACGGCGAATCGGCCGTACGCGGATGCAGATATCCGTATTGGGCGGAGCTGCCTCCGCCGCATTCCGCAGCAGATTCCCGATCACCTGGCCCAGCTGTCCCGGAAACCCGTAAAGCGTCAGCGTCGGCTGCCGATCGAAGACGAGCCGAATTCGCCGCGAGGCCGCCGACTTCTCGACCAACTCGATCACATCGGCAACCAGACTGCCGATATCGATGGCAATCGGCACCCGTGTGTCGCGGTGGAACGAGAGAGTCTGCCGCGTGATGCGCGAGATGCGCGAAAGCTCGACATTCGCGTTGGCCACGTATTGCTGCACCGCTTCCAGACTGCCCGAAGCCTGCGCGAGATACAGCAGATTCGTCAGCGACTCCAGCGGATTATTGATCTCGTGCGCGATCGCATTCGCCAGCCTGCCCGTTGCCGCAATCTTCTCCGCGGTGCGCAGCGCATATTCGGCCAGCTGCCGATCCGTGATGTCCGTGACCACCAGCACCATGGCCCCCGGTTCCGATCCTGCGCCGACGCCCTGCACCGCAAACTGGAAAGTCCGATTGCCAACGGTGAATTCCGAACGCGCCCTCTCCATGTCTGTCTGGAAAAGCGGCTCTGCGGTCCCGATCAGTTGTTCCAGCAGAACCGCCGCATCGCCGCCTGGAGCGGGCGGTCGCTCCGGTCCGCAAAGCGCGGCGAAGGCTGCATTCCAGCGAATCAATCGCCGGTCTGCGCCGATTACGGCCAGCCCTTCCGAAAGCGCGTCGAAGGTCGCCTGCCATTCCGCGGCGGCCTGCCGAGCCACGCCTTCCGCGGCGCGCAGCCGCAGCAGGGAACGCACCGTGGCGACCAGAACCGTGCCGTCGATGGGATGGATCAGATACCCATCTGCGCCTGCTTCGAGCGCACGCGTCCGATTCTCGCTCGAAACCATCGATGCCGAAATCTGCAGGACCGAAATCTGCGACGTCACCGGATCGCTCTTGATCCGGCGGCAAATCTCCAGACCCGAGACATCCGGAAGGTTCACATCCAGGATGATCACATCCGGCAGGGTCGCGGCCTGCGCCAGCGCATCGCTGCCACGCGTCGCTTCCTGGCACTCGTAATTAGCCTGCCGCAGCACGCGACAGAGCACATAACGATTCTGCTCCCGGTCATCGACAATGAGGATGCGTGGCCGCCGCTCAGGCATGGGTATCGGATACGGAGGGGGCGGGCGCGAGCCCGGCCGTGGTAAGCCAGTCGAGGAACGGCTGCGCCGACAGCCGCGTCGAAACATCTTCCTTACGAACGACACGGACCCGCAAAGACTCCAGCTTCGCGCGCTCCGACTCGTTCAGAAGCTTGGTTGTATAGATCAGGACAGGCAGCTCTGCGGTTGCCGGGCGCGAGCGTAATTGCTGCAGAATCTCCAGCCCGCCGATATCCGGCATCAGCAGATCCAGAATCACTGCATCTGGCATCCTCCTCTCCAGGGCCGCCAGCGCCTCTTTACCGTTTCGGGCTTCCTCGATTTCCAGCCACGGCTGGTGCAGTACTTCTCGCAGGATGTAACGCGAAACATCGTTGTCGTCGACGATCAGCAGCCTGTGCGTTCCGCTCCTCACCGTCAGCCGGCGCAGCTCCCGCAGCAGCGTCTCCCGTTCCAGCGGTTTGTGCAGAAAGAGATTCATCCCGTGTTCCGACGCCCGCGTGGACTCCTCGTAGATGCTCGTGGCGATCAGCGGCAGGGCGGGCAGGCGCTCGCGCAGCCGTCCCAGAAATCCCCATGCCGTATCGTTTCCCAGATAAACATCCGAAACCACTGCCACCGGCCTGTGGCGCTCCGTCCATCCCTCGGCCTGCGACACGCTCGAAGCCAGAATCGGCTGGAACTCCGTGTTGCGCAGATAGCTCTCCAGCACCCGCGCTGTCTCCGGATTGTCCTCAAGCAGCAGCACCGGTGCCCGATGGAAATCCGGCGCCGGCAGGCCCTCGGCGTTGACCGCATCGATCGCCTCGCCCACATAAACCGCCGGGATCAGGACGTAGAAAGTGGAACCCTTCGCCGGTTCGCTCTCCAGCCAGATCTTTCCGCCCAGCAGCAGCGCCAGGTTTCGGCACAGCGGCAGGCCCAGGCCCGTTCCGCGATGCCGCTCCTGCAGCGGATTTTCCACCTGGCTGAACTCGCGGAAGATGTGCTCGTGATGCTCCGCCGGGATGCCGATGCCCGTGTCTTCCACCGAAAACAGGATGAACCCTTCTCCCTCCGCCTGGGCGGAAACCCGTACGTGTCCCGAGGGCGTGAACTTCAGCGCATTCGAGATCAGGTTTCTCAGGATCTGCGAGACCTTGCCTTCGTCGGTATACAGCTTCGGCAGCGCATGCGCGTCTTCAAAGATCAGTTCCACCGAGGTGTTGTCCGCGAGCAGCGGCTTCAGCATGCCCTTCAGCGCGCTCAACAGCTCGTGGATCTCAAACTGTTTCGGTCGAATGCGAATCTTGCCCGCCTCCACCTTTGCCAGATCCAGCAGATCGTTGACCAGCTCCTGCAGATCTCGCGCCGAGCTCTCGATGAACCCCACCTGCTTCATCTGCTCCGCCGTCAGATCGCCGTCCATGCGCTCCATCAGCAGCCGCGCCAGCGAAATGATCGAATTCAGCGGCGTCCGGAATTCATGCGACACGTTGGACAGAAACTTCGTTTTCAGTTCCGACGCCCGTCGCAGGTAATCGGCACGCTCATCCAGCTCCGCATACAGAGCCACCACACCGCGATTCGTATCCTCCAGTTCGCGGTTCAGCAGCTCCAGCTCCTCCTGGCGCGCACGCAGCTCCTGCAGCGTCTTCAGCAGTTCCTGGTTCTGCTGCTCGATCTCCTCGTACGGGCTGTCCGGCGCGCGATCCTGCAGCTTCTGGTTGAGTTCGCGCGCGGCCTTCTGCGTCATAGCCGCCTGATGCCGGGGAATATACTTCAGCATCCGTACCGTGGTACCCGCCGGGGTGGCGTCGATCGTGAACTGGTCCATCAGTCGGCGCGTTCCGACAATCCCCATCCCCATGCCGGTTGTGGATTGGTACCGCCCCTCCAGCACCTCGTCCAGATGTGCGATTCCGGGGCCGGAATCGGAAACCGTTACCTCCAGCGACTGCGGCTCATCGAGCCCGACGGCGAACTGCACCTTGCCATTCCGCGCGTAACGGAACGCATTGCGGGCAATCTCCGACGTCGCCGTCGCCATGCGGATCTGATCCTGATTGTCCAGACCCAGCTCGGCTGCGACCTCGCGGGCGCGCTGCCGCGCCTGAACCACATCGCGCTCGGTGCGCAGCGAAAGATGGAAAACAGGAACGGGCATCGCTGTTCACGCCGCCTTGACGACAACCACGCTGGCGTCGTCGCGCTGGCGCCGGAAATCCCGCAGCAGCGCCGCGCCAATGATGGCCGGATGACGGGCCGCGAGACCCGCATACGAGGATAGATCCCACTTCGCCTGCACGCCATCGGAGTGCAGCACCAGGATCGACTCGCGCGTCCACGGCGTCTGGAATTCCTGGATCCGCGAGGTCACCATCCCCAGCGTGCCATTGTGCGAAACCAGACTCCGCGACTGTGCGCCGGTCTGCACGCTGGCCGAGATGTTGCCGACGCCCGCGTAGATCAGAAAGCCCTCCTTGGGGCGAATCTCGGCCACCGCCGCGACCGCTCCGCGCGTCTTCTTCAGCGAATCGTGAAGGTAGCCGAGGATCTCCCGCGGTGCCAACTCCTGCCGCTTCCGGAACGTCGCCACAGCTTCCTGGGCCGCTTCCGCCGCCTCACGCCCGTGACCCAGCCCATCGGCGATCAGCACCCCCATGCGCTCCTCGGTCCGATGGAATGCCCATGCGTCGCCGCATAGCCGCTCGCCCGGATAGGGAACAGCCAGTCCGGCGATGCGCAACGGATCCGGCCGCGCCTCGTCCCCCACCTGCAGCAGCACAATGGTTCCGTGCTTTCCTGTAAAGACTTCGAGAGCCGAGGCGATCCGCTTCATCGCACCCATCCCCTCTCCCATCGTGCCGGCCGTGGAGAACCCGTCCGTCATCGCTTCGGCGACATTCGCAATCCCGCGCCCCTGATCCATGGCCAGAATCCGCGCGAAACCCTGGCCCTCATTCTGCAACGCCGAGATCGCCAGATGCCCCCCGCCCCCGTGCAGCAGCACGTTGCGTGAGGATTCCGTCGCCAGAAGCGCCAGCTCTCCGCATTGAACCTCGCCCAGGCCCAGCCGCTGAGCGACCAGCAGGGCCTTCCGCCGCGCCTCGCCCACCGAACTCTCGTCCGTGACCGGAACCCATTCTGTTGATGCTATTTCCATCGGACGACTGTGACCCGTGTGCCCTTTTCCGGAGCCGTATCGATCGAGAACTCGTTCACCAGGCGTTTGCTGCCGCCGAGCCCCAGACCCATCCCGTTTCCGGTCGTGAATCCATCTTTGAGGGCCATTTCGACGCTGGGGATGCCCGGGCCCTGATCCTCAAAGATCAACTTCAGGCCCACCCGTCCGCCGACCCCGATCTGTTCGATGGTCATCGAACCGCCCTTGCCGTGATCCAGCGTGTTGCGCGCCAGCTCGCTCGCCGCCGTCACCAGCTTGGTCTGATCCACCAGCGTGAAGCGCAGTTCCGTGGCCCACTGACGCACCTTTTGCCGCGCCAGCACAACGTCGTTCGAGTTCTTCAGCGGGAGAGTCTCACGCCTCGTCTCGCTCATCCTCGCTCCCCGTGCGGAAACCCGCTCCCGCTCCGTAGAGCAGTTCCATGCCCGCTTCCACGCTCAGCGCCGTGCGAACGCCCGGCAGCGACATCCCCAGCTCCACCAGGGTGATCGCGACCGCCGGCTGCATGCCCACCACAATCGTTTCAGCTCCGAGCACCCGGGACATGGCTGCAATGTTGGCCAGCATCCGGCCAATGAAAGAATCCACAATCTCCAGCGACGAGATATCGATCAGGACGCCCGTCGAGCCCCAGTCCGCGATGCGGCTGGTCACGTCGTCCTGTAACTGAAGGGCGAGCTTGTCGTGCATGTCCACCTGAATGGTGATCAGCAGCAGGCTCCCCATGCGAAGAACAGGAATGCGTTCCACTCAGCCCTCCTGCTTCGCCAGCCGCCCGGCCAGACCGGCTTTGGGAGCCGCCGAGGCCTGGCGAACCACCGTGCGCCCGCTCATCTGCAGCGCCAGTGCAAACGCATCGGAGAGCTTGGCCCGGGTGATGACGTCTTCAAGATTGATGCCCAGGTGCACGATGGTCTGCGCGATCTGCGGACGCACGCCGCTGATGATGCACTCGGCGCCCATCAGCCGCGCCGCCGTGATCGTCTTCAGCAGATGCTGCGCCACCAGTGTGTCCACCGTCGGCACACCGGTGATGTCGATAATGGCGTACTTCGAATTCGAGGCCACCACGCTCTGCAGCAGGTTCTCCATCACCACCTGGGTGCGCGCGCTGTCCAGCGTCCCGATGATCGGCAGCGCCAGAATGCCGTCCCACAGCTTCACCACGGGGGTCGAAAGCTCCAGCAGTTCCTGCTGCTGTCGCATAATCAGCTCTTCTCGCGTCGCGATATACGCTTCCGTCGTGACCAGCGCCAGCCGGTCGAGCAGCTCCGTCGCCGCCCAGATCGTCTCGAACAGCTTGTCCTGGCTGCCACTCAGGTCGCGGCGAACGGCCGTGAACAGCGGCTGTTTGAGCGACAGCACAAACGTCGCCACCTCCGTCGGCGAAAATCCCTGCCGCGCCCGCGAGGCGGTGATGCTTTCCAGAAATTCGCGCGCCTCGCGCCAGCCCGAACTGGAAACATCCGTCCCTCCGCTGCTGCGAACGCCCACGACGATGGCCTTGAGGAGGCTGCCGCACTGCTCGTCCAGTTCGGTCTTGCTCATCAGATCGCCGCGCTGCACCGTCTGGTGCATATCGCGGGTCCATTCGGAGAGGATCTGCGCCTCATTGCGCGCGATCACGTCTGCTAAATCACTCATGGGGCCCCTTTTTGTATCAGTTGTAGGAGATTGTTCGGCCTGGGTCCGCTATCTGGAGAGAACGCCGTTCCTTTTTACTATAAATTCGCCGGGCACGCCGAAATGCGCCATGCAAGGATGCGAGCAAAAAGAAGGCTGGCCGCTGAGAGCAGGGCCGGCTACGCGGCCAGGCCGGTCAAACCCGCAAGGACCTGCTGCAAAACCGATATATTCTCACCTTTGTCCACATAGGCGCTCACCTTGAACATCTGGCAAATCTCGCGGTAGTGATCGCCCAGGATCGTCCAGACCACAATCGGGATCCTCGCCAGCTGCGGCTGGCCGTGCCAGTAACGGAGCAACTCAAAGCCGCTCTCGTAGCCAAGGTCGATATCCAGAATAATCGCGTCCGGCAGGGCAAATTCCCCATCGAGACCTTTCTGCAGCCACGCCTTCGCAGCATCGACTGAAGATCGTGCCTCAATGGATGAAAATCCGGAAGCCTCCGCAGCGCGTGCGGCGATATGCAGATCGTTCGGTTGGTCTTCGACAATCAGAACTTGCATATTGCCTTTCTAGCCAGGGGACGTGCTGCCATTGTAGCAGCGCGACATGCATCCGCTATTTGAAATCAACCCAACCTGCGTAAGTCTGGGGCGCCCGACCTTCAGGCAAGCCGAAGCGATGAGTAATCCTGACTTAGCTCCGCGCAAAGAGCTTCCACCACCAGCTCGTGATCGGCACGCTGCGGCAAGCCCGAAACCGTGACCGCCGCCACCAGTCCCGCATTTTGCACGCGAATCGGAAAACTGCCGCCATGACTGGCGTAATCCCCCGTCGGCAGACCGCGCGCTTCCACACTCGATCCCTTCTGCTCCAGGTCAAGCCCCACTGCGTACGAGCTGCGGTGAAAACGAAAAACCACGTTGCTCTTGCGGCGAACCCACTCGGGATTGTCGGGCGTGGTGCCGCCCAGGGCGGTATAGAAAAGCTGCTGCGCCGGACGGCGAACGTCGACCACGATAGAAAGCCCACGCTCCGTCGCCATCGCCCGCAGCCGGTTCCCGATGCGCCAGGCCGCTTCCTCGTCGAAGGCAGACAAAACCAGCTGGCGCTCCTGTGCCGCGATACGGGCAAGATCCTCGGGAATCGCCATGGCTAAACCGCGGTCGTCTCCAGCTCGTGCTCCCGCGACCCATAGTGCGACCGCACATAGTCGTCGAGGATCTTCTTGAAATCCGCAACAATCGTGTCGCCGCGCAGCGTCGTCGCCAGACGCCCATCCACGTAGACCGGCGCCTTCGGCTCCTCGAACGTCCCCGGCAGAGAGATCCCGATATTGGCGTGCTTCGATTCGCCCGGCCCATTCACAACACAGCCCATCACCGCCAGCTTCATCTCTTCCACGCCCGGATATTGCTGCCGCCACGCCGGCATCGAGGTCCGCAGATAATCCTGGATCTGCTGCGCCAGCTCCTGGAAGAACGTGCTCGTCGTGCGCCCACAGCCCGGGCACGCCGTCACCTGGGGAGAGAAGCTCCGGATTCCCAGCGACTGCAGAATCTGCTGCGCCGTCAAAACCTCTTCCGTCCGGCTCGATCCCGGCTTCGGCGTCAGCGATACGCGGATCGTGTCGCCGATGCCCTGCAGCAGCAACGGCGCCAGGCCCGCCGTCGAAGCCACGATGCCCTTCATCCCCATCCCCGCTTCCGTCAATCCGAGGTGCAGCGGGTACTCGCAGCGGGCAGCCAGCATCTGGTAAACGTCAAGCAGGTCGCGCACGCCCGAAACCTTGCCGCTGATGATGATCTTGTCGTGCCCCAGACCGTAGCGCTCGGCAGCGGCCGCCGAGTCGAGCGCCGACCGGCACATCGCCTCCAGCATCACTTCGCGCGCGGGCAGAGGGTTCTTTGACTTCGAGTTCTCGTCCATCAGCCGCGTCAGCAGCGCCTGATCCAGCGAGCCCCAGTTCACGCCGATGCGCACCGGCTTGTCGTTCTCGATGGCGCACTCGATCATCGTGCGGAAGTTATCGTCGTCCTTGCGCCCGATCGAGACATTGCCCGGATTGATGCGGTACTTGGCCAGGGCCTGCGCGCACGCCGGATACTTCTTCAGCAGCAGATGCCCGTTGTAGTGGAAGTCGCCGATGATCGGCGTGTAGAGCCCGCGCTTCGCAAGACCTTCCACAATTTGCGGGACCGCCTGCGCGGCTTCGTCATTATTGACCGTCACGCGGACCAGTTCCGAACCGGCCTCGGCCAGCTCGGCAACCTGCTGGATCGTCGACGCCACATCCGCCGTATCGGTATTCGTCATCGACTGCACGACGACGGGGACCTCATAGCCGACCCTGACCTGGCCGATCCGGACCGTAACCGTCTTCCTGCGCTGAATTTCGGGCATGGGGAACCTCATGAACAGTTTACAGGGCACCGGTCCCGCGGCGCAGAAGGCCCCTCACCGCAGACGCCCCAGGTTCCGCCGCAATTCTCGCAGTGGATAGAACGTTCCCCGCCACACGACGCCCCGCCGCGCCAGCGTCAGCACCGTCGACCGCAGCATCGCATACAGAACCAGCACTACCGCCAGCGGAAAGGTCAGTACATACGCAGCTGAAATCCCGTTGTAGTGCCGCGACGCCACCCGATACAGCAGCGCCACCATCGCCAGCGCAACCAGGCTCGCCAAACGAATCGCCCACGGTCCGAATACTCCGGCGATCGGGCCGAAGCACAGCACGGCCAGCCCCAGCCACGCTCCCATCAGCAGCGAAACCCGGAACCGAAACGTGGCGAACGTATTCTTCGTCAGGTTGTGCAGCATGCCGATCGCCCCCGCAGCCCAGTGCAACTGGATCAGCCCGCGGCCGAGGACGAGGTGCTGGCGATAACCGCGTTGTTTGATGGCATACCCCAGGCGCAAATCCTCCAGCACCTCCAGCGGCGCCGCCTCGAACCCGCCCACGGCGCGATAGACCTCGTTGCGCACCAGGTTGAACGCGCCCATCCCGATCGATTCGCGTCTGGCTTTTGGATCGGCGATCTTCCACGGCCGCCAGCCCAGCAGCGACAGCGACTGGAACACCGCTGCCATCATCCGCTCGCCCGGTGTCTTCAAAATCAGCGTCGGCATCAGTACCAGGTGATCGACCCCCGCCTTCTCCACGTACCCCAGCGCGCGCGCCAGCGCGTCCGGCCGAAACTGCACGTCGCCATCTGTGAACAGCAGCCACGGCGTCGTTGTTTGCCGCGCGGCCAGCGCCATCGCGTGATTCTTCCCCATCCAGCCCGCGGGAAGGGAATCGACATGGATCACCCTGAGATCCTTCTCCTCAACCGCCGCCTCGGCGGCCACCCGATCCATGAGCGCGCCCGTTTCGTCCGTCGATCGATCGTCGACCGCCACAATCGCAAGCGGAATCGTCTGCGCCAGCAGCGAGCGCAACGTCGCCTCAATCGCAGCCGCTTCGTTGCGAGCGGGCACGATGACGGTGATCTGCGCGGATTCTTTCTCCGGGCCTGTCGAGGACTCCAGCCCGTACGGCTCGTCCAGCAGATTCGGGATGCTCGGCAGGTTGCGCGCTGCGCTCCACACCCGCTGCGTCCAGACCACAGCCAGGATCCAGGCGACGATCATCGCGGCGATCAGCAGTCCGTGCATCGCTCAGGAATGATCCGGCGCGGATCCCGCTTCAAGGTCCGGCAGATGCGGCGCGAAGCGCGACCCGGCAAAAAGAATGATGCCCGAGAGCACCAGAGCGAACAGCGTAGCCGCCAGCCCGATGCGCAGGTTGCTGGCGTCCGAGATGCGGCCGATCAGCCCCGGCGAGAAGGCATCGCCCAGCACGTGAATCATAAAAAGGTTCACGGAGATCGCCGTCGAGCGAATCGGCGCCGCCACCGAATTCACAATCGCCGCATTGATCGGCCCCGTGCTGAGAAACAGGCAGAACTCCGCCAGATACGCGCCCGGCAGCAGAAAGCGCACCGGCCCAAAGAACACCACCATAGCAAAGGGAATCGCAAGGATCGCGCTCCACGCAGAGATCAGGTAGAACGCGCGGTGATTGCGCCGGATCCAGATTTGCGCGAGCCACCCGCCCGCAAGGGTCGCTAAAAGCCCATCGACCGCCGTGATCTCGCCCGCCGTCAGCCCCGCCCCTCCCACCGAGTAGCCGCCGAAGCGCGTCAGGAACGTCGGCAGCCACGTCGAGATGCCGCCGACTGCAAAAGTCCACATCGCCAGGCCCAGCGTCGCCGTCCAGTACGCCGCATTCGAAAAGAGTCCCCGAAAATGCGTGCGTGCGCGCGTCGGCTGCAGCGTGTCGGCGGATCCGCGCGCCGGCTCGCGCACAAAGAGCCAGAAGCACAGCGCGATGAGAACCCCGGGTGCTGCGGCAACATAGAACGGCATCCGCCAGCCGAAGTGCTCGCCCAACTCGCCCCCCATCAGATAGCCGAGAGCGCCGCCCACCGGAATCGTGAGATAGAAAATCGTGAGGACCTTGTTGCGCTCCTCTTCCGGATAGAAATCGGCGAGCAGCGCCGGCGCGAAAATCGAGAATGTCGCCTCGCCGATGCCGACTGCGGCATGCCGGATCAGCAGCGTGTGGTAGTCGTGCACGAACGCCGTCAGCAGCGTGGCCGCGCTCCAGATCAGCGCTCCCGCAACGATGAGCGGTTTGCGCGGCAGTCGGTCGCCCAGCCAGCCCGTGGCCGGCGCAATCAACATATAGGTGATAAAGAACGCCGAGGTCAGCAGGCCGGCCTGCGCATCGTCGATGCGGAATTCGCGCTGGATCAGCGGCTGCACGCCAGGCAGCACGTACCGGTCGATAAAGTTGAAAAGATTCAGGCAGGTAAGAAGAAACAGCGCGATGCCGGCGGTGCGGATGGCAGGCGGATGTTTCGGAACGCCCTGATTCGCAGTAGCGGACATGGGATGCGTTGAGGATAGCAGGGCGGGGAATCGCCGCCGCCCTGCACGATGCGCGCCTCGCCCCACCTCCGCGCTATCTTCTCCGTTAGTTGCCGAGCTTAAAGACGACATGGATCGTGGTCTCGACCTCGACCGCTTCACCGTTCAGCATCCACGGGCGATAACGCGCCTGGCGGATCGCATCGAGCGCCGCCTGAACGAGCAGCGGCGGCCCGCTCACCACGCGGAGGCTCTCGATGCGGCCCTCAGTCGAGAGGATCGCCGAGACCACGACCGTTCCCTGAATGTGCGCCTCTTGCGCAATCGCCGGATAGCGCGGCTGAATCGGCACGATCAGCTGACCGGCCGCGACACCGGACGAGACATGGATCGGCCCGACCGGCTTCGCAGCATGGACGCGCGGCATCGGCGGCGGCACGCCTGGCCCGAGCGGCAGGACGCCAGGCCCGGAGTTTGCGAAAACGCCCGGCGCGATCGGGCCCGGAGGTCCCGAGTCCACAATCGTGTGAATGGTTGTCGGAATCTGCCCCGGTGCCTGGATCGTCGTTGACAGCAACTCCGTATGCGAGGGGGAAGCAATCGCGTGTTGCGGCTCGACAACCACCGCTGCCGGCAGCGGTGGCGGCGCGATCAGCGGTACGCGGAGAAACTTCCCCGGCAGCGAACTCGGGTAGAGATACGGAAGAACGACCAGAACGGCGAGCAGCGCCGTCTGCAGGACGAGCGAGCCGGCTGCATAGCGCGGGCTGCGGGTGTGGAAGCGGCTCGTGGATGCGAAGGTGCTGTCTTCGAACATGGAAACCTCCGGACTCCGGCACAAAGTGCCGGGCACGTGGAATGGTGTTGCGAAGAGAGCGAGGTGAGTGGAAGAGGCACAAACCCGTTGTGTCCGCGCTCCTCACTGCCTCCATAGACAACGCCTCGTCAGGCAAGGTTCCCCGCAAGCGCATGGACCAGTCAACGCTATCCGCTATCCGCTATCCGCTAATCCGCCAGGATACGATGCGGGCATGGCGAATCCCATCGGCGCCGAAGACCTGAAGCGAATCCTGGCGCTCGAACCGCATCCCCGCGAAGGCGGCTGGTTCCGGCAAACCTGGAGATCCACCGAGACGATTCCCCTCGAAGTGCTCCCGCCCAACCGGTACACCGGTGCGCGCGCCGCAGGTACCGCCATCTACTACCTGCTCGATCCCGCCAGCTTCTCCGAAATGCACAGGCTGACCTCCGACGAGGTCTTCCACTTCTACTACGGCGATCCCGTCGAAATGCTCCAGCTCTGGCCCGATGGTTCCGGCAGGCGCCTCGTCCTCGGCCAGGACATCGCCAGCGGCCAGCTTCCTCAGACCGTCGTGCCGCAGGGCGTGTGGCAGGGAGCACGCCTGCTCCCCGGCGGCACGGTCGCGCTCCTCGGGTGCACCGTCAGTCCCGGCTTCGATTACGCGGACTACACCTCGGGCAGCAGGGAGGCGCTAACCCGAGGCTGGCCTGAGTGGGCGGAGTGGATCGAGCGGCTCACTCACGGATGAATCAGCTCCCCGGCGCCCACGCGTCCACAATCGTCTTCGCCATCTTCGCGATCAGCAACTCCGCCGTATTATCCACGCTCCAGCTGGTGTCCTCGTTATCGTGCGTAAACGCGGAAATGATGATCGTCCCGTGCTTTGTGAAAACTGCCCCCACATCGTTGCGCGCGTGATCAAGCGCGCCAATCTTGTCGGCGATGGCCGACTCTCCCTCCGTCGTGTCGAGCTTCTCCAGATACCGCGGGATCATGTCGCGGTCCGACTGCACTTTCAGCATGTGCATCGCCGCGGCGCAAAGCTCCTTATCCGGTGGCGGGGGCGCTGAGGCCGCAAGATCGGACAGCCTTCTGCGCGCAGGCGCCGGACCCAGCCTGCAGTTCACAAAACGCTCCATCACCGAGGCCATCTCGCGCGCCGTCGTCTTGCCCAGCCCGAACTGCGCCTGATCCGCAGGCTCGGGCCGCGTCGCCGGCTTGAACACCTTCTTGTAGAGCCACGTCTTTTTCAGGCCCAGTCCCTGCGGCGGAGGCGCCGTCAGCTGCCGATTGATCGTATCGCGGCCAAAGTCGTCGATCACCAGGTTCGTCGCCGTGTTGTCGCTCACCGCGATCATCAGCGTCAGCGCATCCTTCAGCGTGAGCGTCTGCGGCGTGTCGAAGAACAGCAGCACCCCCGACCCCGGCACCTGATCATCATGGTTCAGCATCAGCAGATCGCTGAAGTGAGCATTGCCCGCCCGGATCTGCTCCAGAGCCGTATAAAGGATGCCCAGCTTAATGACCGAAGCCGTCGGCACGGGCGTGTCGGCGTCGATCGCCACCGTCTTGCCGCTCGCCAGATCGTGCGCATAGAGCGCCACTTTCCCGTGGAACCCCGCAATCTGAGACTGGAGTTGCGCGGTCAGTGCCGGGTCGGATTGTGCCGAAGCAGAAAGAACACCCAAAGCAAGCAGAAAGGCTGTAGCGGTTTTGACCAGCATGGAAGCCAGTTTAGCGGACCACGAAGCATCGAGTTGCAGGCAACCGGGCGCGACCAACGGAGTAGCGCGTTGTCAGCGGTAACCATCAATGGTTGGCCGCATCCGACGCGGAATCACCGCGGAGTGCCATTACCGCGGTAATTCAGTTTCGCGGTATCGAAAGATGGCACCCAAATCCCCCGGTAGTTCTATCCCTTCCGTCATCATCGCTGTCTATAATCAGCCCAATCCTGCTGGTAATGCTGCGTATTGACGGGCCCTGGTTCCGGCACCGCTCTGAGGTTCGATCCGGAAATCGGCGATCATGCGCCGATCGCGGCACGAACCTGCTCCCTCTCCTGATTGACTTGCTCGTTCTGCCTCGCCTCTCGCACGAAGGAGGTTCTTTAGAAATGCGAAAGACTTTTTCTCTGGCAACGGTTCCGGTCGCGACGCTCGCACTGCTGCTGACCGGCTGCGGTAACACCAGCAATCCATCGACGACCACCCCCACCCCGACACCGGCGAACAGCGTTCCGGTTTCGCTCACCATGACCGACGATCCGCCCCAGGGCGTCGACGTTCTCTTCTTCCAGGTCAGCCTGACCGACGCAACCCTGACCCCGGCTACCGGATCCTCCGTCACCTCGCCCGTCTCGCTGCTGAGCAACAACACGCCGATTCAGATTGACGTCACCCAGTTGCAGGCGCTCTCTGCCTTCCTCAGCACCGCCAGCGTCCCCGCCGGCACCTACAGCAGCCTGAGCCTCACCTTCGCGAACCCACAGCTGGTCATCTTCAATCAGTCCGACGCATCGCTGGGCAGCACCTGCAAGGTCGGAACCGTCTGTCAGCTCACACCGGCCATCGCATCGGCCACGCAGAGCTTCTCCTCGTCTCCGTTCCCCGTCACCGTCAGCAGCGGATCGCCGCTCGGCCTGCTCATCGATTTCCATCTGAACAAGGTCGTGCAGCAGGACCTCTCCGTCGACCTCAGCGTGGCCAACGGCGTCTCGGTGAAACCGCTGCCTTCCATGCCCGAGCATCCTGAGTTCGGTTCCGTAACCGGCCAGGTGCAGACCGTCACCGCCGCGCAGAACCAATTCACGATGACCACGAAGTGGGGCCACACCTTCACCGTGAACACCACCACCAACACCACCTTCAGCAACTTCCCGGCGAGCGCCTGCTCCGCGGCCGGCATCGCCTGCGTGGCGCAGGGGCAGATCCTTCGCGTACACGTTACTGACGTCGCCAGCGGCGGCATTCTCGATGCCGACCGGGTCTCGTATCTGCAGGCCTCCGGCACGCAGAGCGTCGAGGGAACCATCCTCGGCGTGCAGGCGCCCTCCACTGCCAGCGGCACCTATACCGTGAAGATGATCCTGCACGGAAACCATGAGCACGACGATTCGATGCCCATGGGCGGCCTGGCCACCGTTACCATTGACAACGCCGCAACCTGGGCGATCGATAACAACGGCTTCACCATTCCCTCCGGCCTGAGCTTCACCAGCCCGGCCAACCTCACCATCGGGCAGAACGTCCAGGTCGCCGTCGAGGCGGGAACCCTCACCTCGACCAAAGGCGGAGCGGCCGGGGGCATGTGGGGACCGCCCGCCGGCGTTACCTTCACCACCAACGCCGTGCAACTGGAGCCCACGCAGCTGACAGCGATGATTACGGCCCTCGATTCCGCCAATCAGAGCTTCTCGCTGGGCCTCAACTTCTCCTTCATCCCGTGGGTCGCCAGCAACGTGACCGCGACGCTCTTCAACGTCGAGACCACCTCGCAGACCACCTACAGCGGTTTCAGCACGAACAGCTTCTCCAGCCTCGCAACCAACAACTTCGTCTCCGTGAACGGCTTCGTCTTCCCGGCGGCGACTTCGGGGAATCCTCCGCAACTCGTCGCACAGAAGATCGTGGCGCGCGAGAACGGTTGGTTCTGAAAGGCCGAGAACTGGAGTTGGCCGCAATAGACACGTAACCAAAAAACGGCAATAGGGAAGAAAGAGGGGCAGTCAGGACAAACCTGTCTGCACCTCTTTCCATTCCTGCCTGCTTCCGCTGCCGCCTCCCCTCTAAAATCTCCCGTCTTT
>JBKICP010000201.1:0-20567 GCA_046567085.1 Acidobacteriota bacterium
GCTCTGGATTGTGCAGGCCCGGCAACTGGTCCTCACCCGCCAGGATAACCGGCATATCCCGCCGCAGGTTCGTACGCAGCCGATTCTCTCCGGTGGGGTGGGCGTCTATCCGGGACGCGTCTCCGGAGTCGCGTATCTGGCCCACGATCTTGCTTCGCTCGGCAGTACCCCTCCTGGTGCCATTCTCTTTTTGCGCAAAGCTTCTCCGGACATCGCCGAGGTTCTGCCCCGTATCTCCGGTCTGGTCGCAGAGTGGGGCAACCTGACCGGCCACGCCGCGGCTCTCCTGCGCGAGTTCCGCATTCCCTCTGCCTTTCAGATGGCGGGTGCCTTCGAGACTGTTCGTCCGGGAACTCCCGTGAGTCTCGACGCGGTCAAGCCGCGTGTGTATACAGGCACATTCTGGCCCGCATCCCGCAGCGAGACGCCAGCCCTTCAAGCGGAGGATGCTCGCCAGGAGACTCCCATCGAGAGTTGTCTCCTGCGCCTTCATTTGCTCGACTCTTCGGCCATTGGCTTCCGCCCAGGAGCCTGCCGTTCGGCCCACGATGTGCTTCGCTACTGCCACCAGACAGCGATCCATGCGATGTTCACCCTGAACGACGGGCGGTTGAGTCGGGAAGGGGAGACAGCATCTCGGCTTGTGACCTCTGCCCCCATCGATCTCCGCCTACTCGATCTCGGCGGCGGCCTGGCTGCCTCCGCCAGGGGCAGCCGCGATGTCCGGCCGGAGCAGATTGTCTCGCGGCCTTTCCGTTTCCTGTGGCAGGGAATGACCGGACCGGCAGCCGAGTGCCGATGCGATCAGCCTATCGGCCTCGCCGATCTCGCTTCGGTAATGACAACATCGCTGAGTCATTGTCCCGAGAGCGGCCGCGCACTTGGAGAATCGGGGTATCTGATCGTGGCCGCCGAGTATATGAACCTGAATGCGCGCCTCGCCTACCACTTTGCCCTGATGGATGCCTGCATCACCGATACACCGCGCAACAACTCCATCTCGTTTCGCTTCGCTGGCGGAGGGGCCTCGCGAAACCGGCGCGATTTGCGCGCGCGCTTCCTCGAACGCTGCCTCGCACATTACGGATTCCAGGTGCGTTGCCGCGGCGATCTCGTCGATGCGTGGTACAGGAAAGCACCCGCCACGGAAATGGAGCATCGCCTGGAAATGCTGGGCAGCCTGATTGCCTGGTCCAGCCGGCTCGACATGTACATGAGCAGCTACCAGGTCATGGACTGGTACAGGAAGCGGTTTCTGGAGCGCAACGCGATGATTCCACCGGGTGGTCTCGTTTGTGAGACGTGCGGCAGCGTGGCAGAAACTCCGGACCGCCACGAGGTATCCGCATGATACGTATTCTGCTTCCGGTTGCCGGCATCGGCGTCGATATCTGGGTAGTCATCGCAATCGGCGCCGTCGTCGGGCTGCTCTCCGGCCTGCTGGGGGTCGGTGGAGGATTCCTGCTCGCGCCCAGCATGATGCTGATCGGAGTCCCGCCGACCGTGGCGGCGGCTTCGGACACCAACGCGATCGTCGCCTCGTCCGCCTCAGGAGTTGCCGCGCATTTTCGTCTCCGCAATGTCGATCTTCGCATGGGCCTCATTCTTGTCTGCGGCAGCCTGGTGGGCGCCAGGATTGGCGTGCAGTGCGTCTTCCTCCTCAAGAAAATCGGCAATGCTGACTTTGCCATCATGTTGACCTACATCCTCATGCTGGGCACCATCGGGACCCTCATCGTGAAAGACAGCTGGCGCAAGCTGCGCGGCGGCATGATGGCCGAAACCAAGCCCGACGCACCTCGTTCCGGAGGATGGCTCTCCCGTCTGCCCTGGCAGATCGACTTCCCCCGCTCCGGCGTTCGCCACTCCATCCTGTTGCCCTTTGGCCTCTGTGTCGTCGTCGGCCTGCTGACCGGCGTCATGGGCGTGGCCGGCAGTTTTCTTCTGATTCCGATGATGGTCTATCTGCTCCGCATGCCCATGCATATTGCTGTGGGCACCAGCCTCTTTCAGGCACTGTTCACCTGCGCGGGAGCAACCGTGATGCAGGCCTCCTCCAATCACACCGTCGATGTCGTCCTGGCGCTGCTGGTGGCCGCCGGATCGACCATCGGGGCGCAGGTCGGAGCCCGGCTCAGCCGCTTGTTTCGCGGCGAGCAACTGATGATCCTTCTCGGAATGCTTGCACTGGGCGTCATGTTGAAGATGCTCTTCGGCATTCTGGTTCCACCGTCGATCCGCCTTTCTGAGATCGCTCTGCTCGACCTGGTGCGGTCCATCCAGCATGCCGGTATCGGAGTCGTTGCACATCTATGGGAGACCGTCGTGGGGTAAGACACTTATGTCAGACATTCCCCGGCTGGAAACGCCGGGTGCTGCAGCCCGTACTCGGCGGTCTCGTCCTCGCTGCCGCGGCGCAGGGTGCGATGGGCCAGATGTTGCCACCTTCGCTCTCCCCGCAGCGAATAGAAATGTCGACGTTCTATAACGGTTCGCGAGTCCAGGTCACCGGAACCGCGCCCTCCGGTTCGGGGATTCTCATCGTCTTTCGCAGCGCCGAACAGGACGAGTTCTTCGACTGCAAGGGGCGGAAAGGATTGATCTGGCTGAACGCCGACAGAATCCACGTCCAACACGCGCCCTCGCTTTTTCTTACCTTCGGATCTGCCCGCAACGATGACCTGCTCGAGCGCGCATCCCTCGATCGCTACCTCCTCGATCAGGACGCTCTCACGGCGCGCATCCGCTGCCTGCGTCATTGCAGATGCAACAGGACTGGCAGTTCGCAAGGCCGGGATGGCTCCCGCGATCAGGTGCCGGATCCCGCCTACGCGAAGATGCTCCTCGCCAGCTTCTTTGCCCTGAAGCAGCATGAAGGAGGCTATGCTGTGCACCCCGGAGCCGTTCAACTGGAGGCGGGTACTGGCGAGGTGAGTTATTCGCTGCAATTCGCCTGGCCGAAAAGCGCTCTGCCCGGCAAGTACAAAGTGGAAGCCTATGCGTGTCGCAATCGAAGCGTCATCGCCCGATCTGCCGCTGAACTTGACGTCGCCGAGATCGGGTTTCCCGCTTACTTGTCCAGCCTCTCCCTGCACCACCCCTGGCTCTACGGATTTGGCGCAGTCCTCGCAGCGATGCTCGCCGGCTTCGGAATCGATGCGTGTACCAGCTTGCTTCGCAGAAAAGACCGCAGCTCTCCCGGGAAAGACACCGGATCGCCATCGTCGAAGACCGGCAGCGAATCATCGGTAGATACCGCGGCCGAGCATGTGGTCGAGTCCCGCCATTAGCGGGAAAGTATGCAGGGCCAGCATATCCGGCTTCGGAAACGCGGGATCACGGAAGTGGGCGAGCATCGCGATCGCAGCGGAGCGACGGCGGCCAGGCTCCTCGCTCTCTGCCAGGGTCGCGCGCCGTCATCCTGCCTCCTCCTGCCGGTCCTTCTTCTTTTCCTGAGTCCTTGCCTGATTGCAGCGCAGACCGTGCGCGGCGCCATCTCCGGTCGCGTGACCAACTCCACGGGGACACCTGTTACGGGTGCGTCTGTAACGGTTCGAAACCTGGGCACTGGCACCACGCGGACATTACAAACCGGTCAGGATGGCCGATTCCTTGCATTTTCCCTTGCGTTGGGTCGCTACTCCGTAACTGTGGTAGCAGCTGGATTCGGGCCGGCCACGCGCGACGGAGTGAGCGTCGAAGCCGAGCGTACGGTGAACCTCACATTCGTGATGGGCGCCGGATCGGTCGTGAAAGGCTCGTCAACGACGGGCGTGAACATCACCACGCATCGAGCCGCAGGGGTGATCGGTGAGGGGCAGGTGCAGGACCTCGCCTTCAACGGCGGGGGGTACGATCAGCTGATCACCGTGAATCCAGCTACCGCAAATTATCGGAGCGAACGATCCAGAGGGACCGGGACGGCCAGTGCAGGCGTCGGCAACCAGTACGCCGTCGCGGGCCGCCGGCCCCAGGACAATCTCTTCCTGCTCAACGGCATCGAGTACACAGGAATGGCGTCGACCAGCGTGCAGCCGGGGGGACTCAGCGGCACGCTGCTGGGCATGGACTCAATCGATGCTCTGAATGTCGTGACCGACTCCTACGGTGCGAACTACGGCAAGCGGGATGGTGGACAAATCACGATCGTGACCAGCTCCGGAACGAACCAGTGGCACGGCGATCTCTTCGAATATTTCCGCAATAACAATCTCAACACCCGCAATTACTTCGATCAGAGCATCGTGCCACAATACCAGCGCAACCACTTCGGAGCATCGATTGGCGGACCCCTGAAGCCGAGCAGGATTTTGCTCTTCACCAGCTTTGAGGGCTTCCAGCTCAATGCGCAGCCGCCCACGGTGACCATCATCCCCGACACTCGAGCGCGCCAGGGCTATCTGCCCGATTCTGCGGGCGTGGAGCAGCGCGTCGGCGTCGATCCGGCGGTGGCGCCTCTGCTCGCGCTCTATCCGGTACAGAACGGGCCGGAGCTGCTCTCCAACGGTGTCATCACAGGACTTGCTGAAGCCTGGAGCCACCCGCCACTGCACACCCGTGAGCACTTCGGAACCGCGCGCCTCGATGCGAACCTGCGCAGCAACGATCTGCTCTTCGGCGTCTACACGGCCGACGACAGCGATAGCCTGGGCGCTACACAGAACCCGATCAGCCAGGTCTCCCAGCATCTGCGCGAGCAGGTGGCAAGTCTGCAGGAGCAGCACGTCTTCTCGTCCTCCACGCTGAACACCGCACGCATGGGCTATTCGCGCGCAACGTTTTCCTATCGCGCCTTGAACAACCAGGTTCTGCCGGGATGGGTGGCCGGGCGCCCGGTCGGCGCCGTTATCATCGGCGGCAGCACCGCGTCGAACGGTATCTCGCAGCTTACCCAGGCCGGCAATAACGTAGGTGCGAACACATGGGCCGCGCGCAACCTGTTTACGGTGGACGACCACGTCTACTGGATGCGCCGCAACCATCAGTTCGAGGCCGGACTCTGGGCACAGGCAATTCAGTCAAATGACTTTCTGGCACAGAACCAATACGGACAGGCGCTCTTCTCGACCCTCACGTCATTCCTGCAGGGCACGATCCAGAGCTTTACCGTCGTCACCCAGCCCTCGGAAATGGCATGGCGCTCGCTCGAGAAAGCTGCCTTCTTCGAGGACATCTGGAAGGCACTCCCTCGCCTGGAATTGCGCGCCGGTTTGCGGCTGGAGTCCACCAACGGCTGGAACGGGGTAGATGGGCGGGCCGCCAACTACAATATCGTGGACGGTGTGATGTCGACCGAGCCCTTCACGGGCAAGTCGCCACTGTTGTCCAATCGAGCGAAGGTTCTCTATAACCCCCGGTTTGGCTTTGCCTGGGATATCTTCGGCGATGGGAAGACCGCTCTGCGTGGCGGCGTGGGCTTGTATCACACCCTGCTGGATGCTCTCGATTACCGGCTCGATCAGACGGCGCCCTTCAACACTGCTTCTTCTTTGAAGAATGTCGCTCTGTCGAGCCTCGACATTCGCCCCAGCGACAACGTGCCCGCAGGCGCGCTGGTGACGCCGAGCACCGTGCAAACCGACCTCTCCACACCGGCTGTGATTGAATGGCGGTTACGCGTCGAGCATGAGATGACGCCGGGTATGACGCTGATGCTCGGCTATCCAGGCTCCCATAGTTATCACCAGATCCTTTCCGAGGACCTGAACGAGCCGGTGCCGAGTTACACCGCGAGCGGCGAACCCTTTTATCCGCCGGGCGTAAAGAACGCGAATCCGAACCTGTCGAAATCGACATCGTGGGTCTCGGAAGGCGTGGGTATGTATAACGCTTTTGAGACCGAACTTCGCGGCTCTCTTTCCCACGGCGTGACCCTGCGCGGCGCCTATACCTGGTCGAAGAACCTCGATGACGGATCCACCTGGGTCAGCGCGCAAAGCCTCAATACCCCGGGCTATGTCGAGTTCCCCCCCAATCCGAAGCGAGACTGGGGCCCTGCTGTGGACGATGTGCGCCATGCAGCGACCGCCAGCGCTACCTGGGCCCTCCCGATTGCGGCCGATCATGGGCTCCTCACACAGGCCTCGGGATTCGCGCGCGTCGCTGCCACCGGCTGGACCCTCAGCGGGCTCATGACCGTCCAGACAGGCTTTCCGTTTAGCCCGCAGCTGGGCTACAACCCAACCGGCAACGGTGACAGCCGAAATCCCATCCGGCCGAACTGGAATCCCGCTTTCACCGGAAGGTTATATCCGCACACGGTAACCACGTGGTTCAATCCCAATGCATTTCTGCCGCCGGCGGCGGGGCACTTCGGCAACGTATCGCGCGATTCGCTCGTGAGCCCCGGACTGGCGGACATCGATCTCTCGATAGCAAAGGACACGGCAATCGAGAATCTGCACCTGCAGATGCGCGCGGGGATCTACAACATTGCGAACCACTCAAATTTCCGTCCGCCGAATGCAATTACTTATGTATCGGCGACCGCGGCCGCCTCACCGACAGGTGGTCTCATTACGTCGACGGCAACACCTTCACGGCAACTCCAGTTGTCACTGAAGTTGCAGTTTTAGGCTTCTCCAGGTTCGTATGCCAGAGGTACCGGGAGGAAATTCGTTAGCGGCTGGTGAAGTTTCCGCGGCCCTTCTCCGCTGTGTGCGGAGTCCCACAGCATCCGCAGGACTGCCCATCTTTCCCGCCATGGCTCGCATGATCTTTCGATCCGGACTCGGGAGCCCCCGCGCGAATCAATTCACCGTTACGGAGCAGCGCGGCCAAATCCGGCACAGGACGATTGGCCGGCCCGATCCATCCTCGGATTCCAGCCTCTTCCAGATGGGCAAATGCCCCCGGACCAATCTCGGTGAACACCGCATCCGTGCAGCCATGCTTCTTCATGATGTCGACCACCGCTCTCCCATTGAGGACCGTATTTTGTTCAAAAGTATTTTGACCGTTGTCGTCGCGGATCAGCACCCACTTGCCCTTGCCAAAATGCGGCGACAATGCCGAGTCGTCGCGGTCCAGCAGCGTGATGAAAGCGGTCTTCGCCATCGCCCCCCCTTGAAAAAGTTGCGTGCGGTACACACCTGTTGAACAGCTCCATCCCCCGTGAAGTGCTTGCGGGTTGCCTCAATCAGGTGGACCGGCTTCTCCTCGGTTTCACCCGCAGAGACGCCTTCGTCTCACGAACAAATCGACTCATCGACCCGGAAAGATTCTCCAGAACCTCCGCCCACTCCTCCAGGTGCTTTTCTCCACGAGCCGTCAGCCGATAGACCCGCCGGGCCGGACCTCCCCGCTCTGTTTCCCATTCGGACTTCACATTGCCGTTCGTCTCCAGCTGTCGGAGCGTCCGATACAGTGCGCCCTTTTCAATTTCGGCGTCGGTGAGGGCGTGATCGGCAAGATCGGACGCGAGATCGTAACCATAGGATCGCCCCTTCTTTTTCAGTTGCAGAAGCACGATTGGTTCGACGAAGCGGTAAAGATTACCCATCCCGCACGTGCAGGGATAATCTTTGCCGTGCCTCGGGCAGTTCCTTCGTGGCATCCGGATTCCTCCACTGTGAATCGCGGTTTCCGGAGCGCCGAATCTCCAGATTCGGCGCTCTCGCGGAGATTATAGATGCAATGTGCACCGTTCTGGAAGATCACAAAAATACCGTTGGGTGTCATGCGGTGCAGTCGTAGTATAGGTGTAGAGAACACCGTTACATGTCAGAATTGCTGGACTCTCTGGGAAAGGAAAAGCCTCTCCATGCGTATTGCCATCCCGATTTCTAACGGCCGCCTTCATTCACATTTTGGACACTGCCCGGCGTTTGCCTTCGTCGACATCGATCCGGATGCCAAAACCGTTCTTGCACTCAGGGAGGTCGCAGCGCCGGAACATCAGCCGGGTCTGCTGCCCGTCTGGCTCAGGGAGCGCGGCGCCAATCTTGTGATCGCGGGCAATATGGGCTCCCGCGCCCGCGCTCTCTTCGAGGCGGCTTCGGTTGCCGTCGTTACCGGAGCGCCGGAGGAGGAACCGCAGACTCTGGTTCGCGAGTACCTTGCGGGTACGCTCGTAACCCATGAAAACAACTGCGACCACTGAATTGTGGGCCGCAGCGCACATACTGACTCTCGGCAGGGAATCATGAATCCAAAGAGAATTGTCATTGTCGGAGGTGTGGCCGGTGGTGCAACCTGCGCCGCTCGTCTGCGCAGACTCGACGAGGCCGCAAGAATCGTTGTGCTGGATCGGGGCGATCACGTCTCCTTCGCCAACTGCGGTCTCCCGTATTACGTCGGGGACGTGATCCGGGAGGAGGAAAACCTGCTGCTCTCCTCTCCGCAGCTGTTTCGTGACCGCTTCAATATCGAAGTCCGCACGCGGCACGAGGCGCTCGCCATCGATCGGACCTCCGGCGAACTGGCCGTTCGCGAACTCGCCACCCGCCGCGAATATCGCGAACCCTACGATGCGCTTGTGCTTTCGCCCGGTGCGGCGCCAATTCGCCCGCCTCTCCAGGGCATCGACCTTCCGGGAATCTTCACCCTCCGCTCGATTCCCGACAGCCGCGAGATCCGCGAGTGGATTGCCGGCCACAATCCCCAGCAAGTCGTCGTCGTGGGCGGCGGGTTCATCGGCCTCGAAATGGCCGACAACCTGGCGCATCGAGGCATCAAGGTCACCATCGTCGAAATGATGGACCAGTTGATGCCGCCTCTCGATCCGGAAATGGCGGCGTACCTCAGCGAGCATCTGATCGCGCGCGGCGTGCGACTTCACATGGGCGACGGGATTGCCGGTTTCGAGCCTTCCCGGGGCGGAGGTCTCCTCGTGCGCACCCAGGCAGGAGCCGCCCTTCGGGCGGACCTCGTGGTTCTCGCCATCGGCGTACGCCCGGAGACCCGACTGGCTCGAGATGCGGGATTGCAGATCGGTGAGCGGGGCGGGATCAAAGTGGACGAACAGATGCACACGTCCGATCCGCGCATCTGGGCCGTCGGCGATGCTGTGGAAGTCTGCCATACCGTTACACGCTCATCCGAGTTGATTCCGCTCGCCGGTCCCGCCAATCGTCAGGCTCGCGTGGCGGCCGACGCAATCTGCGGAAGGACCTCCACTTTTCGCGGTGTCCAGGCTACATCCGTGTGCGGCATCTTCGGTCTCACAGTTGCGCTGACGGGAGCGACCGAGAAAATGCTTCGCCGCGCTGGTATCGACGACTTCAAAACCGTCTGGCTGCACCCAACCCAGCATGTCGGCTACTATCCAGGTGCCACGTCCATTCATCTCAAGCTATTGTTTCGCGCCTCAGACGGCCTCGTTCTCGGCGCTCAGGCTGTCGGTGAGGAAGGCGTCGCGCGCCGGATCGACGTCCTTGCTCTCGCGATTCAGATGAAAGCGACAGTCTTCGACCTGGAAGAAGCCGAGCTATGCTATGCGCCGCAGTTTGGCGCGGCGAAAGATGCCGTGAACCTGGCGGGCATGGCTGCCTCCAATGTGCTGCGTGGTGACCTCAACCTCGCGCCCTGGCAGGAACTCGACGGGACGCGCGCCTTCATTCTCGATGTGCGGGACCCGCACGAATTTCTCGCCGACTCCATCGATGGTGCCGTGAATATACCTTTGAGCGAACTGCGCGCGAGGACAGGTGAGCTGCCGCGGGATCGTGAGATTTGGGTCAACTGCGGCGTGGGCCAGAGGTCCTACTACGCCTGCAGAATTTTGACCCAATATGGCCTCGCCGCGCGCAGCCTATCCGGCGGCTACCAGACATATCGCGTTCTGTACCCGGAAGGGCTTTGCGCGCCATCCATCCGTTGATCTGGCGGAGACTGGGTCAGGAGCGCGGTCGTCCCGTCCGCAGGACGAAGATTGTGAATCGGCGCGGCCACTTTTCATCAGCGCCGCTGAAACTCTGGAGAACCGAGCAGCAGTCCGCCCAGCAGAGCCGCATTTTGATCCGCCGGACGCGGTAAAGGAGCTGAGGAGATCAGCAGCTGACCGAACTCTCTCGGACGCACGAAAGTCACCGGTCGCATCATCTTGCGTGGCCCACCCATCCCCGGTCCCGCGTTGCCTGTCTGCTGCGTCAGCTGAGCCAGGGCTGCACTCCGCGTGTGCTCGGAAACGTCACCGTCCAGCAGCAATTCCTCAAGCTTACCTTCCTTGGCATCGGCGCTGATCCCCATCGGGTCATCAATGCCCATCAGCTTGTCCCAGGCCATCACCGCCCCGGCGTTGTTGTCCGAAAGCGCCATGCTGAAGTTCATTCGGTCCAGTAGCTCGCCGCTGTTCAGCCACGCATCCGCCGACCATGAGTAGCCATTCGGCGTCTGGCATCCATAGAGAGGCATGCCCAGCTGCCCGATCGCTTCAACCAGCGCAGCTGGCTGCACCACGTCGCCGCCCGTTGCGCGCACGGCGGAAATCACATACTCCTCCGGCGTCTTCACCTTCGCGCGATACGCCTCTTTCGACCAGAACTCAGGCGACTGCAACATAGTCCGCAGCACCTCGCGGATATCGCCGCCTGTCCTGATCCACGTGGCTGTCATGCGTTCGACCAGAGCCGGCGGAGGATTGTCGCTCACAAAACGCTGCGCAATCTGCAGCGACACATGATGCGCCGTGACGGGGCTGTTCGCCAGCAGGTGCAGCACCCGCAGTCCCTCGGACTCCCCGTTGCCTCCGAACTGGTGCCCCAGCGCGAACTTCGGTCCGGGCTCATGTCGTCTTGGATTGAAAGCGAACTCACCGCCTTCAGCCGGGCGCTCAATGCCCCAGCCCGTGAAGATCTTCGCTACTTCCGTGACGTCGCGCTGGGTGTAGCCGCCATCGACACCCAAAGTGTGCAATTCCATGAGTTCTCGCGCGTAGTTTTCATTCAGCCCGACGGGATGCGCCCTCGCCGCGGGGCCGTTCATCCCCATCTCCGACCGCCAGGCTGCCAGTGAATGAGGACCGACACTCTCCGTCTGATCCAGATAGAACAGCATCGCCGGGCTCTGCGCGGTCGCGATGAGCAGGTCCTCAAATTTGCCCATCGCATGCGGGCGGATCACCTTGTTCTGATAGTCCGCCAGATACCACGGCGCAAAGGGACCCTTGCGCAGATACACATTGAAATGGTTCAGCCAGAAATCCGTCATCACGGCTTCCAGCTGGCGTTCGCTGTAAATATCGCGCAGCAGTCTCGTCATCAGCACTTCGCCGCCGACCACCAGCTGCGGATTGATCAGTGCGAAGACGGTCTCCTTCTGTTCTGGTGTCAGACCTGCAAAGAGAGCCACCCGATCCGGCCGCTGGAGACGCCGCAGAAAATCGCGGAAATCTTCAGGCTTCATTTCGACCAGCTTCTTCACCCGCTGATCGGGCGGCAGATTGGCGACGCTGGTTGCGTCTAGATCTGCATACAATTTGTCTTCCGCTTCCTGGATGGAGGGCTCCGCAGGCTTGGCCGGTGCCGTCATCGGCATCATGTCCGGGGGGGGCGGAGGAGCCATATCGTCCGCCTGCGCTTTCGCACCGTCCACCGCCGGGAAGGCAGCCGCCTGCGTCCTGTTCTCCGCCTGCTTGTCCTGCCGCTCGCGCAGCGCCGCGATCTGATCGAGATAGATGGCCCGCTCGACCGAATTGCCAGGAATTCCGCGCTTACCTTGTTCCGCCTGGCGGATCATGGCCGAAGAAGGGAAGCGCTGGATGAGATCGTGCTGGCTGAGCCGCATCGCGGGATACGCCGCCAGTCGCGCATCGAGCGTGGAATCGTCGATCGTCTCCGGATTCAATTGCTCGTTGATCCACTTGTCCAGGCCCATTGCGTTGACCGCTGCGACATCCCCCGGCCGCGGCCCAAAGGTCAGCCGGTTGAGCGCATGGAGCACCCGCTGGTTTGAAGCGAGCGGCGACGCGCTGGCCGCGGTCGGTTGATCGTTCTTCTTTTTGCGCGCGAAAGCAGGCGGCTCGCACGGCGGCAGCACCAGCATCGCGATAAGAATCGCTGGAAGGACGCGTTGACTTCCGGAGACTGGGTTCGTGGGCATGCAGGGGATATCCGGGCACAGATCGGTCTGCTCCTGCTAACCCGCGATTCTGCGCAAAAGTCGCGGCTCAGCAAAATTTAAATTTGGCACGGGCAACCCATCGCCTGCAACCGTCATTTCTTGCGCGATTAACCGAGGAGCAACAGAGAATACGTCAGTATGGTTCCCACCGCGTACTCTTCGGCGCGGAAACTCGGCTCTACTCCAAACATGCATCGGAGGATCCCCCACTATGACGCGAACTTCGTCGCGCCCGCGCTCCAGCTTCGCCTTCCGCTGCGCAGCGGCCGCTCTCGCCGCCATGCAGACCTTCGCCACCGCCCCAATCCTCGCGCAGACTCCCGGCGCCGGCAACACCACCACGACGCCCATCAAGCACGTCATCATCATCCTCGGTGAAAATCGCACCTTCGATCACGTCTTCGCCACCTACCAGCCACGTCACGGCCAGCACGTCCTTAACCTCCTCTCCGAAGGCATCATCGACAAGCAGGGCAATCCAGGCCCCAGCTACTCGCTATCCGCCCAGTACCAGGCCGTGGTGACGGGTAGCTATACCAATGCACCCCAGGATAAGTCCATCTACGCGCACATCCCCCCGCTCCTGGTGGGCGGTCCAAAGAATGCGCCCTTCTCGACTGTAGCCGCGGCAGAAGCCGTCGATCCGGATCTTGCGTCTGGCTACGAGAAGTTCCTGACCACCGGCGGCACGGGCCAGACATCCGGAACGGTCGACATGCGTCTGCCCAACAATGACAATCTCAATGAAGGTGTCTACCAGCTCAGCCCCGGCATTTCCTTCGACGATTATGCCGCCAGCCCGGTGCACCGTTTCTTCCAGATGTGGCAGCAGGCGGACTGCAGCACCGCTTACTCCACCGTGTGGGATCCGGCCGGTTGCCGCAAAGATCTCTTTCCCTGGGTCGAGGTGAGCGTCGGTGCCGGCAGCAACGGAAAACAACCGCCCACTCCCTTCACCGATATGTCGACCGGCGAAGGCTCGGTTTCTATGGGATTTTTCAACATGGCCGCGGGTGACGCTGCCTACCTGAAGCAGCTCGCCGACGAATACACCATCAGCGATAACTACCACCAGGCCGTCATGGGCGGGACCGGCGCCAACCATATCTATATGGGATACGCCGACGACCTCTACTACAGCGACGGCAAGGGAACTGCCACCACACCGCCGTCCAATCAAATTGAGAACCCGAACCCGCAGCCGAACACGAATAACTACTACACCCAGGATGGCTACTCGGGCGGTAGCTATGTCAACTGCTATGACAATACGCAGCCAGGTGTCGCTCCTATTGCCAACTACCTCAATTCACTCGACCATCCGATTCAGACCAACTGCCAGGCAGGCCACTATTACATTGTGAATAACTACAATCCGGGATATCTCGGTAACGGCGCGCTGGGCAGCACCACTTCGGCCTTCACCATTCCGCCCAGTTCGGTGCGCGGCATTGCCGACGATCTCATGGATCACAACGTTTCCTTCCGCTGGTATGGAGAGGACTGGAACCTCTACGTCAACGATCCCACCGAGAGCAATCCTGCGGATGCCTACTGCAACATCTGCAACTTCCTCCAGTACTCCACCCGCATCATGACCAATCCCACTCTCCGCTCCGAGCACATCGCCGACGAGTCTCAGCTCTTCACGGATCTCTCCAGCGGCAATTTGCCTGCAGTCTCCTGGGTCAAGCCGAGCGGCTTCAACGACGGCCACCCGGCTTCGTCCAAGCTCGATATCTTTGAAGGCTTCACAAAGAAGATCATCGATGCGTTGCAGGCCAATCCGAAGCTCTGGGCCTCCACAGCAGTGTTCGTCACCGTGGATGAAGGCGGCGGCTACTACGACTCCGGCTACATCCAGCCGCTCGATTTCTTCGGCGACGGCACCCGTATCCCGCTTATCGTTGTTAGCCCTTACTCTCGCGGCGGCCGCGTGGTGCACGAATACAGCGACCACGTCTCCACGCTGAAGTTCATCGAGAAAAACTGGAACCTGCCCCCGATCACCAATCGCAGCCGGGACAACATGCCGGACCCGGTTGCCACGCGCTGGAATCCCTACGTTCCCACCAACGGCCCGGCGATTGATGACCTGATGAGCGCGTTCAACTTCAATCAGCGACCCGACCGAGATCACGACCACGATCACGATCACGACGGCGGCCGCCACTAAACTTCACATCAAGAATCAGGGCGCGCTCTGATCGGCGCGCCCTGATTGTCTTCCACTCCCCGTTGGCGATTCAGCGTCTTACTCGCTCCGTAACAGAATCATCGGATCGACGGCCAGCGCCTTCTGCGCCGGGATCCACGCCGCGACCAGCCCGAGGATCATCATGGTGAGGACAACGCCCCCCAATACGATGGGGTCCTTTGGCGTTGCCTGATAGACGATGTACGAGAGCACTTTGGTCGCCAGCACACCGAGCACAATTCCCGCCACCGATCCCGCGGCAAGCAGCATAAATGCCCGTCCCAGGGCCGCACGCAGCACCTCCTGCTGTCGCGCCCCCAGAGCCACGCGGATTCCCAGTTCCCGCATCCGCTTGCTCACAACATACGAGGCCATGCCGAAGATGCCTGTGATCGCGAGCATCGCTCCCAGCATGCCCAGCACTCCGAGCGCCACGCTCGCCACGCGCGCCGCAAATAGGGCCCAATCCAGTTCCTGGTGCCATGTCGCAATCTCCATCGGGAGGCTCGCGTCCAGAGAACGAAGCGTTCGCTGCAGGGCTCCGGCAATCTCCTGAGAATTCCGATTCGATCGCACCACCAGGAACATACTCGTCGATGGGTGCTGCAAAATCGAGAAGAACATCGCAGGCTGCTGATCTTCGGTCAGTGTGCGATACTTTCCGTTCTCCACTACCCCGACGACCTGCGCCCGTTGGCCGCCCCAGAATTTGAAGTAGCTTCCGATGGCTCTATCGACCCCGCCAAAGACCCTCCGCGCAAATTCCTGATTCACGACAGACACCACGGGCGCTTTCTTCTCGTCGTGCCAGCTGATGTCCCGACCGGCAAGCATGGTCGTCCCCGCAGCGGCAAAATAGCCCGGAGACACGCTATAGTTCATCGCATCCGCTGCGAAATTGGTCGGACGAAAGTCCGTCGTGGTGTCCTTATAGACGTAGGAATCGCCGCTACCCAGGCCCAGAGGTATGTTTTGGGTGTAACCGGCAGCCGTCACTCCAGGCAGTGCGCTGACAGCATCGAGCATGCGCCGCTGCATTTGCGCCGCCTTCTCGTCGTCGTAGCCACCCCATTTCAGGTCCATACTCCCCAGCATCGCGCCGTCCGGCCTGAAGCCGAATTCGCTGTGCATTGACCGTGCCAGCCCGCGCACCGCCACCAGCGACGAGGTCACCAACACGGCGCAAATCGCAATCTGAGCCACCAGCAGAAGGTCCCGCAGTGTCACCTTCCGCGTATGCGTCAGCGGTGTTCCCCCGGCGCGAATGATCTGCCACGGATCCGACTTCAGCACCTGCCGCACGGGAACCATCCCGAACAGGACGCCGCTTCCGATCGCCAGTCCGAACGCCACCAGATACGTCCACAGATCCGGATTCACCGGAACATTGATGGGAATATTCGGCATCGGTTGCCACGCGCTCAGCCATCGCAGGATGGCAACGCCGCCTGCCAGTCCGACCGCCCCTCCCATCAGCGAGACCAGAACTGCCTCCGTAATCAGCTGCCGCAGAATCAGACGGCGCTTCGAGCCCAGGGCCATCCGCACCGCGACTTCCTTCGCGCGATCGGCTGTCCGCGCCGCAAACAGGCTCCCGAGATTCGCGCAGGCAGCCAGCAGGATCAACCCCGCGAGCAGCATCAATCCCGTCATGAACGCTCGTGCCGGGGCGCCCAGCATATCGCCCACCAGTCCGGGACGCGCCAGCGTGATCTTCAACCCATCGTCATCGTGCGGGTAGGCTTTGGCCAGCTCCGCTGCAATCGTGTTCAGATCGGCGGTTGCCTGGGCCGGTGTGACGCCCGCCCTGAGTCGCCCCTCCACAAAGCCCGAGTGATTGCCCCGCTCCTCCAGACTGTTGTATCCCTCCATCTGCGGCTGCTCGACCAGCGGCACCCACAGCCCCGGTGCAAAGAAGAGTTCCGTTCCGCGAAAAGCCGGGGGCGCCACGCCGAGGATCGTGTACGGGTGCTTGTTGATCTGCACCATCCGCCCCACCACATTGCGATCGTCATGGAACAGCGAGTGCCAAAGCGTGTAGCTCAGCACCACGTAGGGAGCGCTGTTGGCCCCGTGTTCGTCCTGCGCGTGGAAAAAGCGTCCCAGATACGGCTGGATTCCGAGCGCATCGAAATAATTCCCGCTCGCCAGATAGGGCCATACGGTGACGGGATTCCCCGCGCCCATGTCCAGTCCGGTCGGTCCGATGATGTTGTACGAATAGAGGTCCGTGAAAGTGTGGTTGCGGTCCCGCAAGTCGCGATAATCGGGAATTGACTGCGACGGATACTGGAATCGCTGCACCATGAACACGTTTCTTGGGTTGGGCACATTCAGCGGCTTCAGCACAATGGCGTTCATCACGCTGAAAACCACGGCGTTCGCGCCAATCCCCAACGCCAGCGTCAGAATCGCTGTGATCGTGAACCCCGGCGACTTCCTGAGCTGCCTCAAGGCGTACTTCACGTCTGCAAACATGCGACCCCCTGCTTCCTTGTTACGCAATACGCGGGATGCAGGACTTCGGTTCCGCTGCCTCGAGCCCTTCCTAACGCTGGACCTCGACTGCTGAACCGGCGAAGGTCCGTCGCCGGATGCAAGGGCGCAAGGTTCCCTCAGGCCCCAGTGTTGCGCGGGGCCGGAGAACCGGCGGTCTTTGCCGATTCAGGCGAGGGGTTCTGGGTCGGAGGCAGAACGTACCGGATCGGCGCTGGCTGACTCGCTCTGGTCGTCGTTGGTGCTGCTGGTAATTTCGGCGGACTCAGGCTGGAGCAGTTGATCGAGGCGGTAGCCGGACTGGGCGGCTGCAACGGTGGCTTCTTCGATCTGGCCTTCGAGGGCGCGAAGGGTGATGCGCGTAGCGGAGGATTTCGCGGCAGGATCTTTCCCGGCTGCGTTGATCAATTGGGGTACAGTCGACCACCAGAGGAGCTGCTCGTAGGCTTCTTTATTAAAGTAGCGCTGACCCTGGGCGCTGTGCAGGCCGGTGAGCCATACGGTGTCCGGATCGTCCCATGAGACAAGCGGCTGCGTCGCGGAGGGCAGCGCTCGTTGCGGCGCAGCGATCAGAATACGGATGCGCGCGGCGGCGCGGAAGGCGTGGTCCGCGTCAAGGCCGAGGGGGCGGAAGGCTTCCGCGATTGCGAACCGGAGATACAGGCGATCGAAGATGGCGCCGGGATGCTGCGTGGACCCGAGCGAGTCGATCAGTGCACGGACGAGACACCATGCAACAACGGGAGCGAGAACGTTGACGGCCGTGGTTTGCGGGCTGTAGCTCGGCAGCACATGGCGGGCATCGGCAGGCCAGCTATGGGAGAAGGTGCGCTCCAGAGAGGGAAGCTTTTCAGTGGCGAGGAGCAACCGGTGATAGTGCTCACGAGCGGTACGCGCGAGATTGGCGGGCGTTGGTGCCAGCGTGGCGGGCTGCCGGGATTCGAGCTCCACCGAAGCGGGCGCGTCCGCCATGGAAGCATGCCCGTCAGGCTCGGCGTGGATCTCGGGCTCTGGACTCAGTTGCAGCGAATCCAAAGCAGCCTGGAAGAAGCGCTCGGCGCTTTTCTCGAGCGCGGCGAGGGTCTCTTCGCGGCTACAGGGCGCCTGGTGCGCGCCGGGCAGATGCGCGGCCACGTCGGTGGCTTCGGCTTCAATGAGGTCGGAGAAGCAGCGGAGCGTGTCTGCGTGCAGGGCCTTGCGGAGCGCGTCGTGCACGGGGCGGAGTTTGAACTTCGCCAGAGCGTCGTCAAGGCTCCAGACCCCGGTGCCGTTGAGGTCGGAGCAGAGCGCATCCCAGGGATATTCCTCTGTGGAAACCATAACCCGCCAGTTCTGCAGAACGTGGTACTGGTACGCGTGCAGTTCGAGGCGGAGGCCGCGCTCGCGCAGCTCCCCGGCGCGACGCAGGAAGTTCAGGCCGGAGGCATTGTCCTGGTAGGCAAGGACGGCATCTCCCTCGGTCGGCAGACCAAGCGCTTCGTGAAGCTGAACGTTGTAAAGGGCGCCGGTGTTCTTGTCCGTCCGGAAGGATGAGGCGTGCAGAGTGCCGCAGGTGCTTGCGTACTTGTTGTGGAAGATGATCAGAGCGCTCTGATTGCCGGCTCGGTTCGACCAGGCGAAGACATTTTCATCGACGCTGCCGCTGTCGAGCCAGAAGTCGAAGAGGGCGAAGTTGGCGCTTTCGGTAAAGATGTGGCGGTTGCGGAGCAGGGGTGCGATCTCGCGCATGTGGCGGTCGACGAGGGACTGGTTCGGAGTTTCCTCGTAGCGGGGGCGCTTGTACTCCATGCCGTACTTTTCGGTGAAGGCTTCGACTTGCCCGTGGCCGAACATCGGCAGGCCCGGAAGGGTCGCCATCATGGTGCAGACGCCGAAGTATTTGTCGCCCGTGCCAAACTGATCAATCGCCGTGCGCTCATCGGGATTGCTCATGAAGTTGACGTAGCGCTTGAGGATATCCGGATCGAACTCGACGGTGTTCTTGATGACGGAGCGGTACTTGGCGTTCTCCTCGTCCCGCAGCATGTTCATGAAGGCGCTGTTGTAGACCCGGTGCATGCCGAGCGTGCGGACAAAGTAGCCTTCGAGGAGCCAGAAAGCCTCGGCCAGCAGGAGCGTGCCGGGGACCTCGGCGGCGACGCGGTCGACGACTTCGCGCCAGAACTCGTTGGGCATGGCGCGGTCGAATTCTTCCTGGGTCATGGACGATTCGGCGCGTGAGGGGATGGAGCCGCCACTGCCTGGGAGCGGAAACCAGAGCCGCTGGACGTGGCGGCGGGCCAGCGTCATCGCCGCGTCGAAACGGATGATGGGGAAGAGACGCGCGACGTGGAGGATGGTCTGGATCACCTGCTCGCGGACATCAGCGCGGAGGTAGTTGAGCTGGGCGGTGTCGTTCCAGGGGAAGCTGGTGCCGTCGTTGCCGTGGTAGATGTACTCGGTGTGACCGGAGCGGTGGTCGCGGCGCTGGAAGACGACGGCGGCGTCGGACTGATCGTAGTAGTGGTCTTCGATCTTGATTTCAACGCGGCTATCGGAGGAGAGGTCGGGGCCGTTGAAATTGTAGGAGGGCCACGGGCGATCGGGGCGGGAGAGGAACCACTCCGGGTGCTCGACCACCCAGGGGGAATCGATCCCCATGTGGTTGGGGACCATGTCGGAAGCGAGGCGAATCCCGTGGCGGGCGGCGCGGTCGCGCAGGTTGCGGTAGGCGTGGTCGCCGCCGAGGTCGTCAGCGATGCGGTAGTCGAAAAGGGAGTAAGCCGACGCAACGGCGTCCTGCTGACCGCGCATGTGCTTGATGCGCTGCGAAGCACGGGAGCGCTCCCAGAGCCCGATAAGCCACAGAGCATTCAGGCCGCGGTCATGGAGGGTCTGGAGTTCCTCGTCGGGAACCTGATCGAGGCGCTCAATAGGACGTCCGTATTGGCGGGTGAGCTGCGCGAGCCAGACGTAGGTGCTCTTGGCAATCATCACGACGTTGGGCATCCAGTCCTGGTCGGGGCTGAAGCGCTCGTATTCAACATCGCCGGGGTGAATCGAGCGGAAGTCCGGGACCTCGGAGTGGTGTGTGTCACTGAGAGGGGCATGCCAGCGGTGCGCGTCGGTGGGGTGAAATCGCATCCATAGGCCGACCTCCTCTTCTTTGAGAACGTCCGTGGCGAGGAGAATTTTCCTGAAGTTGTCCCCGAGGTATTCACCCCAATTCTCACGAATCCAGGCGAGTTGGCCGCTCAGCGAATCCGGAGAGGCATCCATCGGCGCACGGAGGAGATCGAGCAGACTCCCACGCCCCATGCCGGTCTCAGGACGGGTAGCGAAGTAGCTGCCCAGCTGGGTGGTGACTTGGTTATAGGCGGTGCTCTGCGCCAGTTTCGTATCGTCGTAGAGTTCGCGGAACGGGCGGAAGGCAAGGTTCTGATTGGCGAGCCAGAGCAGCATCAGCTCTTCCAGCACCGCCTCCCGATGCTGCAGACCCTCTGTGGAGTGATCGAGCCAGCGCTCGAGGGGGATCTCGCCGCGATAGACGGCAACATTGGGGAATTCCTCGACGAAAGCGCGGAGCAGACGCTCGACGTTGTCGTCGCCGACCCGGTCGGTGAACCACTGCAGCGCCGCCTGGCTGACCTGCGGATCGCGAGTCTGGCGGTAGCGGGCGACGATCGCATGGCTGATCTCATCGATCAGGCCCATGGCGAAAAGCGCACCCGGATGGATCGGATCGAGTCCGGAGGATGTGCGGACCGCCGTCATGCGGTAGGCCAGTTCGCGACAGGAGGCGAGGTCGGCGAAGATAACGTTGCCGACGAAATTG
>JBKICP010000202.1:0-20704 GCA_046567085.1 Acidobacteriota bacterium
GTCGTGGCGGCCACCGGAGCGTTTTATCTGCTTGAGAAATCCCACGAGGAGTTTGGCCGGCTGTTCCTGAAGATCGGAGTCATCGCCGGCCTCGTCTCCTGCATCGTTCAGATTTTCCCCACCGGCGATCTGCACGGCCGCGAGGTTGCAAAGTATCAGCCCGCTGCTATTGCCGGCATGGAAGGCCTTTTCCGCACCCAAAAGGGCGCGCCGGTGGTGCTGATCGGCCAGCCGAACGAGACGACGGAGTCCATCGACAATCCTCTCGCCGTCAACGACGTTCTGAGCTTTCTCATCTACGGCACCACGAAGGCCGAAGTGAAAGGCCTGAACGAATTTGCTCCTGAAGATCGGCCCTCCCCCCTGCCGTTGCTCTACTACAGCTACCACATCATGGCGGGCCTCGGGACCTGGTTCCTGCTGCTGATGGCGGTCGCGGCATTCCTCCTCTGGCGGGGGAAGCTATGGTCGTCGCGCTGGATTCTGTGGCCGATCCTGCTGAGTTTCCCGCTGCCCTATATCGCCAACACGGCGGGCTGGATGACGGCGGAGATCGGACGGCAGCCGTGGCTGGTCTACGGACTCATCCGCACCTCGCAGGGTTATTCCACGCACGTCTCCGCGGGGAATGCGCTCTTCACGCTGCTCGGCTTCCTGGGCATGTACGCGGTGCTCTCCATCCTGTGGATTGTTCTCGTGTATCGATTCATACGAACCGGTCCATCGACAGGTCACCCGACTGAACCCGCCACGCTGACCACGGTCCAGGGATAGGAGAAGAGATGATGGGATTCGTTTGGTTCTGGATTGTCGCAGTCATGATCGCTGCCTACGTCGTGCTCGATGGCTTCGACCTCGGCGTGGGTATCCTCTCCGCCTGTCTGGGACGTACCGAAGACGACCGGCGCACCCTCATCCGCTCGATCGGCCCGGTGTGGGACGGCAACGAGGTGTGGTTGCTGGCCGGCGGCGGGACGCTCTACTTTGCCTTCCCGCTGCTCTACGCTTCGTCGTTCAGCGGCTTCTATCTGCCGCTCATGATCGTGCTCTGGCTTCTCATCATGCGCGGAGCCTCGATTGAACTGAGGATGCACATCGACCACAGCGTGTGGCGCAGCTTCTTCGACGGCCTGTTCTTCGTGGCCAGCGCCCTGCTTGCCATTTTCTTCGGAGCGGCGCTCGCCAATGTGATCCGGGGCGTTCCGCTGGGCACGGACAGCTACTTCTTCCTGCCGCTGTGGACCAACTGGCGCGTCGGCGCCAATCCCGGCATCCTCGACTGGTATACGGTGATCGGCGGAGTCGTCGCCCTGGTTGCGCTGGCCGTTCACGGCGCTCTGTGGATCACCCTGAAAGCTCCGGGCGAACTGGAGAGCCGCGCCCGCCGCGCTGTTACGCCGCTGTGGATCGCGCTGCTCGTCGTCACCCTGATCAGCCTGCCGGCGACGGTCGCCGTTCGTCCCTCCGCGCTCGACAACTACAAGGCGTATCCGATCCTCTTCCTGGTTCCGGCGCTGGTCGTGGCGACCCTGATCGGCATGCTGAGCTTTACGAAACAGAAGAAGCCGCTGGCCGCATTTCTTTCATCCTGCCTGTACCTCGTCTTTATGCTGGTGGGCGCTGCCGCCGGACTCTATCCGACCCTTCTGCCATCCTCCAGCGATGCCTCTCGTAATATCACCATCGCCAATGCGCTGGCCGGACCTCACTCTCTGCACGTCGGTCTCGTGTGGTGGTCGATCGGCATCATCCTCGCCCTGGTCTATTTCATTACCTCCTACTGGCTCTTCCGCGGTAAAGTTTCCGCGGAAGCCGGATACGGACACTGAAGCAGAATCGAAGGAGAAATCGCTGCATGGCCTCTGCAACCGTTGCCCCGGAAACCCCGCTCATCATCGATCCCGCGCACGATCTCGTCAGTGTTCGGCAAAGCCCGCTGGCCTCCATCTTCACGCCGAAGTCCGTGGCGCTCATCGGCGCCAGCGAGCGGGCCGGCTCGGTCGGCCGGACGGTGATGGAGAACCTGATCGGCAGCGCCTTCGGGGGGCCGGTGTGGCCCGTCAATCCCAAGAGCCCGAGCATTCTCGGTGTTCCCGCGTACAAATCGATCCGCGAGCTGCCCGGGGTTCCCGACCTCGTCGTCGTTACCACTCCTGCTGCCAGCGTTCCCGGGATTATTCAGGAAGCGGTCGACTTCGGTGTTCCCTCGTCCATCGTCATCTCCGCGGGATTTAAGGAAGTGGGCGAGTCCGGCAAAGCGCTGGAGCGGCAGATCGCTCAGACCATCCGCGGCAAAATGCGCCTGATCGGCCCCAACTGCCTCGGCGTCATGAATCCTGTGGGGGGGCTGAACGCGACGTTCGCCAAGGAGATGGTTCCGGCCGGACGCCTCGCCTTCATCAGCCAGAGCGGAGCCCTGCTGACCGCGATTCTCGACTGGTGCATCCGCGAGCACGTGGGCCTGAGCGGCTGCGTTTCCGCCGGCTCGATGCTCGACATCACTTTCGGCGAGCTCATCGACCACTACGGCAAGGATCCCAACACCGATTCCATCGTGCTCTACATGGAATCGATCGGCGACGCGCGCAGCTTCCTCTCCGCGGCGCGCGAAGTCGCCCTCAACAAGCCGATTCTCGTGATCAAGGCCGGACGCACCGCAGCCGCCGCCAAAGCCGCGGCATCGCATACGGGTTCACTCACCGGCAGCGACGACGTGCTCGATGCAGCCTTCCAGCGCGCCGGTGTGCTGCGCGTGAAATCGATCAGCGAGATCTTCAATATCTCGGAAGTGCTCGCCAAGCAGCCGCGGCCGAAGGGTCCGCGCCTCACCATCCTGACCAACGCCGGGGGGCCGGGCGTCCTGGCCACCGATGCTTTGATCAGCGCGGGCGGCGAGCTCACGGAGATCGCTCCGGAAACCATCACGACCTACGATCAGTTCCTGCCCTCAGCGTGGAGTCATAACAACCCCGTCGATATCCTCGGCGATGCCGAGCCGGAGCGCTACGCCAAGGCCCTGGAGATCGCCTCAAAGGACAAGAACACCGACGGCATGCTCATCATCCTCACCCCACAGGGCATGACGAATCCAACCGCGGTCGCCGAGCATCTGTTCCCCTACGCGAATTCCACAGGCAAGCCGGTGATCGCCAGCTGGATGGGCGGAGACTTTGTGGCCGCTGGCAACGAAGTCCTCACCAAAGCGGGCATCCCCGTCTTTCCTTATCCGGACGCGGCTGCCGAGGCCTTCGTTGCGACTTGGAAACACACCAGCAACCTGCGCGACCTCTACGAGACACCCACGGCGCGCTCCGGGTCGGTCCTCGATACGAAACGCGAGCTTGCGAGTGCCATTGTCGAAGAGGTGCGCGCCAGCCGACGCACCATCCTTACCGAGTACGAATCGAAGCTGCTTCTCGCCGCCTACGGTATCCCGACCGTGCGTACCGAGCTGGCGAAAACGGCGGAAGAAGCCGCGCAGAAGGCCCTCGAAATGGGTTACCCGGTCGTGCTCAAGCTGCACTCGGAGACCATCACGCACAAGACCGACGTCGGCGGGGTCAAGCTTAATCTGCGTTCTGCCGGCGACGTGGTTGCGGCATTCAACGACATTCAGAAATCGGTGACCGAGAAGGTTGGCGGTGAGCACTTCCTGGGCGTCACGGTACAGCCCTTTGCGAAACTCGAAGGCTACGAGATCATCCTCGGCTCCAGCATCGATCCGCAACTCGGGCCAGTCCTGCTGTTCGGAACCGGCGGCCAGCTGGTGGAAGTCTACAAAGACCGGGCCCTCGCGCTGCCGCCGCTTACCGCGACGCTGGCGCGCCACCAGATGGAGCGGACAAAGATCTTCAAGGCGCTCAAAGGGGTTCGCGGACGCAAGCCCGTCGATCTCGATGCGCTGGATGCTCTCGTCGTGCGTTTCAGCGAGCTGGTTGTCGAACAGCGCTGGATCAAGGAGATCGACATCAACCCGCTGCTCGCTTCGCCGGACGGGCTCATCGCGCTCGACGCGCGCGTGGTGCTGCACGAGCCGGGCACGACCGAGCAGGATCTTCCGCGGCCTGCGATTCGCCCGTATCCGGTGCAGTACGCGGGGCCGTGGAAATCGCGCTCCGGCGCCGAGATGCTGCTGCGGCCCATTCGCCCGGAAGACGAGCCGCTGATCGTCGCCTTCCACGATCGCCTCTCGGAGAAGACGGTTGTGCAGCGCTACTTCACCTCGCTCGACCTCAGCGCGCGCACGGCCCACGAGCGTCTCACGCGGATCTGCTTCATCGACTACGACCGTGAGCTGGCTCTCGTCGCCGAGGTCAACGATCCGGTTCGCGGCAAAGTGATCGCGGGTGTGAGCCGCATGATCCGCCAGGATCACGGCCAGGCTGCCACGCTCGCCGCTGTGATCGCCGACGACTTCCAGGGACAGGGACTGGGTGAAGAGCTGATGCGCCGCGCACTGGCCGCTGCGCGCTCCGAGGGAGTCGCGCAGGTTCTCATCTACTTCCTGCCGGAGAACACTCGCATGGAAAAACTGTCGAGGAAGCTCGGCTTCGCTCTCACAGAAGAAAAGAGCCTCATGCGCGGCGAGATCGCAGTTTAGTTGCAGCAGCAGAAAGGGGAGACCTTCCTGGTCTCCCCTCTTTTTTCCCTTTGGATTGTCTGGAACCCCGCGGGGGCCGGCTGTCCTGACTCTGCAACCTTCACCCTCGTCAGCTCACCGCGGACAGCTCGCGCACCGTCTCCGCCGATCCGACCAGCGGCAGCTTCACGCGCACGCAGGTCCCCTCGCCCAGCCTGCTGGTGACCGTGATTTCGCCTGCGCAGGAATCCACGATGGCTTTGCAGATCGAGAGGCCCAGGCCCGCGCCGCCGGTGCTCCGCGCGCGCGAGTGATCGCCCCGCCAGAAGCGCTCGAAAAGATGGGGCAGATCTTCGGGGGCAATGCCGCGGCCGGTATCGCGAATCTCGGCCACCACGGCGTCATCCAGTGCAATCGAAGCCGTGACGGAGCCGCCTTCCGGTGTATGCTGCACGGCGTTCAGCAGCAGATTCGCCAGCAGGGAAGCGCACGCATCGCGATCGAGGCGCGTGGGCGCCGAAGCCGGGGCCTGCACGGCAATGGTGACGCTGCGAATCTCCGCCAGCCGCGCCATGTGAGCGGCCACGTCGCGCGCCACTTCCGCCATATCGCATTCCACATCGCCGGTCGCCGGTTCGCGCTCGAATCGCGCCAGCTGCAGCATGCGCTGCACCAGTTCCTCCATGCGCGCGCAGTCGGCCATGCAGGTTTCGAGGCCGCGGGCGTACTCCCGTGTGGAACGCGGCCGCGATGCGAGCAGCTGCAGCGACGACTTGATGATGGTGACCGCGGTTTTCAGCTCGTGGGCCGCGTCGTTCACGAAGACTTTTTGCTGCACGAACGCCTCTTCGAGGCGCCGTGTAGCCGACTCCAGGGCCCCGGCCAGCACCGCCAGCTCTGTTGTCGTTTGTGCGCTGCGGGGGGCGGCAAACCGCGGCCGTTTCGGCGTCATCTCGGCAGCGGCGCTGCTCAGTTCTTCGAGCGGCGCCAGGCCGCGGCGCAGCAACAGGGCCAGCACGCCCGCGGTCACCAGCAGGAGCAGCAGACTGGCCGCGACCAGAAACTCCGCGGCGCCGCCAATCGTTTCGAAAACCGGATGCAGGGGCGCGGCGTAATAGATCGTTACGGCCCGCGGGATGCCCGCGCCGCCGTCTTCTGCATCGATGACGCGAATCCCGTGGAGGATCAGGCCGCGAAATGCCCGCCCGTTCACTCGAAAATTATGCGCCGTCTCTTTCGATCCGAAGCTGCGCACCGCCTCGCTGTTCCATCCCGCCGACTGGGCGAGGATTCTGCGGCCGCTGTCCTGCGCCATCCACAGATCGCGGCTGCGCAGATCGAGCGCCTGCAGATTGATCGCGACATTGTCGTTGGGATCTTCGGCATCGTGCACCTGGCCGAGCAGGGAATCGGCGCGTCCGCGCACCATCCGATCGAAGCTGCGCATTTGTTCATGCCACAGATACAAAAGGGTGGCGCAGCTCAGGCCCAGCACCAGGCCGCATTCGAGGGCGAGCACGGCGGCGATCAGCCTTCGGCGCAGGGAGTACTGCTTCATGCCGCACCTCCGCCAGCGCAGGCCATCAGGCGATAGCCTCGTCCGCGCAGGGTCTCGATCCACCGACCCTCGCCTTCGCGATTCAGCTTCCGCCGCAGATTCGAAATGTGCGCCTCGATCACGTTCGAGTGATGCTCCCAGTTGTAATCGTACAAATGTTCCAGCAGGACCTGCTTCGAGATCACCGACCGCGGCCGGTGGCTCAGATATTCGAGGGCCCGATATTCGGTCGGCGACAATTCCACCAGCTTGCCGGCCAGGGTCACGGTTTTTTCCAGCGTATCGATCACCAGGTCCGCCAGCTCGATCTTCGGATGGCTCACGCCCTTGCCTCGCCGGATGAGCGCTTTGGCCCGCGCCAGCATCTCGCCCAGGTCGAAAGGCTTGGCCAGGTAGTCGTCCGCGCCCGCATTGAGCAGCTTTACAATGGACGTTTTCTCGACCACCGCCGTCAACACCAGCACCGGAGCGGCCTGACCTTTGGCCCGAATGGATTCGAGCACGGCCAGGCCATCCATGCCGGGCAGCATCAGGTCGAGCACGATCAGATCGTAGTTGGTCTGGCGTCCCAGGTCCGCGCCCTCCAGCCCGCTGCGCGACACATCCACGGCCAGGCCGGCGCTCTCCCGCAGCGCGGCGGCTATATTCTCCGCGACCCGAGGCTCGTCCTCAATGACCAGCGCGCGCATGGCTGCAGGATCACTCCCTTCCTTCATTTTGCACGAATCTGTTCTCCGGCGGCATGCCCCTCTTTTCCGCGTTTGCCGCCTGCATCCGATCGCTACAATAAAGGGATATGCGCCGCATCTACATGGACGCCAATGCCACGACGCCTCTGCTGCCCGAGGTGTTTGAGGCCATGCGGCCGTTCTTCATCGACTCCTTCGGCAACGCCTCGTCCATCCACCACTTCGGCCAGCGCGCGCGCGCCGGCGTCGAGCACGCCCGCGAACAGGTCGCCGCGCTCCTTCACTGCCGACCCGCCGAAATTGTCTTTACCTCCTGCGGCACCGAGAGCGACAACACGGCTCTCTTCGGCATCCTGCGTCCGGGCGATCACCTCATCACGTCTTCCATCGAGCACCACGCCATCCTGCACGCTGCGGAAAAGGCCGAAGCTCGTGGTGTGCAAGCCACCTACCTTGCCACGGGACCCTCCGGCGTCATCGATCCCGCAGCGGTTCGCGCCGCGCTCAGGCCGAATACGAAGCTCATCAGCATCATGATGGCCAATAACGAAACGGGCGTGATCCAGCCGGTGGAGGAGATCGGAAAAATCGCCGCCGAGGCCGGCGTCGCCTTCCATACCGACGCGGTCCAGGCCGCGGGCAAGATCCCCATCGATGTCGCGGCGATCGGTTGCCACCTGCTCAGCATCTCGGCACACAAGTTCCACGGGCCACAGGGCATCGGCGTCCTCTACGTCCGCCGCGGGACGCATTTCGATCCGCTTTTGTTCGGGGGATCCCACGAGCGCCAGCGCCGCGCGGGGACGGAGAATGTTCCCGGCATCGTGGGTCTGGGCAAGGCCTGCGAGATTGCGCTGGCCGCCCTCACCGACGGCACCGATGAACGCATCGGCCACCTTCGCGATCGGCTCGAGCGGGGCCTGCTCAGCCGCGTCGACGAATGCGGCATTCACGGCGCCGACCAGGCCCGTGTCCCGAACACCGCCAACGTTTACTTCGATCACCTTGAAGGCGAAGCGCTGGTGATCGCGCTCGATCTCAAGGGCCTTGCCGTCTCCGGCGGATCTGCCTGCAGCTCCGGTTCGCCCGAGCCTTCCCACGTGCTGAACTCCATGGGAATCCCGCAGGCCCGGGCGCACGCCAGCCTGCGCTTCAGCCTCTCGCGGTTGACTACGGACGAAGACATCGACGCCGCGCTGGAAATCGTGCCGCCCGCGGTCGCGCACCTGCGGCAACTTTCCCCGGTCTACAAAAAGCATCTCGCCGAAGCCGCCACCCCATAGAATTGACGTTCGCGAATTCCCTGCTGGAGGGCTGGAGTGAAACGGCGCAATTTCCTGAGAATGGCGGCCGGCAGCGCCGGACTTCTGTGGGCTAACGGACTCGAGCAGAGTTTGCGCGCTCTCGATCCGGGGGCTTCGGCCGGCGTACGCCGAGTCCTGGTGATGTTCAAGTGCCACTTCGACGCGGGTTTCATCGATACCCAGGCGGCGGTGGTTCACAAATATTTCTCGCAGTATTTTCCCCAGGCGATCCGCATCGCACAGCAATCGCGCGAACCGGGCCAGCATCGCTATGTGTGGACCACCGGCTCCTGGCTGCTTTACGAGTACCTCGAGCAGGCATCGCCCGAGGATCGCCGCACGATGGAGAACGCGATTCGCGAAGGCGACATCGCCTGGCATGCGATTCCGTTCAACTGGCAAACCGAAATGATGGACGCCTCCATGATTTCAGCCAGCATCGGTCTCTCGCATGCGCTCGACGCGCGCTTCGGCCGGACCACGACGGGCGCCAAGATGACCGACGTTCCGGGCCATACGCGCGGCATCATCGCTCCCGTCTCGGCGCAGGGCGTCAGGTTCCTCGATATCGGCGTGAACGACGCGAGTACGCCGGCTGAAGTGCCGCCGCTCTTCCTGTGGAAGGACTCGAGCGGCGCCTCGCTGGTGGTGATGTATCACCACGGCTACGGCGGGGTCAGCGTGGTTCCCGGGTCGGATCTGGCCGTCGCCATCGTGGTTCGCGGCGATAACAGCGGGCCGCATACGCCTGCCGAAATCGTGAAGACCTACGCCGAGCTTGCGGCGCAGTTTCCGGGGGCCGACATTGTTGCCACGGATCTGACGGCGATTGCTAATGCCGTCGATCCTTTTCGCGGTCATCTTCCCGTGGTCACCGAAGAGATCGGCGATACGTGGATCTATGGCGTCGCCAGCGATCCCACGAAAGTGGCCCGCTATCGTGAACTCGCGCGCCTGCGCCTCAGCTGGATCGAGCGCGGTGCGATGCGATCCGGCGACGCGACCGACCTCCGCATGCTCCGGCACGTGCTGCTGGAAGCGGAGCACACCTGGGGCACCGACACGAAGACCTGGCTCGATTTCGACCACTACACACCGGCGGCACTGGCGACGATGCTCGACACGAAGAACTACAAGGTCGTCGAGTTCAGCTGGCAGGAGAAGCGCCAGGACTTGTTCGACGGAATCGAAACGCTCCCGGAGCCGCTGCATGGCGAAGCCCGTACGAGCATCGCGAAACTCGCACCGCAGCCGCCGAAGCTCGTGGGCGGCATGGCGCACCCGCCGGCAGAGACGCTCGAAACGGAGCACTTCCTGGTCGCACTCGATCCCGCCACGGGCGCGATTCGCCGGCTGCGCAACAAGTCAACGAACGTCGACTGGGCCGACGCAGAGCACCCTCTGGCTCTGTTCACCTATCAGACGCTCTCGCCTGCCGACTATTCCCGCTTCTTCACGAACTACATCATCAGCACTGCGGACTGGGCCAGGAAAGACTTCGGCAAGCCGAATATCGAGCGCTTCGGGGCCGTGAGCCGGGAGTGGCATCCGGCGATCACGCACCTGGAACGGTCGGAAGATCCCCAGGGACACCACCTGTTGGCGCAGCTGGCGATACACGATCCGGAGTCCATTGCCTCCGGCCGCGCCGCATTTCCGCAGACGATGTTTCTTGAGCTGAGCTTCCCGCACGAGCAGCCGACCGTTGAGATGGCACTCACCTGTTTTCGCAAGCCGGCCACGAGGATGCCCGAAGCGCTGTGGCTGACGTTCCATCCTGATGTGCCGGATCCGAAGGGCTGGACGATGGATAAATCCGGGGAAACCGTCTTCCCTCTGGACGTGGTGGCGGCCGGGAGCCGTCATCTGCACGGCGTGTCGACCGGGTTCGGCTACCAGAATGCCGGCCGCAGCTTCCGTGTCGAGACCCTCGATGCTCCGCTGATTGCCGTCGGCGAACGCTCGCCTCTGAACTTTTCGCGCGAGCAGCCCGATCTCACGGGAGGCGTCCACTGCAGCCTCTTCAACAACGCGTGGGGCACGAACTACATCATGTGGTTCGGAGAGGATATGCGCTTCCGCTTCGTGCTGCACGCATAAAGGGGCTCGGCAAAACGAAAAAGCCGGGAACGGTCCTTCGACCCTTCCCGGCTTTCGTTTTTCCCTGAGATCCTGGGCTTTAGTAGCGGTAGTGCTCCGGCTTGTACGGACCTTCGACCGCCACGCCGATGTACTCCGCCTGCTGCTGGCTCAGCTTCGTCAGCTTCACGCCGATCTTCTCCAGGTGGAGCCGCGCGACTTCTTCGTCCAGCTTCTTAGGCAGGGTGTAGACGTCGATCGCGTAGGTGTCCTTGTTCTTCCACAGATCGATCTGCGCCAGAGTCTGGTTGGAGAAGCTGTTGCTCATCACGAAGCTGGGGTGACCGGTGGCGCAGCCCAGATTCACGAGCCGGCCTTCGGCCAGGATGAAGATGCTGTGCTCGGGCTTGCCGCCCTCGGCCGGGAACGTGTACATGTCCACCTGCGGCTTGATGTTGGTTTTCTTCGCGCCGGAGTGATTCAGCTGATCCATCTGAATCTCGTTGTCGAAGTGGCCGATGTTGCAGACGATGGCCTGGTCCTTCATCTTCTTCATGTGCTCGAGGGTGACGATGTCCACGTTGCCGGTGCAGGTGACGTAGATGTCGCCGCGTCCGAGGGTGTCCTCGATGGTGGTGACTTCGAAGCCTTCCATCGCCGCCTGCAGCGCATTGATGGGGTCGATCTCGGTCACGATCACGCGCGCGCCCATGCCGCGCAGCGAGTGCGCCGAGCCCTTGCCCACGTCGCCATAGCCGCAAACCACCGCGACCTTGCCCGCCACCATGACATCGGTGGCGCGCTTAATGCCGTCCGCCAGGGACTCGCGGCAGCCGTAGAGATTGTCGAACTTGGACTTGGTCACCGAGTCATTGACGTTGATGGCCGGCACGAGCAGCTTGCCGATTTCTTTCATCTTGTAGAGACGGTGCACGCCCGTGGTCGTCTCTTCGGAAACGCCGCGCCACTCCTTCACGACCTTGTGCCAGTACTGCTTGTCTTCGGCGTAGACGTTTTTGAGGAGCTTCTTGATGACGGCTTCTTCTTCGCTGCCGGAAGGCGAATCCACCCACTTATCGCCGTTTTCCAGCTCATAGCCTTTGTGGATCAGCAGGGTTGCGTCGCCGCCGTCATCGACGATCAGCTGCGGTCCGAGGCCGTCGCCGTGGCTCAGCGCCTGCAGCGTGCACCACCAGTACTCCTCGAGGCTCTCGCCCTTCCACGCGAAGACGGGAGTGCCGGCTGCGGCGATGGCAGCGGCCGCGTGATCCTGGGTGGAGAAGATGTTGCAGCTGGCCCAGCGGACGGACGCGCCGAGGTCCTTCAGGGTCTCGATCAGCACGGCGGTCTGAATCGTCATGTGGAGCGAGCCCGAGACACGCACACCCTTCAGCGGCTTCTCCGCGGCATACTTGTGACGAATCGCCATCAGGCCGGGCATCTCCGACTCGGCGATGGTGATCTCTTTGCGGCCCCAGTCGGCCAGGGACATGTCGGCGACTTTGTAGGGCAGGGTATTGCGTTCAACGGCGGCGCTTGCCATGCGTGGGAGTTCTCCTGATGTGAAAAATTCGCAGGTTCGTTGCGGTATCTCTTTGATTGTAACTGGCTGCCGCGACGCCTCAGCCGATTTTCAGCAGACGGCGACCTGGACGCACTGAATGGCTGATGGGGAGGGCCGGGCAGCTGATCTCGATGGCCTTGCGGTTACAGGGATCGCATCGCGAACCGACTGGCGACTGGAGGCTATCGGCTGGAGTACACCGTTTTCCCTGCCACCACCGTTCGCAGGACGTGCGTCTTTAGTATCTCCGGCGGAGTTACTGCCGTTAGATCGCGGTCGAGTACCACGAAGTCCGCGACATATCCCGGAGCCAGCTTTCCCTTCCATTGTTCGGAAAATTCCGCATACGACGATCCCTGCGTGTAGGCGTACAGGGTTTGCCCGATGGTGAGTTTCTGTTCCGGATGAAAGGTCTGGGTGCCGGCTTCGTTCATCCGCGTCACGCCGGCATACACGCCGCGAAACGGGGTGATGGGTTCGACGGGATAATCCGTTCCGAACGCGAGGGGCACGCCCGCATCCAGGAAAGACTTCCACGCGTACGCGTACTTCTCGCGCTCCGGACCCAGCCGCTGTCCGGCCCACGCCATATCGGTCAGCAGATGATTCGGCTGCATCGAGGCGATGACCCCGAGCTGCTTGTAGCGGTTGAAATCGCCGGGGCTCACCACCTGGCTGTGCTCGATGCGGAAGCGGAAATTCTTTGGCGGGACCTTCTTCACGGGGAGCATGGTCGATCGCGGCGCTCCGGCCCGCGTCTGCGGGGGCAGGGAAGCCCGCATCGTCTGGGCCTCCGCCTGGGCAAAGGCATCGAGCGCCATATCGACAGCCCGATCGCCGATGGCATGGAAGCCGAGCTGGAATCCCGCTTTGGCGCGCTCGACCGCCATCGCGTTCAACTGATCCTGCGTATAGCGCGGAATTCCCGAGTTGCCCGGATCGTCGGCGTAGGGCGCATTCATCGCCGCCGTGCGCGATCCCAGGGACCCATCCATGAATCCCTTCAACATGGTGGTGTGCAGCATGCGATCGGTGGCCGGATGATGCGCTGCCTGCTCCTTTTCGACGCTCAGTGGATCGGCAAAGCGCAGCCACTCCGAGATGCGCACGGGCAGCTTGCCCTGCTTCTCCATCTGCTCGTAGACGAGGAAGTCGTCCCACTCGGAGAAGTCCTGCACGCTGGTTACGCCATGCGAGATCGCATCCTCGATTGCCAGCTCCAGCCCCTTGCGGCGCATCGCGGGCGAGGGTGGAGGGACGTGCACCAGCCCCTGCGCCGTTTCGCGCAGGATCCCGGTCGCATCGCCCTTCGCATCGCGATCGATTTTCCCACCCTGTGGGGCCTGGGTTGTCTTTGTGATCCCTGCCGCATGGAGCGCCGCTGAATCCGCCACGGCGATATGCCCATCGACGCGCACAAAGATGGCGGGATGCCCCTCGGCTGCCGCGTCGATGTCGGCTTTGTCCGGCAGCTTGCCGCTCGCCCACAGGGTGTGATCCCACCCGCCGCCGCTCAGCCATTGGCCCGGAGCGGCCTTGTGTGCGGCCGTGCGAATCCGCTCCTGCATTTCTTTCAGCGATTTCACGCCGAGCAGGTCGACGGAGAGGCGGATCCGGCCGCCATCGCCCAGATGCGCATGCGCATCGTTGAACCCCGGCATCACAAAGGCACCGTGGAGATCCACGACCTGCGTCTTCGCGCCTTGGTATTTCGCCAGGATGGCAGAGTCGTCGCCGGCGGCGAGAATTTCCCCGTGCGCAACGGCTATGGCCGCCACGCGCTGGGGCTGGGGGCTTTCCAGATTGACGCCGGTGAGGATGTTGCCGTGGTCGTAGATCGCATCGGCGGGGGGTCCGGTCTGCGCGAACGCGACTCCGGCCGCTGCCATCAGTCCAAAGACAATTCCGAGAGCTTTCACGTGAGCCAGTCTACGCGCCCGCGGCCGCCAGCAGCAGCAGGAGGATGCGCCGCAGCCCGAGATCCCGCCCTTTGGCGTCGTACCACTCCGCGCGGGTGTGAATCCCGCCGCCTTCGCCGCCACCGCCAATACTGAGCGCCGGGATGCCGAGCGACAGGGGAACATTGGCGTCGGTCGAGGCCAGCCGCATCTCGGTACGAATGCCCAGGTGCCGGTCGACGGCCTCTACCAGAGCCATCAGCTCGGAGCCGGCCGGGAGGCGCCCCGCGGGGCGATCGCCAATCTTGTCGATGGAAAACCGGACCGGCGCGTCGCCGCGTTGTCCGCGATTGGCGTCGATCACGATGTCCTCGACCGCGCGATGCAGTTCCACTTCGAGCCGGATCAGCTGCTCCGGGTCGGTCGAGCGCAAATCGAACCGCGCGGCCGCCCGCTCCGGAATCGCATTGACCGCGGTGCCGCCGTCGATCGTGCCTACATTCATCGTCGTGCGGGGAATATCGGGCAGCGACACGGCAGCAAACCGCTGGATGGCGCGGCTCAGCAGCACAATGGGATTCGGCCGCCCCGCATCGGTCCACGAGTGGCCGCCGGGGCCCGTGATGGTTACCAGATGTCGCTGGCTCCCCAGCGCATGCGTTACGGCTGACTCATGCCCCGCTCCATCCAGCACGATGTGGGCTGCGATCTGGCTGCGCTCCAGCGATGAGCCCGCGCTGCTCTGATCTGCCTGTTGGGAGTAGAGGTGGCGCATTCCGCGCAGGTCGCCTTCGCCCTCCTCGCCGACGTTCCCCACGAACACCACATCGCGTTCGGTGGAGAGGCTTGCCTGCCGCATCGCCGCTGCAATGGCCAGCATCGCGGCCACCCCGGCGCCGTTGTCGCAGGCTCCCGGAGCGCTCAGACGCGTTCCGTCGCGGACAACGCCGATGGGCGTTCCCGCAGGAAAAACCGTATCGATGTGCGCCGACAGCAGCACCTTCCTGGCGTCCGGCGAGGTGCCCCGCAGAAGGCCGACGGCATTCCCCACTTCGTCCAGATGCGTATCTTCCAGTCCCAGCTCGCGGAAGCGCTCGCACAGCCACTCGGCGCGCGGCCGCTCGCCAAAGGGCGGCGCGGGCACGGCCACCATTTCCGCCTGCCATTGCAGAATGCGCTGCTCCTGCAGATGCATCCACTGGAACGCCTGATGCACACGGCGATCGGCCGCGATCTGCGCAACGCACGAAGGTGCCGGAGCGGGTGAAGCCATAGGAGATTTCAGCGTAGCAGGAGGGAGCAGGGAGATAGTCTTCCGCGCCCTCTACCTTCCAGCTTCCCGCTTTCGGCTTCCTGCTTTGGGCGCTTCCTTAATACTCGACGCGATCCAGCCAGAGTCCTCGCGCCGGAGCGGTTGGACCTGCCTCTCGGCGCGAGCGCGCCTCCAGAATCCTCGCGACGTCACCGGCTTCCAGGGCTGCGCGTCCCACTTCGACGAACGTTCCCACCAGATTCCGCACCATGTGGTGGAGAAATCCGTCGCCGCGCACGCGATAGATCAGCCGATCGCCCTCCGTGCGCCACTCCGATTCGAAGATCGTGCGCACATTGCCGCGCCGCTGCGGATCCTCGTCGCCATCGTCCTCCGATCGCCGCGCCGCGAGGTCCGGATCGCTCGCCGCAAATGAGGTAAAGTCGTGGGTTCCCACAACGGCGCGCGCCGCCTCCTGCATGCGGCTGAGGTCCAAAGGCCAGTGCAGACCCCACGCGTAGCGCGCCTCCCACGGCGGGCAAATCTCTGCGCGACCGATCCGATACTCGTAGGTCTTACCCCTGGCCGAGTGGCGGGCGTGGAAGTCGGCCTCGACTTTTTCTGCGCCGAGCACCCGCACCGACTCCGGCAGCTTCCGGTTCAGGGCGCGCTGGAGGTTCTCCTCCGGAATTCCCGCCGCGAGCCAGAAGGACGCCACCTGCCCGCGCGCATGGACTCCGGCGTCGGTCCGTCCGCTGCCCTGCGGTAACACGCGCTCGCCGGTCACGCGTTCGATGGCCTCGGCCAGCGTGCCCTGGATGGTGACGCGATCGGGCTGCACCTGCCAGCCGTAAAAATCCGTACCGTCGTAGGCCAGCGTCACCTTCCAGTTGGAGCCGATTTTGCCGCTCTGATCCATACCGTTTGTGAGGCGCCCCCGGGTCGCCGTCGGCTCTTCATTCGTTAACTATTTCGCCCGACTTTGTCGCACGATTTCCGGCATCGGAGCTTCTCCAGGAATCATCGAAACGCTACGATATACTCAGCTTTCCTGATTGTTTACGAGTTTACGGAACCGGGCGGCAGTCAGCCTCGTATTCGAGAGAAGCCAAAACGGTTTTTTGCGGCCAGCAGCGCGCATTTCCGCCTCGCATGCGAAGCGCCATTTGCGCCGTTGATTCAGATAGCAGTTGCAGAGGAGTGGAGACGGCCCATGTTTGTTTCCCGCAATTATCCTGGAAAGAATTCAGCTACTTTCTTTGCTAAGTTGAAATCCGCCGCCGCGATCTCCTGCCTGCTCGCCGGCACCGTTCCTGGCTATGGTCAGGCGCCGCAGCAGAACGCTCCCGCGGCTCCGGGACTTCCTCCCGAGCCGACGCCCAATTTCACGCAGCCGCTCTTTCTGCGCCCGAGTGGACGGGACTTTACGAAGATGCGCGGCTACTTCCCGAATCCCATCGCGCCGTACCAGGGCACGACGGTGCACCCGCCGAGTTTTCTGAATTCGCCGCAGCTCGACAATCTGGTGAAGGACGGCAAGATTTATCTGAGCCTCGACGATGCGGTTCTGCTGGCTTTGCAGAACAACTACGACATCGCGATCCAGCGGCTGAATCTCGATATAGCAGACACGGATCTGCTGCGCGCGCGGTCCGGCAACACCCTGCTGGGAGTCAGTGCCGGAACGTTGTCCAACACCGTGGGCGGCGGGAGCACAGCAACGCCGGCGGGCGGCGGCCCGGGTGGAACCAGTGCGGCTTCCGGCGGGGCCGGCGCGGGCTTCCAGGGGGTTGCGCGTAACACCAACGGCGGCGGCACCACTCCCGTGCTGCTCGACCCGTCGCTGACGGGCAACGTCGAGCTGAATCACCAGATTCAACCGGAGCAGAGCCCGATCTTCTCCGGCGGCCTGCCTGCGATTACGCAGAACACCAATACCTACAATTTTGGTTATAACCAGGGGTTCATCACCGGCACCAGCATGCAGGTGACCTTCAATAACCAACGCCAGACCACGGACAACCTCTTCTCCTTTTTCAGTCCGTCTCTGCAGTCGACCTTCAACTTCTCGCTGACGCAGCATCTGCTGCAGGGCTTCGGCTGGGGTGTAAACGGGCGCTTCATCGTTCAGGCGAAGAACGACCGCCGCATCGTGGATTCGGCCTTCCGCGGGCAGCTGCTCTACACCATCAATCAGGTGGAGAACATCTACTGGGGCCTGGTGGGCGCCTACGAAGATGTACAGGCCAAGGAGCGGGCTCTGACGCAATCCACGGCGCTGGTCAGGGACAACGAGAAGCAGCTGCAGGTGGGCAGCCTGGCACCTCTCGATGTGGTGAACGCACGAAGCGGGATGGCGAGCGATCAGCAGGCGCTGATTGCCTCGCAGAACAAGCTGGAGTACCAGCAGCTGGTGATGAAGCAGGCCATCTCCCGCAACCTGGACGATCCCGCCCTGGTGAACGCTCCGGTGATTCCGACGGATCGCGTCAGCCTTGCCGAGACGCCGGAAGAAAATACCTCGGTGGAGGATCTGGTGCGTCAGGCGGACGCGAACAGTCCGGCGGTTGAGCAGGCGATCCTGAATCTGCGCAACGACGAGATCACGCTGAAAGGCGAAAAGAACGGACTGTTGCCGGTGCTCGATGTGCAGGCGTTTTACGGAGCCACGGGTCTGGGCGGCGCTGTCAGCCCGAGCTGCCCGGCGGCGCTCGCCCAATTCGGCATTCCCCCCGCCGTGTGCCAGAACCTGGGCACGACGGGCTACGGCGACGTCCTCAATAATCTGGTGAACAGCAGCGGGCCGAACAAGGGGGTTGCGTTCACCTTTAACATTCCTCTGCGCAACCGCCGCGCCCAGTCCGAACAGGCACGCTCGGAGCTGGAGTATCGACAGGCGCAGATGCAGCTGCAGCAGCTGTACGTGCAGATCCGGATGAACGTGATCAATTACCAGTACGCGCTCACGAACGATCGTGCCGCGGTCCGCGCGGCCGTTTCCAACCGCGACTATAACCAGCAGAGTCTCGAAGCGGAAGAGAAGAAGCTGCACCTCGGCGCCTCGACCACCGCCAACGTCCTGCAGCAGGAGAAGAACCTGGCGACGGCGGAGAACAGCGTGATCTCCGCCACGACGCAGTACGCGATGGACCGTGCCGCGCTGCGCCAGACTCTGGCCAGCACGCTGGACCGCTACGGTATCTCCATCGTCGACGCCGCTACCGGTGATATTCATACCGCGCCCGTCATCCCTGGCCTCGAACCGGCGAAGACCCTGCCGGTTGTGAACCAGCCGAGCCAGCAACAGCAGCTGCACCAGCAGGAGCAGAACTCGGCGCAGCCCCAACCGCAGCCGCAGAATTAATTCCGTTGCTGCACCGATCCGCCACGAGGCCCGCCGAGAAGCGGGCCTGCTTGTTCTTGTGCTCGGTTTTCCACTCGCCCGTCGCTCCTTTTCTCTCACTTCTTGCTAGAATCAGAAGAATCCACTCATCGGAGCGGCAATGCAGGCAATTCTTGCGCTCGAAGACGGGCGCATCTTCAGGGGCGAAGGCTACGGCGCCCAGGGTGAATGCCGCGGAGAGGTCGTTTTCAATACATCTTTGACCGGTTATCAGGAGATCTTCACCGATCCCTCGTACGCCGGGCAGATTGTCGTCCTCACCAATCCGCAGATCGGCAACTACGGCACCAACTCCGCCGACAACGAAGCCGCCAGGCCCTACATCGAAGGACTCGTCACCCGCGCGTTTTCCCCCATCAGTTCCAACTGGCGTTCCACCCAGGTCGCCGACGAATACCTCGAGCGCTTCCAGGTTCCCGTCATCTCGGAAATCGACACCCGGGCACTGGTTCGCCACCTGCGCACGCACGGCGTCATGCGCGGCGTCATCTCCACCACAGAATCCGATCCCGAGGTCCTTGTGGAGCGGGCCCGCTCCATCCGCAAGATGGACGGCACCGACCTGGCCAGCGCGGTCTCCACCCGAGAGCGGTATGAGTTCGCGCACGACGGCCCGGATCCGCTGAACGCGGGGGAAAAAACGGCCGCGTCTGCTCCCGATCTTCACGTGGTCGCCTACGACTACGGCATCAAGAAAAACATTCTGCGCATGCTCGCGCAGGAAGGCTGCCGCGTCACGGTTGTTCCGGCGCAGACCTCGGCCGAAGACGTGCTCGCTCTGAAGCCCAACGGCGTCTTCCTCTCCAACGGTCCCGGCGACCCCGAGCCGGTCACCTACGCGCAGGACAACATTCGCCGTCTCGCGGGCCGCACGCCGATCTTCGGCATCTGTCTCGGTCATCAACTGGTCGGGCTCGCGCTCGGCGGCAAGACCTACAAGCTGAAGTTCGGTCACCACGGGGGCAACCATCCCGTGAAGTGCAACGACACCGGCAAGGTCGAGATCACCTGCCACAATCACAACTTTGCGGTCGATCCGGACTCGCTGAAGAGCAGCGAGGTCGAACTGACCCACGTGGATCTGAACGACAACACCCTCGAAGGCCTGCGCCATCGGACGCTGCCGCTTTTCAGCGTGCAGTACCATCCGGAAGCCAGCCCGGGCCCGCACGACTCCCACTACCTCTTCCGCGATTTCCGCAAAATGATGGAGGAGTGGAAGGGATGAACCTCACGGCGGTGAGGAACGTTCGCGTGCCGCTGAACTGGCACACGATAGCCACTTCCGACAGACAAGGTATGTGTCCCCGGGCCGCGTTTGAGATTGACTGGCATCTTCTGGCTGAGATCAGCGGACCACAGATATACCGGTTCAGAATCCTCCGTTCAAATCTTGAGTTTTGAAAGGGCACGGCTTCAGACGTGCCGAAGAGGCTCAAAAGAAACCGGGCTTTAGCCCCTGAGGGACGTTCTTGAAACCCACACGCGAGCACGCTACGAACAACTCGCAGACCTACTTTGTCACTTCCAAAACGTGGGAAGGCCGCACGCTCTTTCGCGCCGAGCCATGGGCTCGCCTCTTCTTCAAAACTCTACTGTCCTATCGAGGCAAGGCGTATCTTCTCCACGAATTCGTCCTCATGCCCGATCATTTCCATTTACTCGTCACTCCCTCGATCGCCCTGGAGCGGGCAGTCCAATTCATCAAGGGAGGGTTCTCCTACCGGGCAAAGAAAGAACTCGGATCGAACCTCGAAACCTGGCAGCGGGGTTTCTCCGACCACCGTGTTCGCGATGCAGAGGACCTCGACCTGCACATCCATTACATCCACCTGAACCCGGTCAAGAAACACCTCAGTGAGAATCCATCGGCGTATCCGTACTCTTCCGCCTATGCCGGCTGGAAGCTCGACCCCTTCCCTCAGTGGCTAAAGCCGTCAGATCAGGAGCATTCCAACGGCACGGCTGAAGCCGTGCCCTTTCAAAACGGCCCGGAGCCTAAGAAGCCCGGGCGTTTCGCGTCCCTCGATGAGGTGCGCAATGCCTGATCGCAAAAGACTGCGCAGAACGCAGCAGCGTTTGCGAGCGCTTGAAGAAGACAGGCGCGATTACGCATTGGCAAACGAAATAGCCTTCCGGAAAGAACCCACATTTTCCTTAGAGGAAGTCACTAAGGTCCTCAATTTAACCGCGCGCACGCGACATCGAAAGCCACGAAAGATTAATAGCTAAAATGCCACGCCGCAATGACATCACCAAAATCCTCGTGATCGGCTCCGGTCCGATCGTCATCGGTCAGTCCGCCGAGTTCGACTACTCCGGCACCCAGGCCTGCAAAGCCCTCAAGGCGGAAGGCTATGAAGTCGTGCTGGTGAACT
>JBKICP010000203.1:0-3731 GCA_046567085.1 Acidobacteriota bacterium
TGGAGCCGGGGGGGACGATACTTTCTCTTCTCCTCGAGGGGGCAGATCTGGGCGCTGGAGCGGCCGGGCCTGGGGGTGCGCCGGCGGCCGCTGCAACTGACGTCGAGCCCGATGCGGTTGTCGTCGCCGCTGCCAAGCCTGGATGGGAACAAGCTGTTCGTGGTCGGCTCGACGTACCGCGGCGAGCTGATGCGGTACGACCTGCCCTCCGGCCGGTTCACGCCCTTCCTGGACGGAATCTCGGCCGAGTATGTGGCCTTCTCCGACGACGGAAAACACGTCGCCTGGGTCTCCTTCCCGGAGGGCACCCTGTGGCGCAGCAATCTGGACGGGCGCGAGCGCCTGCAGCTTACCTTCCAGCCCATGCAGGTCGTGCTTCCCAGGTGGAGTCCGGACGGATCGCGGCTGGTCTTCTTTAACGTGCCCGCGGGGGCCGGGGAGTCGGCACGGATTTACGAAGTCTCTGCGGACGGCGGGAGCCCGGTGGAGCTGATCGCCGCGGATAAGAAGAACCAGCAGGACCCGAATTGGTCGCCCGATGGAAACCGCATCGTCTTTGGCCGAGGCGCCGCCGCCGCTACCGTCGCCCCCGGCGAACCGCAGGTTCAAATCTTCGATCGGACGACGCATACGATTCGCCCGGTTCCGGGCTCGCAGGGTCTGTTCTCGCCGCGCTGGTCGCCCGATGGGCGCACGCTGGCAGCCCTGAGCGCGGACTCGCGGCGCCTGGTGATGTTCGATTTCGCGACGCAGAAGTGGAGTACCGTGACGCACGGAACCTTTGGCTGGCTGAGCTGGTCGCGGGATGGGCGATCGATGTACATGCTGGATTTTTCCGGCGGCGGCGGCGTGGTGCGCGTGCGCCTGGCGGACGGCAAGACCGACCAGGTCGCCGACCTGCGGGATTTCCCCATCGCGGGAGGATATGGCGGTTCGCTGACGCTGGCCCCCGACGATTCGCCGTTGCTGTTGCGCAACCGGGGAACCCAGGACGTGTACGCCCTGGACTGGAAGGATTAGATGGACAAAGCAGGCGCGGAAACTCCCCGACCCTCCCTGGCTGCACGGGGGATGCGGGCGGGGAGGGTTCGCCGAACAGGATGAAACCATGCCAGGCGGTGTGTGGAAGATCGCAGGATTGACGCTGATGCTGGTGGCCGGTGTCCATGGGCAGAGCACAGGCCAGCGCTCCGGCCCATGGGTTTTGGAAGAAAGCGGGACGAAGGCCGGACTGCGCGGCGTGCAGTCGCTGGGCGGAGGGCTGGCCTGGGCGAGCGGAGCGGATGGGACGATCCTCCGCACCGAGGATGGCGGCTATGAGTGGCAGAGGTGCCCCCCGCCTCCTGATGCGGAGAAGCTGGACTTTCGTGGCATCTGGGCGTGGGACAGCAATACGGCGGTCGTGATGTCAAGCGGCACGGGCGACCAGTCGCGGGTGTACCGGACGACCGACGGCGCGCACTGGACGCTGGTGCTGTCGAATCCGGACAAAGAGGGCTTCTTCGATGCGGTCGTCTTTTCCAGCCGGGAGGTGGGGTATGTGCTCGGCGATCCGGTGGATGGGGCGTTTACCCTGTTCCGGACCGGAGACGGAGGAGCGACCTGGACGAGGGTTCAGTCACCCGGACTGGCGACAGCGGCGAAGGGCAGCGGAGCGTTCGCGGCGAGCAACTCGGCGCTGACGGCAGCGGGCGGAGCTGAGGATGGAAAGGTGTGGTTCGTGACCGGCGGCGAAGCAGGCGCCTTTCTTTACGAAGGGACGACGGGATGCGCAAAGGGTGAGGACGTCGCGGCAGACTCTAAGTGTCTGAATCAATGGATGTTTGATCGAAAGCCGTTGCCGGTGGCGGGAGGCAGCGCGTCGGCGGGAGCGTTTTCGCTGCGGCTGGTGGTCTGGAATGGCCGGGTGAAGGCCGGTGTAGCGGTCGGGGGAGATTACGCGAAGGCCGACGCGACGGAGGGAACGTCGGTGTGGACGCCGGACGGCCGGACCTGGGCCCCTTCCGAAGCGCCTCCGCACGGGTTCCGCTCGGCGGTGAGCTGGGACGCGGACCGGAACGTCTGGATTGCGGTGGGCACGAACGGCTCCGATGTGAGCTGGGATGGCGGCCGGCACTGGAAGCTTCTCGACGGAACGGCAACCGGGGGGAGCTGGAACGCGCTGAGTCTGCCGTTTGTGGTGGGGCCGGGGGGCAGGATCGGCAAGATCAATCTGGATGAGCTGCAAAAATGAGCATTCCGGAGGGCGAGCGCGTCTAGTCCACGAAACCCTGCGCCGAGGTCGTCGACAGGGGCGAAACTGCTACGCTGGAGGAAAGGCCCTGTCGGGCGAGAGCGGCCAATTTGTCGGCCGGCAAGCGGAGCGGAGAGCCCGGGACCAGAGTCCGAAGCGATAAGCGAAACCCATGGCAGAATTTGTCATCAGGCTGGCCGACGAGCGCGGCCATGTGCAGGAGCAGATCCAGTCGGCAGCGACTGCCGATGAGCTGCGCACGCGGTTTTCGCAGGCGGGGTATTACGTCTACTCGGTGAAGCCGCGGGGGCTGACGGGCAGCGCGCGGAAGACGAAGCTGGAGACGTTCCTGATCTTCAATCAGCAGTTCCTGACGCTGATTCGCGCGGGCATGCCGATTCTGGGATCGCTGGAGATGCTGGCGAAGAGCCAGAAGAACGCGAACTTCTCCGGGCAACTGCAGAACATTGCCGCGCGGGTGCGGACTGGCGAGCCGATTTCGGCGGCGTTCGAGGCGCAGGGCGGTTTCCCGCTGATGTACACGACGACGCTGCTGGCAGGCGAGCGGTCGGGAAATCTGGAAGAGGTGCTGGGGCGGTATCTGTCGTTCCAGAGGGTGGCGCTGGCATTCCGCAAGAAGCTGGTGGCGTCGCTGATCTACCCGGCGCTGCTGATCACGCTGGTGTTCGGGATGTTCATCTTCCTGATCACCTTTGTGGTGCCGCAGTTTGCGAAACTGTACGACCAGATCGGAACAAAGCTGCCGTCGATCACGCTGTTCATGCTGGCGATGGGCAAAGGGGCGCAGCATTACCTGCTGTATATCCTGCCGGCGATGGCGCTGCTTGGATTCCTGCTGTGGCGATGGAGCCGCAGCGAGGCCGGCGGGGATCGCATCGACCGGATTCGCATTGCGCTGCCGCTGTTCGGGAAGATCTGGCTGAAGTATCAGGTGGCGATGTTCGCGCGCACGCTGTCGACGCTGCTGACGGGAGGCATCCCGCTGGTGCCGTCGCTGGAGACGGCGGCGCGATCGATCACGAGCAAGCGGATCGCGAAGTCGGTGTTCAGCGCGGTGACGTCGGTGCGCGAAGGCAAGGGTCTGGCGAAGAGTCTGCGGGCAACGAAGGTGTTTCCGGAGCTTTCGACGGAGATGGTCGAGGTGGGCGAGTCGACCGGCGCGCTGCCGCAGATGCTGAACTCGGTGGCGGAGTTTTTCGAGGAAGATGTGCAGACGGCGCTGACGGCGGCGCTGGCGCTGATCGAGCCGGCGATTCTGATCGTGATGGGCGTGGTGGTGGTGGTGATCCTGATCGCGCTGTATCTGCCGATTTTCTCCATGAGCAACGCGAATAATTTCAGAAGTTAGTTGTGAGCGACGAGGGTGGGTTGCGAGTGGCCGCCTCGTCAGAAGACAGGTTGAGGTATTCAGGCAATGGCACAAGCTCCCCCCATTCCGATTCCGGTCGAGCAGGACGAGAAGACGATGGCTCAGGCG
>JBKICP010000204.1:0-11583 GCA_046567085.1 Acidobacteriota bacterium
TCCGGAATGGAGAGAAAGCGTTCACTGAACTCAGCCTAGGGCCTGGCGCCGTTCGATGTCAACCGACGCACGCATCGAGGAAGCAACGAGGTCCTTCCACCTTCACTGTGCCGGCCGCTGCCCCAGCGTCTGGTAGTTATGCGCGATCTGGAAAGTCATCACGCCGACATAGACGTACTGCGCGGCCCGCGCCAGGGAGCGCTTGTTGTGGCGGACCAGAAAACGATAGGCCCCGTAGTTGGCCGCCACCGTTCCCGCTTCGAAAGCGGCAAAGGCGGCCTTGTTCTGCACCAGAGCCGTCGGCAGCATGGCTTCGTGGTAGTACTGCGGCTCGGTGAGCGCCTTCTCGGTGCTCGTGTAGTCGAGCACGCGCAGCGTCGTCGCCGCTCCCAGCATGGTCCAGTCCAGAAGCTTCATGCCGGGCGCCTTCTCCTGCACCTGCGGCGGTCGAACCGGATAGACGCCGCCCATCGCCGAACTGCTGAAGGCCTCGCCGGGCTGCAGATTCGACGCAGCCACCGTGGGCACAGGCGCATTCATCAGCATCGCCGTTTCCTGGGCCGGACAGGAGGCGATGCACACCAACGAAAGAACCGGCAGGAGCAGTACAGCAAAGGGGAGCTTCATATTTTCCTCATCGGCTTGAACAACCGCAGGAATCTGTCAGTGAACCAGAAACAGGCAGAAACGCTGCAATTCGTGCAATGGGCCTGGCTCGCAGGATGCGGGTGGAGGATGCTTTGGCGCCGAGCCCGTACGCCACTCCCGCAGGTCTTATTCGATGAGTGAGTGTGGCACAGAAAACGTATCGTTGTGCACTTATCTTGCGTCACTGCAATAAGTTACGGGAGGGCTACGCTTTCATGGCTCTTCAGTGAACCGCCGATGTGACTGCCCCGTACAGAAGCGATTACTCGCGGGCAGATCTGCGCGTGACGGATGGTTACGAATGCGCGCTCCGGTTAGCCGAAGCGGATCGACAACTTGCACAAATCAAAGTTGCAAAGGCCAGGAGGGGGGTAACCATTTGCGAGCGGGATCTGCTGCTCACCTATTTGGAGTAGCAAACGGCAGCCCATCGTGCTCGCGAAGAAGTAACGGTATCGACTCCGTTGTTAACGCCGGAGAGGACAGACGAGGACGCCGAACGCGGAGGGAATCGGCCTGTGGAGAGCCGTGTCGGACATGCGCGCGGCGCGTCCGACAGCGCCGGATGCTCAGCTGGCTCGCTGGCTCGGCGCGAACTCGCTGCGATGGCGGCTGTACAGGAAGTAGATTCCCAGGCCAATGAAAAGCCAGATGAAGAAGGCCGTCCAGGTCAGCACCTCCAGCCCCATCATCAGCACAACGCAGAAGATGACGCTGAGCACCGGAAACACCGGCCCCAGCGGCGCGCGAAAGGCGCGCGGCCGCGCCGGCTCGCGATAGCGCAGGATGAGCACGGCGATGGAAACCAGGACGAAGGCGAAGAGCGTGCCGATGTTCGACAGGTTCGAAACCGTGCCGATATCCAGCAGTCCTGCCGGAATGCCGACGACGAAGCCGGCCACCCAGGTCGCGACGGCGGGCGTCCGGAACGTGGGGTGAATGTGGCTGAAGATGTTGGGCAGCAGGCGGTCCCGCGACATGGCGAACCACACGCGCGCCTGGCCCAGTTGGAAGACCAGAATCGAAGAGATCATGCCCAGCATGGCGCCGATGAGCACGATCAGCTCGACCCAGTGCAGCGGGTGGCCGCCCGGCGCTATCGAAAGGCGGCGCAGCGCATTCACCACCGGAGCCGCATCGCCCATGATCGAGTTCCACGGCACGATGCCGCTCAGCACAATGGCGACTCCGCCGTAGAGCAGTGTGCAGGCCACCAGGGTGGCCAGAATCCCGATGGGCAGATCGCGCTGCGGATTGCGGCACTCCTCGGCCGCAGTCGAGACGGAATCGAATCCGATGTAGGTGAAGAAGATGATCGAGCCGCCCGAGAGCATCCCGGTCCAGCCGTTGGGCATAAACGGATGCCAATAGTGCGGCTTGATGAAGCTGGCGGCGGCGAAGATGAAGGCCAGGATGGCCACGATCTTCACCAGCACCAGAATATTGTTCGTCCGCGCCGACTCGCGGATGCCCCGCACCAGCACGACGGTGAGGATCATCACGATGAGGAACGCGGGGATGTTGAATCCGAAATGCCAGCCCGGGTTATAGAGATTATTGCCGGCGAAATCCTGCAGGCCGGTGGGCAGGTAGGCCGGGGAAATCCATCGCAGCGCGGGGTGGATGCCAAACCACTCCAGCAGCGCCTCGATGTGCGCGGCAAAGCCGACGCTGACGCTCATGTTGGAGAAGGCGTATTCGAGGATCAGGTCCCACCCGATAATCCACGCAACCAGTTCGCCGAGCGTGGCGTAGGTGTAGGTGTAGGCCGAACCCGCGATGGGAATCATCGACGCCAGCTCGGCATAGCAAAGCCCGGTGAACACGCACACGATCGCCACCAGGACCAGAGAAACCGCCAGCGCCGGACCCGCGCCGGGCCGCCCCGCCATCGCAGTGTGCGTGAGCAGGTAGTGAACCAGAGGCGTGTTGCTGATTTCCGGCGTGTCGAACTTCTGCCCAGCCATGGCCGTGCCGATGACGGTAAAGATGCCTGAGCCGATGACCGCGCCGATGCCCAGCGCCGTGAGCGACAGCGGACCGAGCGTCTTTCTCAGGCTGTGATCGGGATCTTCCGAATCGGCAATGAGCTTGTCGATCGATTTGCACGCGAAGAGCTGCGACCGGGGCTGAGGCCTTTCGGGCCGAGATGGAGGCACAGGCTGATCCGGCAACGACAGCTCCTGCGGGGAGGAGTAGGTGTGGTGGTGTGAGTGTAACGGTTTTGCGGGGCCGGCGGGAAGTGGTGCGCCGGCCCCGATCCTTCTGCCGAGCAGCGAAAAGCGGCCGTTACCGCTTCGACTGCCCGCGCACCAGTTTCCTGACCTTCTTCTTCTGCGATCCGCGCGGCGTCGTCCGCTTCGCCTTGGGAGCGGCCTTTTTACGGGCCGTGCGTTTCACCTTTTTGCGTTCTGTCTTGTCCGTGATCGATTTCGTATTCGCCATAGATTCCTTTATCGGAGCAGATTTGCCACTTTTGCGGGTCCCCGTGCCAGCCCTGTTTCGGCTTGCGCGGGACCCCATCACAGCCGCTCGAGCTGTGCGAATTTCTCCACCAGCTTTTTCACTCCGAATCCTGAAAATTGTACCGTAATCTTCGCATCGTCTCCCTCGCCCTCGCGCCGGAACACCACACCCTCGCCGTATTTGGGGTGCCGCACCCGCTGTCCGCTGCGGAATCCCTTCGCGCCGGTGGGCTCCGGCACATCCAGCTTCGGCCGCGCTGACTTCGCCGGCACATTGCGCCCGGCAGGTCCCCGGCCGGTGAAAAAATTCGCGATGTTGTCGACCGAATTGCCCGGCGGCGGATTCACGAGCCGCCGCTCGCTGCGGCCTCCCGCGCGTCCCGGGCGCTCCGCGCCATAGGAGGCGCTCTGATCCTCGTCCTCGTAACTGTAGTGCCGCGAGCTGAATTCGTCACCGCCACTGCGACCGAAGCGCGACGGCGACTCGCTGTATTGCGCGGCATAGCCGCCCCAACTCGAGGCGCGCATGCGGCCGCCGCTCAGATCCTCCAGCAGATGCTGCGGAATCTCCTCGAGGAACCGCGACGGAACCGTCGCCTCCGGCATGTCGTTGCCGTAGCGCCGGCGGAAGCGCGCCCGTGTCACCACCAGCGAATCCATCGCGCGCGTCAGCCCCACGTAGCACAGCCGCCGCTCTTCTTCCATCTGCGGCGGATCGTTCAGCGTGCGCGAGTGCGGGAACAGTCCCTCTTCCATCCCGGCGAGCACCACCAGAGGGAACTCCAGCCCCTTGGCCGCGTGCAGCGTCATCAGCGTTACCCGCGCCTGCGGATCGTACTGATCGGCGTCGCTCACCAGCGCGGCGTGATCCAGAAACTCCGCCAGTGTCTCGCCGCGCTCCTGCGCATCCTGCGCCGCGTTCGCCAGTTCCTTCAGGTTTTCAATGCGCGAGAAGGCCTCCGGCGTTCCTTCTTCTTCGAGCGACTTGATGTACCCCGTGCGATCGATGATGAACTTGATCAGCTCGGGCAACGTCGCCGCCCCGCCCGGTTTCCTGAACCCTGGAACAGCTGCGTCTTCGGAGCCCGGATCCGTAACCCGCAACCCGTCACCCGTAACCTCACCGGCGCCCGGCGCCGCTGCGTGCTCCACCGGAGGCTCTTCGGCAAAGACTGAAAATTTTGCCGGCTCGAAATCCTCGGCGCCTTCGGCGATGGAGTCGTCGCCCTCGACGTCGTGCGTCAGCGCCAGTATGCCCTGCGTTGCTGCACCGAAATCGAAGCTCGTGTCGTCCGCGCGTTCATCAGCGGCGTCGGAGCCCGGAGCCCGGTCCCCGGTACCCGGCTCCGCCACATCCGCTGCCAGCTTGTCCACGAACCCCGCCCCCACCATCGCCCGCGCATCGCTGATGATGCGCTGGAACTGATCGAGAGCCTGAAGGGCACGCGAGGACAGGAGCTGCTTCTGGAGCGATCGTTCGATCGCCGTCCAGGTACTCGAGCCCGTCTCCAGCGCGATCCGCTCCAGAGTCTCCATCGTCGTCTTCCCGATGCCGCGCGCCGGCGTGTTCACTACCCGCTGCAGCGCGATGGAGTCGTGCGGATTCGCCACCAGCTTCATGTAGCTGAGCAGGTCCTTGATCTCCGCGCGCTCGTAGAACGAGAAGCCGCCCACCATCGTGTAGGGGATGTTGTACCGACGCATCGCCTCTTCAATCAGGCGCGACTGCGAATTGGTCCGGTAGAGCACCGCGCACTTGCCGCCGTCGCCGCCCTCTTCGCCCGCCTTGCGCAAATACTTCTGGATGGAGTCCGCGACGAACAGCGCTTCATTCTCCCCATCGGGAGCCTCGTAGTAGCCGATCAGGGCGCCGCCTTCGCGCGAGGTCCACAGCCGCTTGCCTTTGCGCTGCGAATTGCGCGCCACCACGGCCGAGGCCGCTTCCAGAATGATCTGCGTCGAGCGGTAGTTCTGCTCCAGCCGTACCGTCTTCGCGCCCGGAAAATCCTTCTCGAACTCGAGGATGTTGCGGATGTCGGCGCCGCGCCACGAGTAGATGCTCTGATCCTCGTCACCCACGACGCAGACGTTTTTGCTCTCGCCGGCCAGCAGCTTCATCAGTTCGTACTGGGGGCGGTTCGTGTCCTGGTACTCGTCGATCAGCAGCCACCGGTAGCGGCGGTTGTAGCGCTCGCGCGTCTCCGCCGATACCTTCAGCACCCGCACCGCCTCCAGCAGCAGATCGTCGAAGTCCATCGCGTTCGCCTTGCGCAGTTCCTTGCGATAGCCCTCGAAAATATGCGCGACTTTCTCGCCGGTGGGATCGGCCGATGCCAGGTAGTACTCCTGCGGATCGATCATGTGGTTCTTGGCCCACGAAATCCGCGACAGGACCACGCGCGGCGTCAGCTGCTTATCGTCCAGCCCCATCCGCCGCATCACGGCTTTGACCACAGCCTGCTGATCGGTCTCGTCGTAAATCGCGAAGCTCTTCGTCAGCCCGTCATTGCCCACGCGCAGCACTTCGATATCGCGCCGCAGCAGCCGCACGCAGAAGGAGTGGAAGGTGGAGATCAGCGGCTTGGCCAGCGAGCCATGCCCGATCAGCTTTTCCACGCGCTCGGCCATCTCCGCCGCGGCCTTGTTGGTGAAGGTCACGGCGAGAATCGAATCCGGCGCAGCGCCCCGCTCCTCGATCAGATACGCGATCCGGTGCGTGATCACGCGTGTCTTGCCCGATCCGGCTCCGGCCAGAATCAACACCGCTCCGTCGACGCTTTCCACGCCTTCGCGCTGCTGCGGATTCAGTTTGTTGAGGAGATGCTGCAAGGGGATCGGGCTCTCTTCTATTTTAATCGTTGGCGGCACCTGTTAATTTCTTCTCCAGATGCCGCTTCTCCTCGCGCGCGACCTCACCAAAATCTACGCAAAGGATGCGGCGCCCGTCGTCGACCGCGTATCGCTGTCGCTGGAGCGCGGCGAAACCCTGGGCCTCGTCGGCGAATCCGGCTCCGGCAAGAGCACCATCGCGCGCATGATCCTTGGCCTGGTCGAGCCGACCTCCGGCTCGGTCGCCTTCGACGGCCATCCTGTTACCGGCGTCCCCCAGCACAGGCTCCGCGCGCTGCGTCGCCGCATGCAGCCCGTCTTTCAGGATCCCTACGCCGCGCTCAATCCGCGCATGACGGTCGAGCAGATCGTCACCGAGCCGCTCGTGATCCACGAGAATCACTCCCGCGCCGAGCGCCGCCGCCGCTGCCAGGAACTCCTCCGCCAGGTCGGGCTCGACGACTCCGCTCTGCCGCGCTATCCGCATGAATTCTCCGGAGGCCAGCGGCAGCGCATCAACATCGCGCGCGCCCTCGCGCTTCGCCCCGAGCTTCTTGTGCTCGACGAGCCCGTCTCCGCGCTCGACGTCTCGGTCGGCGCGCAGATCGTGAACCTGCTGCGCGATCTGCAGCGCGACTTCTCCCTCACGTACCTCTTCATCTCGCACTCGATGCCACTCGTGCGGTATCTGGCGACGAACGTCGCCGTCCTGCGCGGCGGCCAGCTTGTCGAACTCGGCACCCGCGACCAGGTTTGCAACAGCCCACGAGAGGACTACACCCGCCAGCTCGTCGCCGCCACGCCGGAGATTCGCGCGGAGTAAGCCCGCGCCGGCCACAGGCTACCGGCTGTCGAAACAGGCTGTCGATACAATCGACACAGTGCAGCCCACGCCCCTTCACTACATCCTTCTGTCTCTGGCCGCCGGCCTTGGCGGGCTCGTCAACTCCGTTGCCGGCGGTGGCGGCTTTCTGCTCTTTCCTTCCCTGATCAAAGCCGGGCTTCTGCCCATCCAGGCCAACGCCACCAACACCGTGGCGCTCTGGCCGGGCCAGTTCACCTCCATCGCCGGCTATCGCGAAGACCTGCGCAAGAACCATCGTCTGGTGGTGCCTGTGGTGCTCGTCGCCTTCACCGGCGGTCTGCTCGGCGCGCTCACGCTGCTCAAAGGCTCGCAGCACTCCTTCCTGCGCCTGGTGCCGTACCTGTTTCTGCTCGGCTCGACGGCGTTCGCCCTGAGCGGGCCGATCGGGCGCATGGTACGCCGCCGCGCCGCGGAGCAGGCCGAGCATCCCGACCAGGTCCATCGCGTGGCGATGGCTCCGCTGCTAACGTTGCTGCTCATCATCACCTACTACATCGGCTATTTCGGAGCCGGCGCGGGGCTGCTGACGATGACCGCCCTCGCGCTGTGCGGGATCGAGCGCATCGCCGAAATCAATGCTCTGAAAGTCGTGATCACGACCGTGGCCAACGCGGTCGCTTCCATCACCTTTATCGTCGGAGGCGCCGTGGAGTGGCGCTGCTGCTGGCTCCTGATGATCGCCTGCGCCATCGGCGGCTACACCGGGGCCAGCAATGCCCGCCGCATCTCCGACCGCATCCTGCGCCCCATCATCATCGTCCTCGGCTTCACCATCGCCATTTACTTCTTCCTGCACCGCCACAGCCTATGAGCACGACCTTGCCCACCGTCAACGCCATCGGGATGGTGGCGGCCGTCTGCACCACCGCTTCCTTCCTGCCGCAGCTGATCCGTGTCTGGCGATTGCGCAGCGCGCGCGAAATCTCCCTCACCATGTTCCTGGTGTACGCGCTGGGGGTTTTTCTCTGGCTGGTGTACGGAGTCTTCATTCATTCCGTACCGGTCATGGTGGCCAATGCTGTGAGCCTGGTGCTCACCGTCGCCATGCTCGTGCTCAAGCTGCGTTTCGATCGCAGATAAGAAGAGGCTACGGTCCCGGGCGTCCGGCCGGCAGCAGGACCATCTTCTCCTGGGCGCCGCGCCGCACCGCGCGGACGATGTGCGGCGTGATCACGATGGCGAGCTCGCCGATGTTCACATTGCTGCTGTTGTTGGTCAGGTTGGCAAACCCCGGCAGATCGCTCAGCCCGGGTATTCCGCTGATGGCATTCGATTCCTGCCGCGTGACCGCGCTCATCAGCAGCGCGCTCTCCCCCATGGCCACCGACGTGATGGCCGTGTACTGCCGGTTGTTCAGCACGGGCAGCCCGTTGAGCGACGATCCCGCCAGAGCCGACAGCTGCAGATCGAACTTCATCGAAATGCGGTTCGTCCCCTCGATGGACGGTGTCACTTTCAGCGTGAGCCCGATGTCCTGATACTCCACCTGCGGAATCTGCAGCGAAGCCGCGGCCTGCAGCTCCGACAGGTTCACCCCGAGGTTCTGCAGCGTGCTGGAAAGACCCGCGTTGGAAATCCCCGGAATCGTCAGCGGCGCTGCCGAAAGGCTGGAGTAGTTCGAAGTTTCGATGGGATACCGCTCGCCCACTTTGAGCGTGGATTCTTCCTTATCCAGCACGCGCATCTGCAGCTGATCGAGCGAGCGCGCATCCGAGGAGTTGAGCTGCATATTCATCGTTCCGCCCTGGTAGGCCAGGCCGGTCATGCTGAGCCCGCCGCCGAAGACGCCGAAGGGTTGCGTGAGGACCGTGTTGCTCAGCTGCCCGGACGCGATCAGGATCGCCAGGATCGCCTCCCAGTCGTTGGGCGCGGCCAGTCCGCTGGAGACGATCTGCTGCACCAGACTCGAGTTGCTGTTGAGGATATTGCGCGCCTCGGAGTACACGTTGAACAGCGTGGTCTGGGTGGGAAGAATCGCCCCGAGGTTCACCGCCTTGGTGCGATCCACCTCGAACATGCGCACATCCAGCTGCACTTCGCTTCGGCCTTCCAGCAGCGTTTTCAGCGTCAGATTGAGCGCGTTCAGTTCCTCGGGCCGTCCGCGCACCGTCAGCGAGCTGGTGCTGCTGCCCGGGATCGCGCTGCGCAGTCCGAAGACATTCTTCGCCGTGTTGGCGATCTCGGTCAGCTGGGCCGACGCCATGCCCGGCAGATAAACCGTCTCCACCGCGATGCGCTCCAGTTTGTCGCGATTCAGCTTGGTGTCTTTGGCCACCAGCGCGCGCACCGGATCCAGCGGGACGATGAACGTTCCCGTGGCCAGCTGCAGCGCGCGGCTGGCCGAGATCCAGCCGGCATCGTCCACGTCGTAGCGTACCGTCTGGCCGTCGACCGAATCGTCCAGCGTGGGCTGAATCCCGTAGGCCTGCAGCACCTGCTGGATCACGTTGCGCTTGCTGGCGTGGATGTGAAAGCTCTGCGGGCCGGGCTTGACGCGCAGCTCGATCGGCGGGGCTCCCTCGACATCGTCCGACCGCGCCGCGGGCTCGCCGGCGACGACGTCGGCGGCCAGCTCGCTCATGTGCTGCGCCACTTCCGGACTGGCCGGATCGATGGTGTAAGCCTCGGCCAGCTTCGCCCGCGCCTCGGCATAGTGGCCGAGAATCTTATCCTTACTGGACTGCTGGATCAGATCGGTGACCAGGTGCTCGCGCGCAACCTGATCCGCCAGTCCATATTTTCTTTCGTCCGGATCCAGCTCCGCGGCGCGCGTGAAGGCGTCGATGGCCGCGCGAATCTTGTCCTGCTCCAGGTTTTTCGCGCCCTGCATGTAGAACTTCGCCGCCTGCACGCGATCGCGTTTCGTCGGACGATGCTTTTCGGAGTTCTTCTTCTTCTTCTCGTCAGGGTTCTGCGCAGGGGCCCCCTGGGTCGCGGCCGGTGCGGCCTTCGCCGCTGCCTGCGGTGCCGTGCCCGCAGCGCCCTGCGAGGCAGGGGCCTGCGCCTGCCCGGCCGCCGCGAGCGGCAGCACCAGCAGAGCCGCCCAGCCCGCGCTACGAAGCATGGCTCTCCGTCTTCGCCGCGATCCCTGAAGCCTCCAGCAGCGCGGCCAGCGTTGTGGTGCAGACCGCAGGCCGGTGTTCCATCAGCTGGTCGAAGTCGTAGCGCCCGGTGGCCACCGCGATGGTCGGCAGCCCATTGTCGCGCGCCGCCTCGATGTCGCGCGGCGTATCGCCGATCACGCACATCGTCGCGTCGGCCTCGCCGCCGGTTGCGCGCAGGATCGCTCGCGCCTGCTCCGCCGCATGCGCGATCATCTCCGCGCGGACCTCGAAGCGGTCGCAGAAGCCTCCGAAGCGGAACCACTTGCGCAGGCCCGCGTTCTCAATCTTGATCCATCCGATCTCTTCCAGGTTTCCCGTCGCGACTCCCAGCAGTGCGCCCTTGCCCTCCAGGTGTTCGAGAGTGGCCTCCACGCCCGGCATGATCGACCACAGCATTTCCGCGCGCCGCTCCAGCACGTGCATCCGCATCGCCTGCAGAACATCCTCGCGATGCGGCCGCCACACGTTGTCGTCCACGCTGGCCAGCTGGAATGCGTCGCGCAGGATTCCCGGATCGGTGTTGCCCGAGAGCACCACACCGTCCAGTACCAGCTCCCGGCCCATCACGTCGCGCACGCCTTTGAAGAAAGCGTCGACGTGGACCCGGTCTCGGTGCCGCAGCAGCGTTCCATCGATATCGAAGAGGTAAGCCCGCTGCTGGTCCCAGCGGAAGCCTTCCTCCACGTAGACGCGCGCCGCCGTTGTTGTGCTCATGCTTACAGGGTATAAGGGGCGAGCCGCCCTTCGCCACATCGTTGCGCACGGCGGGGGGCTCCGCCCCGGCAGGGGAGAAGCAATTCTGAGAAGAAACAGGCCGAAAGGAAAGCCGGCGGCTAGGCGCGCTGCTTGCCGGCGTCGAAGATGCCGCGGTCCCGCTGCGGAGGCCGGCGCTGCGCCGTGCGCACCTGGCCCGGATCGATCTTCAGGTCGGTCAGGATTCGGCTCAGCGTGTTCCGATGCACGCCAAGCTCCTTCGCCGCCTTGCACTGATTGCCGCGATGGCTGGAGAGGACCTCAAGGATGAAACGCCGTTTGAACTCGCGCACCGCTTCCTCGTAGGTGATACCGCCTGCGTGCATCTGGGTGATCAGGTTGTCCAGCTCACGTTTCACAGGAACCTCTTTCCCATGCCCGGTCTTTGCCGGGCCATTCTTTCAGATTTCTTTCCCCAGCCCAACCTGTCGTTCAGCCCAGCTACGCGGCCGGCCTCATCCATTCCGGCTGTGCTTTCCGCAGGACGTCAACACCGCTCCTGATCCGATCTCCCAGTTCGGCAGGAGCCACTGCCGCGGCAGCATGCGCGACGCTCAGAAACTCCGGAGCGAAGCGCGACTGCCGGAACCACGTCGCGTTGGGCCAGAAGGCGGCCATAATCATCACCGCCACGGTCACCAGCGCGCAACCTTTCACCAGACCGAACGCCGCTCCCGCGAGCCGATCCGCCCAGCCCAGTCCCACCGACTTCACCGACCAGCGGATCAGCCTGCCCGCTATGCCGGCCACAATCATCACGCCCAGCGCGATGGCAATGAAGGAGAGCGTCTCGTTCATTGCTTTGGAGTGGATCCACTGTCCCACCCACGGCACCAGCTTCTGGTAATCCCAGCTTGCGACCAGCAGTCCCAGAATCAGCCCCCCGAACGTACAAACTTCCAGCACCAGTCTTGCTTTT
>JBKICP010000205.1:0-10238 GCA_046567085.1 Acidobacteriota bacterium
CGTCTCGTTCGTGGTACCGCTGGTGGCGGGCTTCGCCTTCACGAAGCTGCATCCCACCGAGAGCGCAACGCTGCCCTGGATGCTGGGACTCACCTGGTGGATGGTCTGGGGCCTCCACGTCCTCGACATGCCTACCGGTCCTCTGGCCTGCTATCACTGTGGCGCGGCAGATAAGCTCTGGCTGACCTTCCTCAGCCTGAACTCCGACAGCGGCCTGCTGGACGGACAGGGCCGATTCATTGCCACCTGGCCCGCCGTCGCCATGATCGGCTATTCCATCGGCGCCAAGCTTGGCATCCGCAACGCCGATATCCCCTTCGAGAGCAACTGAATCGCAGGCTGTACATCCACAACGCAGGAGGAAAGGATCGCGTCGTCCGCTCCTTCCTCAAATTGTTTCAGCGTAAGCCCCTTCGATCCGCTGGTCCTCGCGCTCGCCTCGCTCGGCGTTCTGCTGCTGGCGGCAGCAGCATCGGCTTTGCCCGCGCGCAGGGCCGCCTCGGTGAATCCGATTGAAGCCCTGCGCGGCGAATAACCGTGCGGACGGGCCGCATTGCGCAGCCCGTCCCGCACCATGCTCTACTTGCCTTTCATCGACTTGCCGGTGTTAGCGTCGATGATCGCGGCATAGCCGGCCTTCTTGGTGCCCCACATGATGTACCAGACGGGTGACTGGAACTTGTAGGTATCGCCAAGTTCGAAATCCGTGATCGCCAGCTTCGGATCTTTCTTCAATACCTCGGACGCCTCTGCCGCAGCGGTGGTGTAGGCTGCATCGGAATCGGCATTCAACTGCGAGGTATCGATCGGCATGGCATCGCGGGTTGGACCGCTCCACGGGATCGCCATTCCGGAATCCACCCCTTTATAAATATTGGGCGGGGCGGCGGCGATGGCGTAGGTAAAGGTTCGAAAACTGCGCTGGCTGGCCGAACCGAAGGTTGCTTCCCACATCCCTGCTTTGCCGTTTTCGTTCTTGTAACCCGGCAGGTCCTTCATGGTCAGGCGGATGGGTTGAGCGTCAGAGGCCCAGGCGTGAGCGGTTTTGTACATCTCCCAAAAGGCAGTTTTGCCGGTAACAATCTGAGGGGGTGCTTCTGCTGGCTGAGTTGCGGCGGCCGGCTGGGGGGTGGGATTGCTGCTGGAACTGCTGCAGCCGGCGACAAGCACGACTGCGAGAGCCGTGACCGGAAAAGAGCGCAAAGCTTTCATCAGAGCCTCCACTTCGAGCTGGAGAAGCGGCCTTCTTCCGGGGAGCAAGTATAGACCCACGGCGCCTGTCCGCGTCAGTAATGATCGCCGGTAGAGCACCGTTCCGGATGTGACTGCCATCACGAGGTTTTGCGGCTCGAACACAACCGCCGCCGACAGCGAGCGGCGGCGGCTTTGGAGGATGCTGGTTCAGGACGAGTGTGCGGTTCGCCAGGAAGCGGCTCCGGCTCTTTGCCGGGAAGGCTTCAGCGAGACGTCCCGCGAGGACCGCTGATCGTCGAGCTGGAACTGGCGGATCATGCCGTCAAGGTCGCTCGCCAGGCGCGACAATTCGCTCAGCGCAGCCACGGCCTGCTCGGCGCCCTGGGTGTTCTGGGTGGCCAGGTTCGAAATGCGCCCGGCAGACTCCGAGATCTCCCCCGACGCCGCCGTCTGCTCGGTTGCCGCCGATGCGATGAGCTGGATCTGATGCTCCACCTGGCGGGAGGAGGCAATGATCTCGTCCAGACTGCCGCGAGCCTTGGCCGTTTCTCCCAATCCGGAGTCCACGGCGGCTCGGCTGCCATCCATCACTTCGATCGTCTGGCGGGTCTCCTGCTGAATGCGGTGGATCGTGGCGCCGATCTCTTCGGTGGCGGCCTTGGTGCGCTCGGCAAGACGGCGCACTTCCCCCGCGACGACGGCGAATCCGCGGCCGTGCTCGCCTGCGCGAGCCGCTTCAATCGCAGCATTCAGCGCCAGCAAATTGGTCTGCTCGCTGATCTCCTGAATCACGTTGACCACATTGCCGATCTCCTCGGAACGCTGCGCCAGGGAGCCAATCCGTTCGGAGACGGAACTGGTCGCCGAAGCGATCTTCTCCATTGTGGCGGCAGCGGACACCATTACCTCGCCTCCCCGGGTCGCGGTTTCCGCGGAGAGGCGGCTGGCGCTGGAAGCGCTTTCGGCATTCTGGCTGATCTCCCCGATGGTGGCCGTCATTTCCTGGGCCGCCGTCGCGATCTGGCTTGTCATTCCCGACTGGTTCTTCGCATTCGCTGCCGTTTCCTGAGCGCTGTTGCTGATCTCGGTGGTGGCTGCGGAAAGTGTCTCGGCCCCCTGAGCCACCGACTTCAGCACTTCCCGCACGCCCTCGATACTCTGGTTGAGGGCCGCCCCCATGCGCCCGATCTCATCGGTCGCGGTCACGCTCACCTGCGCGGTCATATCCTTCGCGGCAAGACGCTGCGCCATCTCCATCACATCGCGAATGGGCGGAGTGATGAACCGGTTCAGCTGGAAACCGATGACGACCGCGGCCAGCACGATGGCCAGAGTCATCAGCACGCTGATCCAGGTAGTGCGGGTGCTGGCGGCGGCCATCGCAGTGGCGGCATCGGTCGCTTCCCGGGCATTGAGCCGGACGTCGTCATTCGATGCCTTGAGAGCGGCATCAAAGTGGGCGACGGTCCCATCCGCGATCAGAACGCTGGCAGCAACCGATTGTTGGCCGGCCCGGGCCACCTCCACCGCGCGGTTGCTGATATCGAGATACCGTGCGAACTCCGAAGCAAATGTCTGATACAGATCCCGCTCCTCGCCGTAGGTAATCATCGGCTCGTAAGCCTTCCCGGCCCGGTCAAACTCCGCGGATGACTGCTGGCGAATCGCCAGGTAACGGCGGATGCAGTCCTGCTCGGGGCACTGTGTCAGGGCGAGATCTGCCTGGCGCAGCGAATTCACGGCATTGCGCATGGCCGCCAGGTCGATCACCGAAGGAATGGCGTTGTCGTCGATGTCCACTGCTGTTGCGGTCACACCCCGCAGCGTGACGAACGTGTAGGCCGCCAGTCCTATGCAGAGCAGACTGACGGTACCAAAGGCAAAGAGAAACTTGCGGGCGATGGGGAGGTTGCGTATCAACGACATGGTCAGGCCTTTCCAATGAGGTTGCGGCAGCCCTTGAGCCGCCTTCCGGTGCTGTGGGAAATATCGGCGGCAGGCGCAGTTTCATGACGTGCCGGAAATCCGATCTCGTCCGGAAGGAGCCTCACCGCATCTCAACGGGAATGATCCGCCCCTGTTTTCTGGTGATCGACAAGCAATATCCGGGCAGTATTTCCGCCCGGAAACTCGTCATCGAAACCGCCCTGCTGAACGTGATCACCGCCTACAGCGCCGAGGAGGCGATTGGCACACTGGAACGCTTCTCCGCGGTCGACGGCATCGTGCTCGATTCGGAGGTGAAAGGGATGACCTGCCACGAGATGATTCAGCGCCTGCGCGCGATTCGGCCTGAAGTCCCGATTATTACGGTTTCTCCCAGCGGCTACGATCCCTGCGGGGAGGAGGACTTCCACGTGTCGTCGTACGATCCGCAGGATCTGCTCCTCCAGCTCAATCACATCTGTCCGAAAGAGATCCGAGAAGCCGCCGAAGAGAGCGATTTCCCCCGCTGAGAGCGGGGCGAAGAAAAAGACTATGAATTCGGCAAAAAAAGAGGGCTCGCAGCGGGAGCCGCGAGCCCGGTGAGGTAGATGCACCCTGGGAGCGATCAGGCCGAATGGCACTGCACCCCCGGGTCCTGGGAAAGAATCAGAAGCGCCTCTGACAGGGCAACTCAGGCCGACCGGCGCTGACGCTGCTGATCCTTGAACTCGTCGATCTTCTCGTTGGCCCGATCCCGGGCATCCTCCGTCTTATTCGAGATATTGTCGCGCATTTCGGTGGATTTGTGTTGGCGTTCTGCTTCCCGGGTTTTCATGGCCTCATGGGCCGCATCTTTTGCGTTACCCCATGTCTCCTGGGCTGCGCCCTTGACCTGATCCACAACGCCCTGGTTCGCCAGCCGGTCGTTCCCGGTTACCTCTCCGGCACCCTGCTTCATCTTGCCCACTACCTCATTGGCCTTGCCTTTGATCTGGTCCGAATTCATAAGGGTCCCCTTTTCTGGTGAAAAATGAACAACCATGCCGGTGGTGAGAACCGACGGCGCAACATTCGCGCCGCAGCCTCAAACGACCGGCCTTCGCCCGCTGATCAGCTGAATGACCAGAACCACGAGCGCCAGGACCAGCAACAGGTGAATGTACCAGGCGACAACGTGGAATCCGATCAGGCCGACAAGCCAGGCGATCAGCAGGATGACGAAGAGTGTCCAGAGCATCCGGTGATCTCCTTTCTGTCTTTCTGCGTACTCCATCCCAACCTTCTTGATAGAGGGGCATCGGGGCGCGGAGGGTTGCCGTTGCGATACAAATGAAACGGGGGAAGGACGCAGCATGCGCATTGCGATTCAGGGTGAACCGGGATCCTTCAGTCACGAAGCGGCATTGAAAGCAGAATCGGAGGCAACCCTTCTGCCCTGTGCTCTTTCGGCGGAGGTCTTTGCAGCGGTCACGGCGGGGGAGGTGGACGCAGCCATGATCCCCATTGAGAACTCGCTGGCCGGCTCGGTCCTCGAGCACTACGATCTCCTGCTCGCTCATGAGGTCGCCGTCGAGAGCGAGTGGCTGCTGCGGATCCGGCATAACCTGATCGGCCTGCCCGGCAGCACCCTGGGCAAAATTCGCCAGGCATTTTCGCACCCGGTCGCACTGGCGCAGTGCCGGCGATTCTTCCAGGAGCACCCCGGAATCGAAGCGGCTCCCTTCTACGACACGGCCGGCAGCGTGAAACAGCTTATGGAACTGCGCGACCCCGGCATCTCCGCCATCGCCAGCGCTCAGGCGGCTCAGGTCTACGGCGGGGAAATTTTGCAGGCCGGCATCGAAGATAATGCGGAGAATTACACCCGGTTTTTCCTCATCCGGAAACGCGATCGCCTCAAGCCGGAGGCGCATCCCGATAAAGGAAGCCTCGCCTTCGCGGTCGAGAACCGGCCTGGAAGTCTGGTGGAGGCGCTCCAGGTGTTTGCGGGTCTGAGAACGAATGTCACCCGGCTGGAATCTCGGCCTGTGCCGGGCCAGCCCTGGGAATACGTCTTCTACGCCGATTACCAGTTGGAGAATCCGGCAACAGCGGACGTGGCCCTGAAAATGCTGGCAGATCACTGCTCGATGGTGCGGGAGCTGGGTCGGTACCGGGCAGCTTCCAGAGTCTGAAAACGAGTCTGAGCGGCATCTCCGAGAGGTCCTGGCTTTCTTCTCATCTGCAAACGGGCTTCTGCCGATAACGCGAATGGAGCTCGGCCAACCATCGAAGTAGCTTCAAGTATTTCGGCCATGCAGCTGATCATTAGAAGTTTAGGCGTTTAAGAAAACGGAGCGGACTGCCATTGCGGCCTTTGTCTTTGCGGGGCTGTGATACTTTTTCAAACTTGCTGAATCCAATGAGTAATTATTTGATATAAGGACACTCATGGCTAGCGATTTCATTAGCGTTATCGAGCCCGGCGACCCCAACAAACGGGAAGGCGGCGACATCAAAGGGCTTCCGATCCTGCCGGTTCGGGACACGGTGCTCTTTCCCCATGCCGTGCTGCCGCTGACTGTCGGCCGGGAGAGTTCCATCCAGCTCATCAACTCCCTGGGGGAGGAGAAGAATATCGTTGTGGTGGCGCAGCGGGATGCGCGCGTCGACACCCCGCAACCCCAGGATCTCCACGCCTACGGCACGCTGGCGACGGTGCACAAAGTCGTCAAGATGCCCAACCAGAGCCTGTTCGTGTTCACCGAAGGCACGGAGCGGGTGCGTCTCGGGGAGTTCGCCCGGATCGAACCTTTCATGCTGGCGACGGTCGAGACCGTGCCCGAAGTGCCGGCGCCCAAAGATCCCGCCATTGAAGCCCTTCAGCGCAACGTCGTGACGCAGTTCCAGCAGATTGTGACCGCCTCGCCGACCCTTTCCGATGAACTGCAGACCATCGCGATGAACATCGATGAGCCGGGGCGCCTGGTGGACTTCATTGCCTCGTCGCTGCCCTTCCTGGCGACTTCCGACAAGCAGGAGTTGCTGGAAACGGCCGACGTCGCCGCGCGTCTGGAGCGCATCAACAAGCATTTAGCCAAGGAACTGGAAGTGCAGCAGCTGCGCAACAAGATCCAGACCGAGGTCCAGGATCAGGTGCAGCAGTCGCAGCGCGACTACTATCTCCGCGAACAGCTCAAGGCCATCCAGAAGGAACTCGGGGAAATGGATGAGGGCCAGAAGGATATCGAAGAGCTGAAACAGAAGATCGAAGCCGCGGGCATGCCCGAGGAGACGAAGAAGGAGGCGCTCAAAGAGCTCAACCGGCTCTCCCGGATGTCTCCGATGGCCGCCGACTATTCGCTCACACGGAACTACATCGAATGGCTGGCCGTCCTGCCGTGGGCCAAGTCGTCCGGTTCCGCCGTCGACATCACCAAAGCCCGCGAGATCCTCGACGAGGATCACTACGACCTCAAGAAGGTCAAGGACCGCATCCTCGACTATCTCTCCGTCCGCCGCCTGAAAGCCGACATGAAGGGGCCGATCCTCTGCTTCGTCGGACCTCCGGGCGTGGGCAAGACGTCGCTGGGGCGCAGCATTGCGCGCGCGCTCAGCCGCGAATTCCGGCGCATCTCCCTCGGCGGTATGCACGACGAGGCCGAGTTGCGCGGTCATCGCCGCACTTATATTGGCGCGCTGCCCGGCCAGATCATCCAGAACCTGCGCCGTGCCGGCGCCAACGACCCTGTCTTCATGCTGGATGAGGTCGACAAGCTGGGACGCGACTTCCGCGGCGATCCGGCTTCGGCGCTGCTCGAGATCCTCGATCCGGAACAGAACAATACCTTCCGCGATAACTATCTCGATCAGCCCTTTGACCTCTCGAAGGTCCTCTTCATCTGCACCGCCAACGTGCTCGACACCGTACCCGAGCCGCTGCGCGATCGCATGGAGATCATCGAACTGCAGGGCTACACCGAGGAGGAGAAGAAACACATCGCGTTTCGCTATCTCATTCCCCGGCAGATCAAAGAGAACGGCATCACCGCGGAGAACATCGAGTTCCCCGACGACTCGATCGGCTATATCGTCCGCCACTACACACGTGAAGCCGGCGTCCGCAAGCTCGAGCAGCAGATTGGCACCATCTGCCGCAAGCAGGCGCGCCGGATCGCCGAAGGCAAGACCGACAAGCTGGTGGTCACAAAGGAAGTCATCCAGGAGTTCCTCGGCGGCATCAAGGTCCGTGTCGATACCGAAATTGCCGAGCGCACCAAGCGCGCCGGCGTTGCGGTCGGCCTCGCCTGGACGCCGGCCGGCGGCGATGTCCTCTTCATCGAAGCGAACCGGATGAAAGGCAAGGGCGGCTTCACCATGACGGGCCAGATCGGCGAGGTCATGCAGGAATCCATGCAGGCTGCGCTCACCTGGGTCCGCTCGAATGCCAAATCCCTGGGACTCGAAGAGGACCTGCTGAAGGACACCGATCTGCACATCCACGTGCCGGCCGGCGCCATTCCCAAGGACGGTCCTTCCGCGGGCGTCACGATGGCCACGGCGCTCGTATCGCTCCTCACCGATACACCGGTCCATCCGCTGACCGCGATGACTGGTGAGATCACCCTCAGCGGCAATGTCCTGCCCGTGGGCGGCATCAAGGAGAAGTTCCTCGCCGCGAAACGAGCCGGCGTCAAGACGGTCGTTCTTCCCGCGGAGAACCGGCTGAATGTGGAAGAGGATCTGATGCCGGAGCAGATCGACGGTGTCGACATCCACTACGCCAGCCGTATTGAGGACGTGCTGGCGGTGGCGCTCCCCCGCTCCCGCGCCGAAGAGCATCGCGACGAGCAGGTCCGCGAGGAAGTGCTGCAGCACATGGCGTAAGGAGCCAGCAGCTGGCAGCGAAAACAGAAGGGCGCGGAGTGCAAACCCCGCGCCCATTTCTTTGGATTACTCGCTGAGTTCGGCTACCCGCTCGGGCTACAGCCGACGGCCTTTCGTCACTTTCCCACCAGCATCGGACCCGCCGGCGCCAGGGCCTCGTCATACAGCCGCGCCACATTGCGGCCGGCGGCCTTGGCGGCGTAGAGCGCGTGGTCCGCCTCGTGGTGCAGAACATCCCAGGTTACCTCCTGGCGGCCGCGAGAAACGGTAATCCCAAAACTGGCGGTGATCCGCGCCAGCCGGGAGCCCACTTCGAAGGTATGCTCGGCGACGGCCAGGCGCAGCCGCTCGATGGTGCTCATCGCGGTCGTTGCGTCCATACCCGGCAGGATCAGCACGAACTCCTCACCGCCGATCCTTCCTGCGATGTCAGTTTCGCGGATCATGGAGCGCAGGAATACCGAAAACTCGCACAGAACGGTGTCGCCCCCGGGATGGCCATAGCGGTCGTTCAGCAGCTTGAAGAAATCAAGATCCAGCACCACCACCGCCAGGTCCTGCCCCGTCCGGGCATAACGAGCCAGCTCCACTTCTGCGGCGGCCTGCACTCCGCGCCGATTCAGAAGCTCGGTCAGCGGATCGACCATGGATTGCCGGTTCAGGTAAACGAGCAGCCGCGCATTCATCATCCAGATAAAGGCCAGGGGCAGAACCGAACACGCCACGACGTAGACGATCCCGCTCACAATCTCTGCCCAGGAGAAGACATCGCCAGCCATGCGGCCGGAGACGATGAAGATGGCAATGCGCGCGGTCTGAACGAAGGAGTAGAGAGTCAGGAATGCAGCAATTGCGCGACGCGGCCATCGTGTGTCGCGGTCCACGGTGGTCAGCAGCAGCGCGGCCGTGCACGCGGTCTCCACTGCCAGAATCGCGTCGTGCAGGGTTCCACTGGCGCTCATGTCGAGCGTCACGCTCCAGCGCAGGAAGAAGGGCAAGGCCAGCAGGATGACGATCAGCCACAGCCAGCGCCCGCGGATTCCCCGGCGCACGAAGTGGGCAATGCTGGTAAAGAAGCACGCATAGGCCACCGGCGCGGCTTCCATGTACACGCCCAGCGAGAGCCAGTGCGGCAGCCAATGGCCGCCCAGATCGAGCAGCGCGCCTGTAAATCCGGCAACATAGCCATACGCCAGCCAGCGCAGGCTCTTATTGTGGCGATCCTGCACCGCCATGCAGGTCAGCACGACAGCAAAGCAGGTGAGCTGCACGTCCTGAACGAAGCCGATAGCGTAGGTCAGCATGGCGCAGTCGTTGGCGGATGGGATCGAAGCGCAAACTCACCGAGCGAAAAGGGCGCTGTCTCACTCCGGTCGGAACCCGGAACCACAGAGTCTTGATCATTATTTTATCGGGAGATGCAGAAGTGAATGCCCGGTATACGACACTGTCACTGCTCCCTTTGGGGGAGTGGCCCGCCTGACCGGCGGTGGTAGATTGCACTCGCGGATCCAAGGAGGGAAACGTGTCCCTGCGCGAATTCCTGACTAAACAACTCATCGACGTCATCCAGTCGAACGAGCCCGAAGACGGCCTGCTCGCCTGGCGCTACCCCATGGACGACGCCGAGATTCAGAACGGCGGCCAGCTCACCGTCCGCGATTCCCAGCTCGCCGCCTTCGTCAACGAAGGCCGCATTGCCGACATCTTCGGCCCCGGGCTTCATACTCTCAACACGCGCAACCTGCCCCTCCTTACCGATCTGATGAACTGGAGCAAGGGCTTCGAATCCCCTTTCAAATCCGACATCTACTTCTTCTCCACGCGTCTCCAGCTGGACCGGAAGTGGGGCACTGCGACGCCGATCACGCTGCGGGAAAAGGAATTCGGCGCTGTTCGCCTTCGCGGCTACGGCATCTATGCCTATCGCATCCAGGACGCGAAGAAGTTCTTCACCGAAGTCAGCGGCACCCGCGACGCGTACTACGTCTCCGACCTCGAAGGCCAGCTGCGCCAGACCATCGTCGCCCGCATGACCGATGTTTTCGCCGCCAGCGACGTTCCCTTCCTCGACATGGCGAAGAACCAGTCCGCCCTCGCGCAAAAAATTGCCGACGCAGCCCAGCCCTCCTTTGCGACCCTGGGCCTCGAGCTGACGTCCTTCACCGTTGAGAACGTTTCCCTGCCCGACGACCTCACCCAGGTCATGGATCACCGGATTGGAGTGCAGATGGCCGGCAACCTCGACAATT
>JBKICP010000206.1:0-2846 GCA_046567085.1 Acidobacteriota bacterium
CTGGACGCCTCTCGCCCAAGCCGGGGCCTCCGATCTGCCCCGACCCTCCGACCCCGATTCCCCTTCCTCCCGCGGCTGATTCATGGACGCAGGCTCCCTCCTCGGCCTTCTCCTCGCTCTGGCCGGAATTCTCGCCGGCCTCCTCCTCGAAGGCGGAAACCTCGGCCAGATCCTGCAGCCCACCGCCGCCATGATCGTCTTCGGCGGCACGCTCGGCGCGGTTCTCCTGCAGTTTCCCTTCCGTACCGTCCGCTCTGCCGCCCTGCGCCTGCTGCGCGTCTTCTTCCATCGCGACGGCGGTGCCGAGGCCCTCCTGCGCACCATCGTCAATTTCGCCAACAAGGCCCGCCGCAAAGGCATCGTCTCCCTCGATCAGGATCTGTCCCAGGTCGCCGACCCCTTCCTGCGTCAGGCCCTCACCCTCGCCGTCGATGGAACCGACCCTTCCGAACTCCGCCACATCATGGAAGTCCAGATCGACGCGATCAGTGAAAATGAAGCCCGCATTCCCGCCGTCTTCGAATCCGCCGGCGGATTCTCCCCCACCATCGGCATCATCGGCGCCGTCATTGGCCTGATCCAGGTCATGCAGCACCTCGATCACATGAGCGAGGTGGGCCGCGGCATCGCGGTCGCTTTTGTCGCCACCATCTACGGCGTCGGCGCCGCCAACCTCTTCTTCCTGCCCGCCGCCGGCAAGCTCCGCCAGCGCGCTCGCGAGGACCAGCGCCTCCGCGAAATGGCCCTCGAAGGCGTGATCTCCATCGTCGAAGGACTCAACCCCCGCATGATTGAAATCAAACTGGCCGGCTTTCAGGGCAGCACGGCCCCACCGCCAGGCGAATCTCCCCAAATCGTCCGGGAGAAGCGCGCTTGAAATCCGCCCGCCTTCGATCCCGCCGGACCTCCGACCACGTCCACCACGATCGCTGGCTGGTCTCCTACGCCGACTTCATCACCCTGCTCTTCGCTTTCTTCGTCGTCCTCTACGCCAGCTCGAAGGCTGACCAGCAGAAGCAGGCCCAGATCTCTCACTCCATCCAGTCCGCCTTCACCGCCCTCGGCCTCTTTCCCCAGCCTCTCACCGACAATCGCACCGCCCATCCCGGCGATCCCCATGCTCCCGTGGCGCCCGTCAACGTCATCATCGGCGACGATCTCGCCGCATCGCCCCAGGTCCAGCAGGATCTGCACCGCCTGCAGTCGCAGCTCAACCGTGCACTGGCCGCTCAGGTCGCGCAACACAACATCGCCCTCAGGCTCGGCCGCGACGGCCTCACCATCTCGCTGCGCGAATCCGGCTTCTACGACAGCGGATCCGCCACGCCTCACCCGCAATCCGGGCCGACGCTCGATGAAGTTGCAGCCACCATCGCCTCCACTCCCTATGACATCCGCATCGAGGGCCACACCGACAATGTGCCCATCCACACAGCGCAATTCGCTTCGAACTGGGAACTCTCCACCGCCCGCGCCACCGAGCTCGCGAAGATGTTCATCGTCCAGTACCGTCTCGCGCCCGAGCGTCTCTCCGCTGCCGGCTTTGCCGAATACCACCCCGTCGCCGGCAACGACACTCCCGAAGGCCGCAGTCAGAACCGCCGCGTCGATATCATCGTCCTGCCCCGGATCAGCGTTCTCCCCGCAGAACCGGCGCACTGAGAATCCACCTCCGGAGCCCGGAGCCCGGAGCCCGGAGCCCGGAGCCCCTGCCTCCTGCTCCCGACTCCCGACTCCCGGCTCCCAACCCCCTGTCCCTTAAAACCCCAGCACCGGATGCGGCACATAGGCCGACTCCAGCGTCGTGATCTCCTCTGCCGTCAGCTTTACGCTCAGCGCTGCCACTGCGTCCTCCAGATGATGCGCCTTTGTCGCCCCCACAATCGGCGCTGTGATTCCCGGCTTCGCCAGCATCCACGCCAGAGCCAGCTGCGCCTGCGGAATCCCGCGATTCTGGGCCAGCGCCGTCAGAGCCTCCACCACCTTCTGGTCCGCCTCCTCCGTCTTTGCGTACATCGTGTTGCCGAAACGGTCCGTCTCCGACCGCTTCGTTGTCTCGCTCTGCCACGGCCGCGTCAGCCGCCCGCGCGCCAGAGGACTCCACGGGATCACGCCAATTCCCTCCGCCCGGCACAGCGGCAGCATCTCCCGCTCCTCTTCCCGATACAGCAGGTTGTAGTGGTTCTGCATCGAGACAAAGCGCGTCCACCCGTGCTGCTCGGCCAGGTACAGCGCCTTCGCAAACTGCCACGACTGCATCGATGAGGCTCCGATATACCGCACCTTGCCCGCCTTCACCACATCGTGCAAGGCCTCCAGCGTCTCCTCGATGGGCGTTTCCTCATCCCAGCGATGGATCTGGTACAGATCCACATAATCCATTCCCAGCCGCTTCAGGCTCTCGTCCAGCTCGAAGAAAATCTCCTTCCGCGACAGCCCCCGCCCGTTCGGCTCCTCGCGCATCACGCCCCACACCTTGGTCGCCACCACCACCGACTCGCGCCGCACGTTCTTCTTCAGGAAACGCCCCAGCACCTCCTCGCTCGCCCCGCTGGAGTACACATTGGCGGTATCGAAGAAGTTGATCCCCAGATCGAGTGCCTGCTTCAGAAAAGGCTGGCTCTGCTCTTCGTTCAGCGCCCACGCGTGACGTCCCGCCTGCGGCTCCCCCGGCGCCGGAGGCCGTCCGTAGGTCATGCATCCCAGACAAATGCGAGAAACCTTCAACCCCGTCCTGCCCAGATTCACGTAGTCCATCGCGCTCCTTTGCAATCCCTTGTGTAAGAGTAAATGTGTAACTGTAGACTCCATTCCGGAGCCCAGAGTCCGGAGCCCGGAGCCCGCAG
>JBKICP010000207.1:0-15694 GCA_046567085.1 Acidobacteriota bacterium
TAGCCTCGTGCTGCTTTGCCGCACCGCTGCGCGCAAGGCTCCCGATCTTCTGGTGCCCTTTCCAGTCCGTGAGCAACGATGGGTGAGGGGAGCCGCTGCGGGAGGCCGCCTTAGTCTTCGAGGAGCACGAGGACGGTCTCCACATTGCGGAGTTGATGGCGCAGGGCTCGGGCGCCGGGACCGAGATCTGCGGCGGGGCCGGAAGGGTATGCAGCCTCGGCGGGTGCAAGCTTGTCGAGGATTCTGTGGACCTCGGCGATGCACTGGCGGGCTTCGGGGAGGCGATGGGTCAGAGCGAGACTTTCGGCTGCGTGGCAGAGGGCTTCGCCGACCTGGATCTGCAATTCGAGGAGAGCGCGGTCGAAGTCAGCGGTGAAGTCGGGTTCGGGTTGGGCGCTCACGCGCCTCGCTTCCTGCCTCGCGAACGGGGCCGATGGATCGGGATACAACACGGATGGCCCGGATCGTTCCAGCGCAAGCGAGCAGGCTTCTATTTTGCAGGATGCAGTTAAGTATCTGAAGGTTGTTCGATTTCCGCGATGCGTTTTGTGGTTACTTTGGGTGAATCAGGAGGAGGCTACCTCGGTCACCGGGGCGACGGGTGAGGCGAGCGGTGGAGCGAGTGGGGGCGAGTGGAGAGGTGGGTGCTCGCTCTTTTGCTCGCCTTTTTTCTCGCCTTCTGGGTACACCCCCCCCCGGGGGGGCGATTAGCAGATCGCGGTTAGCGGATAGCTGATAGTGGATAGTGGATCGCGGTACGGCGAGTGGAAATGCGAGTGGAACGGCGAGAGAACGACGTTTCGGCTGTGGCCTTGAGGTCGATGCCGCGGGATTCCTTTTTGGCTCGGCATTGGTGGCAGGGGAACATCTGATTGGGTCCGCCGCACCAGCATTCGCCGTTTTCGTCGGTGTCGGGTTCGGGTTCGAAACAGGGGTCGGGGAGGTTGTACGCGCCGGACTCGTCCGGCGCGCCCGGTGGCCTGTGGCCGGTAGTCGGTGGCGTTTGGCGGAGTGGGCATCCGGGAGGTTTGGGGGCGTCCGGGGCTGAAGCCCCTTCCGTTTTTGGCCGCTGATTCCCCGGCCTGAAGGCCGGGGCTTCTACCGTAGCGCCGCTTTGCGGCGCGGAGGTTGAGAAGGCGCTCGCGGGCTAGCCTTCGCCGGGTGCTGAATGTCAGCCGAAAAAGGAAAAAGCCCCGCCGAAGGACGGAGCTTTTTCTAATCTAAAGGTTCGGAATATCAGGTTGAGCGAATTAAAGGTTCGGAATATCAGGTTGAGCGAATTAAAGGTTCGGAATATCAGGTTGAGCGAATTAATCTGCCAAATTTGTTGGGGTTAGTTGCCTTGTAAGTCGTTCTAAGTCAGCGGTCGTTACTTTGGTTTTGGGGCTTATCTCTTGACAGTTTTGTGGAAAAGCGGGGAGCCGGGAGCGTAGAGCCTGAGCTGGGAGAGGGAGGGCGGCCTTCGAGGCCGATGGCTCTTGTTTCGGCTCGCCTCTTCCCTTCCCCACTCTGTCCAGGCTTGCGTTAACGCTCGCTGTTCCCACTCGTGTTTCATGCTCGCATGAACGCTCGCCTTTCTACTCCTGTTTCCTTCCGCTATTTTCCGGGCTGGAAGAGGGTTAAGCGGACGTGCCACTCCACCGACTTGCCGGGATCGAGGGTGACCATGCCGGTGTTCATGCTGCCCCATTCCTTGCCGAAAGGGTCGCCGAAGTTGAACTGCTCTTCGATGGCGGCGAAAGCTCGGGGATTGCCGGCCGGAGGCGTGGGGGGCGCGTAGACCTGCACGGTGCGGATCTCGGGCGAGAGGCCGAGGATGTGGACGCCGTAGTTGCTGGCCGGATCTGCCAGGGTGACATCGACGGCGCCTTTGGTGCGCTGCAGGGTCGACCAGTTGTCATCGAGGTAGATGTCGTCGAGGGCCTTGCCCTGGGCGGCGGTGAAGTCGTACTTCGTGCCTTTGACGGGCATGAGTTCGCCGGTGGGAAAGACGTCCTGATAGTTATTGATGGCTGCGACTTTTGTAGCGGGGATATGCAGGAGGGCCTGCTTGCGGTCGCCGCTGGGGACAACGAAGTAGGGGTGCCAGCCGATGGCCATCGGTTCCGGCTCTTTGCCTACGTTCTTCGCAACGATGGTGCAGTCGAGGGCAGGGCCGGTGAGGGCGATGACGAAGCTGAGGTCGGTTTGGGAGAGCCAGTGGCCGCCGAAGTCGCCGGCGTGGATGACGCCGGTGATGGACTGTCCGTCGGGGATGTTCTGGGTCGCTACGTTCTGGGTCTGATCGGCCAGGATGAGGCCGTGCATGGCGTGCTTATCCTTGGTGGGATCGGCGGAGCTGTGCCAGTTGGCGGGGAGAGTGATGATTTTGCCATGCCATTTGGTGGTAACGGTTTTGCCGTCGGGGGAGAGCGGCCCGACGATGCGGTTGGGATAGGGGACGAGGAAGGCTCCGCCGAAGGAGAAGCTGGCGTTGCCGTTGTCGTCGGCAGGACCGCCGTTGAGGGCGGCGGCAGCTTCTTCAATGGTGGGCGAGGCGAGGATGGGGATTTCGCCTTTGCCGGGGACGTTGGCGGTGATCTGGAAGAGGTTCATACCGCGGCCGGGAAAGACGGTGGCGGAGAGGAACTCCATGCCATTGCCGTTGGTAGTGGCAGGGCGGGTGATTTTGACGATGGGCTCACCGCCGATTTCGGGGATGGGGGGCTGGGCGGGCTGAGCGGCCTGCGGCGCGGGCGGAGCCTGTTTGCTGCAGCCGGAGAAGAAAGGAAGGAGGGCAAGCGCGAGAGGCGCGGCGATGAGTCTGGTTCGCATGGACATGGAAGTGTCTCCCGATGGCAGAACTGGAAGGTGCGCGCGAGGGTCCGCGCGTAAACGCTTTCCTGAAGCGGGTCCCATTCTACGCCTGAAGGGGGCTTCTACAATCTGGCATGTGCCTTCTGTCACAACGGCCGCATCACCGCTGGTGGTGCTGAACGAGCGGATTGTGGCGTGCGAGCGGTGCGCGCGGCTGCGCGAGCACTGCACGACGGTAGCGGCGAAGAAGCGGCGCGCGTATGCGGCGTGGGATTACTGGGGACGGCCGGTGCCGTCGTTCGGCGATCCGCGAGCGCGTGTGTTGTTTGTGGGGCTGGCACCGGGAGCGCACGGGTCGAATCGAACGGGGCGGCCGTTTACGGGAGATGGGTCGGGGGATTTTCTGTATCCGCTGCTGCATCGGGCAGGGTTTGCATCGCAGGCAAAGGCGACGCATCGGGACGATGGGATGGTGCTGAAGGACGCGTGGATTACGTCGGTGGTGCGGTGCGCGCCGCCGGGCAACCAACCGCTGCCGGCGGAGATTGCGGCGTGCGCGGCGTTTCTGGACGAGGAGATTGCGGCGCTGACCGAGGTGCGGGCGATTGTTTGTCTGGGGAAGATTGGGTTCGATGGAGTGGTGGCGCATCTGCTGCGGACGGGACAGATCGAGCGGAGGGGCGAGCTGGTGTTCGGGCACGGTGTAGAGTATGCGATTCCGGGCGGGCGGTGGTTGCTGGCGAGCTATCATCCATCGCTGCAGAACACGAACACGGGGAAGCTGACGCCGGCGATGATGCTGCAGGTATTTCGTCGGGCGCGGAAGCTGGCGGAGTGAGGGCTCTGGGCTCCGAACATAGGTGCGGGTGGGTTGCCTGAGGGAGCAGGTTTCTTAATTTGCGGGGGCGAACATCCCGGTCGTAATCGGGGTGCATCTTGTGGTAAAGCCTGGGAGCGATGAAGACTCCCGCGCACGAGGGACACACATGATTACGATTCTGGTTGTCATTCTGGTGCTGATGTTGATTGGCGCGTTTCCGGCATGGCCGTACAGCCGCGGATGGGGGTATTACCCGAGCGGCGGCGTCGGTCTGATTCTTCTGATTCTGGTGGTGCTGTTGCTGCTCCGGGTGGTTTAGGCGGAGCGGGGGAGACTGGAGCGGGAGACCGGGATCGAACCGGCGACATTCAGCTTGGGAAGCTGACGTTCTACCACTGAACTACTCCCGCTCTTTGGTTTTAGCAGCCGGTGGTTGCTGCATCCATCCCACTTTCGCAGGGTGGCGACTGGCTCTGGGCCGATTATAGCGACAATCCTGCGGCTGCGGCGAATCGGCGAATGGAGAAGAAGCGCGCAGCGGATTTGTGGGGCGGGCGGGATCGGCGATCAGAGCGGAGGGAGGCGTGAGGCGAGGAATCGCTCAAAGACGCCGAAGCGATCCGCACGCGGAACCGCTTCCGGTCCGATGCGTCGTCCCAGTTCCTGACAAGGGCCGGCGCCGGCGAAGGCGGGCCATGGAGGCAATCCGGCTGTATTCGGGTTTCCGGTTTTGATGAACTGCACCCAGTAACCCAGGATGGTGCGGGAGAGCGGTGCATCTTCCGGCCGGGGTACCCAGCTGGTCCAGAATTTTCCGCTCAGGAACATGAGCTCTTCACTGTGGAAGGCGCCGAGGCTCGCGAAGGGTCCGGCACCCACATAGGTAAAGCGGTAGAGCCAGGCCGATCGGCCGGTGGGGGCGGTCTGCTTCGCGAGGAGCCACGCGCTGAATGCAAAATCGTAGTCGCTGAACATAGTGGTGAAGACGCGCGGAACTTCTGCGTCGCTGGCTGCGGGGTAGGAGGCGAAGACTGCGTCGGCGAAGGTGCCGAATTCACGCTGGAGCCAGGCCCGGTATTCCGCGACGGTTTTGGGACGGTTGGCGTGGCCGCCGACGAGCGGACTGGCAAAGATGGAGACCTCGTCTTCGTTGGTCCCCAGCATCACGGGAATGCGCGCCTGCCTGCCGCGGGCAAAGGTCGCTGCGGGCTGGACGGGCAGGACCCATCCGTCGATGTTGGGCTCGAGGTCCACGCGCTGATCGGCGGCGGCCGTTTCCAGGATGCGGGCGGCGGGAATGGCGCGGAGCTGGGCGATCGCGTGGGGTCCCGCATGGACGCCGAGATCCTGGGCCAGCCGCTGTCCGCTCGATTCTGCTTCGTGAAGCGGAGGAAAGACGGCGTCGACGCAGGTTCCGCTCTCGAGGATGGCGGCGCCGAAGAGGCCGGCGGCGAGGGGCGAGGCCATCAGGTTGCAGATGTCTTCGGATCCGGAAGACTGGCCGGCGAGGGTCACGCGCTGGGAATCGCCGCCGAAGCGGGCGATATTCCGGCGGACCCAACGGAGGGCGGCGATCTGGTCCAGATGGCCGTAGTTTCCGGAGGCGTGGTGCTGCGATTCGGCGTCCAGACCAGGATGAGTGAAAAAGCCAAAGGCTCCCAGCCGGTAGTTGAAGCTGACGACCACGATGCCACGCCGGGCGATCGTGACGCCAAGGGGCGGCCACTCGCCTGATCCTTCGACATTGCCGCCGCCGTGCACCCAGACGAGAACGGGGAGCGGCTTCGCGGGATGCAGTTCGGGAGTCCACACGTTGAGGTAGAGGCACGCCTCATCGGCAGGCATCTTCCGGATGCCCAGCATCTGCGGCAGCCACGGACTTGGAATCTGCGGGCAGGCCGGCGCCCAGGCGGTGGCGTTGCGAATTCCGCTCCACGGCGGAGGGGGTTGCGGCGGGCGCCAGCGCAGTTCGCCCACGGGCTGGGCGGCAAAGGGGATCCCGAGAAACGCTCCGCCTGCAGGCAGCTGGGCCAGAACCACGCCGCGCACGGTGCCGCTGTCCTGCGTGACCTGCGGGGCTGGATTCGTGGCCAGCAGGCGACCGGTGAGGACCATTATGAGGACTGCCGACCTCCATGACGCCCGCAAGATCCGTATCATTCGCCACTCCTCTCCGGTGCGTATTCGCTATCGTAATCAGATATGAACGAGCGCATGGAGCCGCGGGACTTTTGCTTTCGCGCGGCACGGTTTTTTTGTTTGGGTCTGGTCCTGTTGATGGGTGGGAGCTGCGCATGGGCGGCGCAGCACCCTTCTGCCCTCACGCAGGCGCGACAGATGGTGGTGGTCACGACGCCGGGGTGGGATTCGGTGAACGGGACACTGCAGCGATTCGAGCGGCAGCGCGCAAGCGAGCCGTGGACGAAGGTGGGAGGAGCCGTCGCGGTGGTGGTGGGCAAGAGCGGCATGGGATGGGGCGACGGCGCGGTTGCCGTTCCAGGACATGCGGCTGGCGATCCGGTGAAACACGAAGGCGATGGGCGATCGCCGGCCGGAGTTTTTCGGGTGGGGACGCTTTTCGGCTACGCGCCGGACAAACCCGCGGCGTGGGCGATGCCTTACCGTGCGCTGACGCCCGCGACCGAATGCGTGGACGATCGTCACTCGCAACGTTATAACCAGATCGTCGAGCGCACCGCTGTTGCACCGGACTGGAATAGTTCGGAACACATGCGATCGGAGGGCGTTTACTACCAGTGGGGCGCCGTGATCGAGCAGAATCCCGGCAACCGGCCGGGGGATGGGTCGTGTGTCTTTCTGCATGTTGCGGATGCGAGCGGAGCGGGGACGACCGGGTGCACGGCGATGGCAAAAGCGGAACTCGAGGGGATTCTGGGCTGGCTGCGGCCTGGCGATGATCCGATTCTTGTGGAGATGCCGATGGCGAAGTACCGGCAGACGGCGAAGGTTCTCCGCCTGCCGTTGGAATAATGACGCCCTGCTAAAACTCAATGCGCGCGGCAAACTGCGCCAGGCGATAGTTGGTGAGCAAGCCGGTGGACTGGCCGAAGGACTGCGGATTATCGAGGGTGGCACTGATCTGCTGCGGATCGAAACGAACACTGTTGGTGACGTTGAACATGTCCCAGCGGAGAACCAGTCTGGCACGTTCGGTAAAGCCGATGGTCTTGTTGACCCCTTCGTCCCAGTCAAAGTAACCATCGCCGCGGAGAGGGTTGCGGGAACCGGATTGCCCGGGCAGGGCGTGCGCGAAGTCGGCGAAGACGCCGGCGGGATTGGCGAAGCGCTGCGTGAGTTTGCCACGGGCGCTGTCGCGTGAAGAGATGGGTGCGACCTGCTGTGCGTATCCCTGGATATCCCAGTTAGTGGGATAGTACGCGCCGTTATTGACTTCGAATGGGAAACCGCTGGTCCAGCGGAGGACGCCGGTGGTCTGCCAGCCGCCGAGGACGAGATTGGTCCGGTGGCCGGCATTGGCGAGGAGGCGCTTGCCGGTGCCGAAGGGAAGATCCCAGACGAAGTTGGAGTTGATCTGATGGCGCACATCGTAGTCCGAGGGACCGTAGAGCTGGTTCGGGATGTAGGTGTTCATGATCTGCGCGTAGTTGGTGGTACCCGAGTTTCCGAGGCGCTCGGCCTGCGAGGTGATATCGAGCGATTTGGAGAAGGTGTAGTTGAAGTCGGCCTGGAGGCCGCCGAAGTGCTGGCGATAGACGGCCTCGAAGGCGTTGAAATTCGAGGAGCCGATGGAGCGCCAGGCATAGAGCGCAGAATACTGGTCGTGGTAGTAGCGGAAGGCTGGATAACTGACACCGGCGCCGATGTTACCGTTCGGGAGCGAGCCTGGAGTATCTAACTGATAGAGGGCATAGGTCTCGTTATAGATATTGGCGAGATAGAGGGCGTAGACGTTCTGGGTCGCGGTAAGAGGACCGTAACCCAGGCCGATGTCCTGGTTATCGAGGCCGCCGAACTCCTGCTGCCAATAGGGATCATTGGCCACCGAGGAGACGGGCACGTTGGCGCGCGCCATTTTTGCGAGGGCGGCGGCGGCGGAGAAGTAGGTTTGTCCGCCCACGGTGAGGTTGATCGGCATGGCGACGTCTTCCTGGGCGAGCTGGCGGTGCGCGTAGCGCCCCACCCAGGAAAGCTCGACCGAGGCGCCGTTGTGCAGGCCGCGGGTGATGGAGAAATCGAAGAGGTGGGAATAGGGCGTCTTGAGGGCCGAATCCAGACCCCAGCTGATGGCGAAGCTGCCGTTGCCGCTGGCAGCGGGGACGGCGGGAAATCCACCCGGAGGAGCCGTGGGGAGCAGGGATTGCGGAACGGCACCGAGGGCGGTGAAGCGAGGCGCAGACTCGATGGCTTCCGATCCGGGAGCGTTGGAGAGGTGCGAGGAGAGGCCGTAGGAGCCGGTGGTATCGAAACTCTGCACGGCCGCGGCTCCGAAGTGGTCGAAGACCATGGAGTAGCCGGCGCGAATGCTGCTCTGCTGATTGCCGAAGAGCTTGTTCCAGAATCCGCCGGAGGGAGCGGGAGAGAAGGCGAAGGCGAGGCGCGGGCCGATGTCGTTCTTATCCGGGGTCCAGAAGTCGGGGGCGTGGTTGTAGCGGCCGTTGAGGTTGAAGGCGAGTTCGCCGGCATTGTTCGCGGCGCCGCCGTTCGACTGGGCGACACTGGCGTCGAGATAGCCGGTAAGAGAGAAGGGCTTGCAGACGCTGCCTACAAAGTGGCAGGTACCGACCTGGGTGCCGGTGGTTTCAGCCGGGGCCTGGAGATAGGAGTAACGCAGGCCATAAGTAATGGTGAGGGTATGCGTGGCGCGCCAGGTATCCTGGCCGTAGAACTCATACTCATTCCAGCGATAGTCCCGGCCGATGGGAGCGCCGACCGACAGGGTACTGCCCGACTTTGTGTAGTTATAGACGGCATCGCCTTCGGTGATGGTGCCGACGAGGTTCATCAAGGCCGCGTTGTACTCGTTGCCGTAATTGGAGAAATCGACGGCGGGGTATCCGTAAACTTCGGGATCGAACGGGCCGTTGCTGTTGGCGATGGTGGAGCTGCGGGTGAGCCAGCCCTGATTCATCTGGCCGTCCGGGAAGGACTGGGCATTGCTGGAGCGGCGGTCGTCGATGAAGCGGATATCGGTCCCGAAGGCGAGATTGTGGTCGTGGCGGGTCCAGGAGATGTCGTCGACGAGATTGTTGACTGGAATGATGAAGGAGGTGGAGTAAGCCGTGGACTGCGGCTGGGCGACTTCAGAGAAAAAGACGATGGGCTGAGAGGCAGCGCCGGCGGAATCGACACCCTGGCGGGTGAGGCCATAACGGAGGTCGTTGACGAGAGCGGGGCTGATCACCCAGGTGTATCCGGCAGCGAAACCTTTGTTATTGGTGAGCACGGTGGTTTGCGGCGGCTGGCCGGGAAAGGCGGGCGGACTGGGCTCGCGATCGTTCTGCAGGTTGCCGCGCCAGAAGAAGGTGTGTTTGCCGTTGGAGGCGGCGCTCCAGTCGATGCGGGCGATGTAGGTGTCGTACTTCCGGTGGATGGTGTAAGGGAAACGGTAGCCGATACTGTTGAGGCCATCGCCCTGGGTTGGATCGTTGCCCTGGGGATAGGCGTTGAGGACCTGGAGGAGCGCGGCATTGTTGCCGATGCCCTGGGGGTCCATGTTCTGCACGTCGGCCGGAGTGAGCGTGTAGACGGAGTCGCCTCCGGAATTGGCATATTCGTACTGGAGGTTGCCGGCGCGGTAGCTGGCGGTGGGAACGGTGCCGGCGTTGACATTGGTGCCCTGCGAATCGCGACGGCCTTCGTAGTTGAGGAAGTAGAAGAGGCGGTCTTTGACCACGGGGCCGCCAGCGGCTGCGCCAAAGATGTTGCGGACCAGGCTTTCAGGACGATTGGGAAGGCCGGCTGCCAGCTGCTGCTGCTTGTTGAAGAAGTCGTTTGCCTCAAAAAGGTTGGTGCGGTTGTATTCGTAGACGGCGCCGTGGAGAGCATTGGAGCCGCTGCGCGTGACGAGGGCCACCTGGGCGCCGGAGGATCGGCCTTCCTGGGCGTTGGGATTGCTGGTGGTGACGCGAAATTCCGCGATGGAGTCCTGGGTGGTGCGGAGCACGCTGGTGAAGGCGTAGCCATTGTTGACGTCGTTGACGTCGATACCGTCGAGGGTGATGTTCGACTGATCGCTGCGGCCGCCGTTGACCGAGCCGGCGCGGGAATCCGTGGGGTTATTGCCGATTCCCTGGGTACCGGTGACGTCGTCGGAGCGGCCAAGGAAGGTGACGCCGGGCTGGAGGCTGAGCAGGTCCGGAACATTGCGCTGGTCGAGGGGGAGCGATTCCACCTGGTGGCTGTCGAAGGCGTTGCCCAGGGTGGCATCGGTGGTATTGAGCAGAGGCGCGACGCTGGAGTTGACGGTCACCTGCTGGGTGACGGTGCCCGGCTGCAATTGAACATTGGCCGTGGCGGGCTGGCTGACGAGCAGGTCCAGATTGGTGCGTTCGGAGGTTGCAAACTGCGGTGCGGAGACCGTAAGCGTGTAGCGTCCCGGCTGCAACTGAGAGAACTGATACTGGCCGCTGCTGTCGGTGGTGTTCTGGCGAATGGCGCCTGTGGACTGCAGCGTGAGCTTCACGGCTGCGCCGGGAACTACAGCGCCACTGCTGTCCGTGACTCGTCCGTTGAGGGATGTGGTGGCCTGCGCCATCAGCAGGGACGCGGTTGCGGGGGTGAACAGAATGAGAACGAGAACGTAGCGACAAAACCGGGGAAACGACACAGACGTGCCTCCAGAAGGATAGAAAGTCCGCACTGCTACGGGACCTTCGCTCGAAGGTTGTTTTTATTTCAGATATTTTCTCTGGCCGCGCAGGCGACGGGGCTGCGATGCCTTCGGGGGAACAATTTCGCAGCAGTGTAGCACAGGGATCCGAACCGAGGCATCGGCTGCCGCGTTGCATTCAAAGGCCTCGGGCTGTTGGGCGGGTAATTCATGGGAGGGTTCGGCCCTGTGATATTGATCACGTCTGCGGGGGGAAGGGTTTGTCAGTCTGAGAGAGGTCATCCACGTTCCACGGGAGAGATGAAACCGATCTGACGAGAAGAGAAGTCGACAACGCCGATGCTGTTCCTGAAGAAGAGATCGAAAAAGAACGCCGAGGAGACGACCGAAATCCTGACGGCGACGCTGCGGGGTCCTGGGCGGCGGGAGACGTGTCTTGTGTCTGCCGTTCGCAGCGGCGCGAGCGAGGCTGCGGAGAAACCGACTTACCGGGAGTACCGTGTGCGGGCGCTGCCGCACAATCTCGCCGACGGCGACTACGACATGGAAGTGAACGGGGCGATGCTGACCCTGCAGGTAAGGGGCGGCGAGAGCCAGATCCTGGGCGGCCCGCTGCTGTCTGAAAACTGAAGCGAAGATGAGGGCAGGGACCGGTGGAGGTCCCTGCATGCAGATTGCGGATCCGCGCAGCCTTACTTTGCGGATTTTTCGGGCTGATCCGCCTTCGACCAGGTGGCGTCGGGATTGTAGGCGGCGATGGATTTTGCGAGCTGCTCGGTGTGCGGGCCGAGATCTTTCTGGAAGACGACGCCGTCGGGCCCGACGATGAAGGTCATCACGCCCGAGGATCGATACTCCGCCGGATAGGCGAGGAATGCAAATCCGCGGGTCATGCTGCCGCCGGTCAGGTAGCTTTTGGCTCCTCCCGGCGCATTCGGGCCCTGGGCCTTGAGGATGCGGAAGTAGTAGCCGTAGAACGGGGTGCGGCGCGGAGAGGTGTCCTGCGCATAGCCTTCGGCCTCGGCGGAAGCCAGGAGCGGGCCGAGGGGACTTTCGCCAGCGCCGGCGGCGGCCGGCCAGTACAGACCGTCCTGCTTGCCGGAGCCGCTGAGCATGCGCTGCGCGTATTGCCGAACGGGGGAACCCTGGCGCGGCTGCGCGTCATATTCCTTTTCTGCCGCGACCAGTTGTTCGCAGACCTGGATGACGGTCAGCTCGTTTTCGCCGACGCGGCGGTAGAGAATCTGGTCCTCGCCCGCCGGCGTATCGAAATACCAGAGATAGCCGCGATGCGCGATGGGCAGCGGCGCCGGCCAGTTCTCGGCGCCGACATAGACGGTCGTGAGGCCGCGGCCTTCGGTGACGAGGCGGTGCATCTGCGCGTATTTGTCGAGGAACTGCCGACGGTTCTGCGCATCTTCTGTTGGGTCGCCGGAAGAGAGCAGCTTGTCGGCATCCGGTCCCAGAATTTTTGCGAGAGCGGCGCTGTCGTTCTGCTGCAGAGCGGCAACGAGGGCGCTCACCGCGGCCTGCGCCGAGTCAAAGGTTCTCTGGCCCTTTGCGGGGAGGTCGGGCTGGGGCGTCGAGGCTGAGGCGACGGGAGAAGGCGCCTTGCCGGAAGGCTGCTGCGCGCCGAGCGTCGATGCGGATCCGAAGAGCGTGGCGAGCACGAGCAATGCGGCCATGGTGCAGCGGCCCAGGTTGCGACTGCGCTGCGCGCGCGGGGCGGATGAGACTGCGATTTCCATGAGAGAGCGGTTCCTTCGCGAATGCCTGCGTGCCATGAGCTGTCTCACCGTCTGAATCCCCCGCCGTGGAATCCGCCGCCACCGTGGAAGCCACCTCCACCGCGGAAGCCTCCGCCGTGGAAACCCCCGCCGAAGCCGCCGTGCATGCTGGACATGCCGCGAGCGCCGAAGCCACGCACCGCGCCTCCGTGTCCAAAGCCGCCGAAGGCGCCGGAGCGCATTCCGGAGATGGGACGATTGCCGAAGCCGCGGATGGCGCGATTCTGATTGCGGAAGGCTCCGCCGCGGAATCCTCCATTGAGGCGGCCGCGATTGCCGCCGAAGCCGGGGCGTATGCCGGGGCGGACGAATCCGCCACCGCCGAAGCCGCGGTAATTTCCGTGGATGAAGGCGCGGCGGTCATAGAAGGCGTCGCCGCGGGAGAACCAGCGGGCACCGCCGTACCAGACGCCGGGATGGGGGCCCCAACCGAGTCCCCACTGGCGCCATCCCCAGCCGTATCCCCACCAGGGGCCGAGGCCGATGCCGACACCGAAGGACATATAGGGGCCGCCGACGGTCCACCAGGGAGAGAACCCGGGCCACATGCCGACGGGGTATCCATAGATGTATTCGGGGTCATACTCGGGTACGTAGACCACCTGCGGGTCGGCGGGCTCAATCTGGATGTCGCCGTTAGAATCGTCGACTGTTTGCTGGGGCGTGTTCTGCAGATTGCCCGACTGCTGGGCGCGCTGACGCATGAACTGGATGGCGTTCATGACGTCTTCAGGCTGGTTGTAATTGGCGTCGCCGAGCTCCGAGGTCCAGGAGAGGTTCTGATTCATGTCGGCGAGGACGCTGGGGAAGGCGGTGAGGGCCTTCACGCTGGGAGCCCAGTCCTGGGAGTTGACCGCATCGGCGAGGGGCTGGCCGGTGAGGCCCTGGTTCTGCTGGAGGAAGCGCTCCGCTTCCACGATCTGGGTGGGGTAGGTGGCGGCGGCGAGGATCTGCGCGACCAGCGAATCCGGATAGAGCGCGATGGGCGCGACCAGCTCCTGCAACTGATCGGGGGGAAGCGGGGCGGTGGGGGGCGCGGCGTCCGGCGGCGGGGGCGGGGGCGCTTCCTGGCCCGCAGCAGAAAATACCAGCACGAGCCCCAGCGCTATCGCCAGCGCGATTCTGGCAGCCTGGGTCACACTCCGATGTCGCAGTCGCATTCTTCTTCTGGTCTCCCGATGGGCAACGATCCAACCGACACAAGCCTGCGGGCGCGGCGTGGATGCCACGCACCGGAGGGTCAGAGGTTAAGACACAATTTCGAGGGCAAGGTTCGCTCTGTTGCGTGCCGGAGCAGGAAAGATTTTCGCTGCCGCATGCGATGGGTTGGGTTCGCGCGCAAAATCCGGGACGCGACGGATGTGGCACGAGCGCCTGGGATCACCATGGCGGCTGACATATGATTTGTGAGGATTGCAAGACGGACACGCGCCGATGTGCAATCCGGATCTACCTTTTACCAGGCAATCGAGGGCTATGCTGGATCAACCGCCTACGCGAAGATCGTTCCTGCGGGGAGTGGCCGCAGTCGGCAGCACGTTCGTCTCCTTTTCCAAAGCCGGCGCGAGCCTGGCGGAGGCGGCGCCTCATTCCGCATCCGGTTTTGCGAATGACGAGATCCTTCGCCAGCCGGATGCCGCGATCGCTTACGGGGGGATCGAGTCTCCCATTCCACTCAGCCGGCAGGGCTCCGAGTGGACGGGCAAGGGCGTTCTGGTCACGCTGGGACGCGAAGAGGCTGGGGAGGGATGGACGCTGCGGCTCGCAAGCCCGACCACCGCGGTTTCGCATGTGCATCTGCGCTGGAACCTGCAGATCCCGAGCGACGTGCGCTGCATCGGGGACGCGTGGGAACGCAGCTACGGCGATCTGGAATGGCGCGGGATCGTGCCGGAGCGGGTGATGCCGTGGTATTTTCTGGCGTTCGATGGGCACACGGTGCGCGGGTACGGCGTGAAGACGCAGCCCGCGGCTTTCTGCTTCTGGCAACTGGATGCGGAAGGCGTCTCGCTGTGGGCGGATGTTCGCAACGGAGGTATGCCACTGCAGCTGGGCCAGCGACAGCTGGAGGTGGCGACCGTTGTCTCGAGGAAGAGCGAGGCAAACGAGTCCCCCTTTGCCGCGGCGCAGGTGTTTTGCCGCGCGATGTGCGCGAAGCCGCGGCTCCCGGGGCACGCTTTGTTCGGCAGCAACGACTGGTATTACGCCTACGGCCACAACACGGCGGACGGCATCCTGCGCGATGCGGACCTGATGGCGCAAGTGGCTCCCGCGGGTGGCGCGCGGCCGTTTGTCGTGATCGACGATGGCTGGCAGGATCCGAAGCGTTTCCCGAGCATGACGGACCTGGCGGCGCGGATCGCTTCGCGCTCGGTTCGTCCTGGGCTGTGGATTCGGCCGCTGCGGGCGCCTTCCGGGGCAGACAGTTCCCTGCTGCTGCCCGACGCCCGGTTCGGGCAGCAAGCGCAGCATGCGAGCCTGGCGTGGGATCCGACGATTCCCGAAGCTCTGGAGCAGGTGCTCGCGTCGATTCGGCAGCCGATGGCGTGGGGCTATGAATTTATCAAGCACGATTTTTCGACGTTCGACATGCTGGGGCGCTGGGGCTTTGCGATGGGGGCGCTGCCGGCGGAGGGCACGTGGCAATTTGCAGATCGCACGCGGACGACGGCGGAAATAGTCGCGGGACTCTATCGCTCCCTGCGCGAAGCGGCGGGAGACAAGGCGACGATTCTCGGCTGCAACACAGTCGGACATCTGAGCGCGGGGCTCTTCGAATCGCAGCGCATCGGCGATGACGCCAGCGGAACGGCGTGGGAGCGAACGCGCCGGATGGGAGTGAATGCTCTGGGGCTGCGGCTGCCGCAGCATCGGACTTTTTTCTGGGCCGATCCGGATTGCGTGGCCCTGACTCCGCAGATCGACTGGACGCATACACGGCAGTGGCTCGATGTGGTGGCGCGCAGCGGGGTGTCGCTCTTTGTTTCTCCCGATACCCAGGCGGTGGGGCCGGAGCAACGGGCGGCGCTGCAGGAGGCGTTTGCGCGCGTGGGTTCGTCGTCGGGGTCCGCGGAAGACTGGCTGGATACGACGTCCCCGCAGCAGTGGCGTTTTGATGCGGAGAGCCGCCAGAGCGTTCGATACGACTGGTCGGGCCCGGCGGGGGCGATTCCCTTCCCGATCTAGTTGACGTATCGCAAGGAAAGCATTCGTCGGTCTGGCAGAAAAAAACAGGTTGCGTTGCCGACAGTTACGAAGGCGGCGTCATTCATGATGGGTTGCGTGCGGCGCGAGACACGACAGGCCACAGCGTGGAGCGGCTGTGGCCTGCGATGGGAGTGCAGAACGACGAGTTAGAAGTTAATCCGGCCGGAGAGCTGGAAGTCGCGGCTTCCGGTGTTACCGGTGGCGTTGCCGACGGTTCCGAAGGCGGCATTATTCATGTTGGCCTGGATGCCGCCGAAGGTGACTTTGTTGGTG
>JBKICP010000208.1:0-13094 GCA_046567085.1 Acidobacteriota bacterium
ACCGCACAGGCGATCTCTGGGTTGGGACCACCCGCGGCCTCAATCACATCGTCCAGGGACACGTTGAAAACTGGAGCGCCGATCGCGGCCTCGGCAATGCTTCGGTCACCGCCCTCACCCTCGACAACGCAGGAACGCTCTGGGTCGGAACGGATCAGGGTCTCTTTCACCTCATTCACCATCGTTTCGTCCCATTCACCACCCTGAATGGCCTTCCCGGCAACAGCATCAGCACCCTCGCTGCCGCCCCCGACGGGTCCCTCTGGATCGGCACGCTCGGCAACGGCATCGCCCGCATGCGCCCGGCCAGCCTCTCGATCGAAGTCCAGCCTCTCCCGTGGAAAGAGATCAGTTCCCTTTTCCTCGATCGCGACGGCACCCTGTGGATTGCCTTCGACCGCCATGGCATCGGCCGCCTCATCCGCGGCCGCTTCGAACTCTACGGTGTTGCCCAGGGACTGCCCAGCGACCGCTGTACCTCCGCCATCTTCGAGGACCGCGAGGGCGACCTCTGGATCGGTCTCCTCGATGCCGGGCTGGTCGAGTTGCGCGACGCAAAATTTTCCGTCTTCGGCAAATCCGAAGGTCTCTCGGGCAGCTACATCGGCAACGTCCTCGAAGCCCAGGACGACACCCTCTGGATCGGCGCCGACAGCAATGGGCTCGACCATATCCTTCCCGATGGCCGCGTCGAGGTCTGGGATCGTCGACGCGGCCTGCCCAATCAGGCCGTCTTCGCACTGGCTCGCGCGCGCGACGGTTCCATCTGGGTTGGCTATCGCCGCGGCGCCCTGGCCCAGATCCATAACGGCCATGTATCCGTCTTTCACGATCCCCAGGCCTCTGACAGCTCCATCAATGCGCTGCTCGACGACTCCCAGGGACGGCTCTGGGTTGGCTACTTCGGCAAGGGCTTTGCCCGCTTCGAAAATGGCCGCTTTCACCACATCACCCTCAGCGGACGCGTCTCCGGCTTCACCGAGTCACGCGACGGCGCCCTCTGGATCGCTTCCGACGGCGACGGCCTCCTGCGCTTCGTCGATGGCTCGCTGACCCGTTTCACCACCGCCGAGGGACTGCCCAGCGACCATGTCATGTGTGTTTACGCGGACCGTGCCGGCCGCCTCTGGATTGGCACTGCCAGCGGCGGCCTCAGCCTCCTGCGCGGCGGACGCATCGTCTCCTGGAAACCGCGCCAGGGCCTTCCTGCCTCCACCATTGGGTCCATCCTCGAGGACAACCTCGGCCATCTCTGGATGGGCAGCGACAACGGGATCTTCCGCGTCGGCATCGCGGAGCTCCTCCAATCCGCCGGACAACCCGACGCTCGCCTCCATCCGGTCCTCTACGGCATAGCCGACGGCCTCCGCTCCCGCGAAACCCTCTACGGCAGCATGCCCTGTGCCTGGAAAGCCCACGACGGCCGCCTCTGGTTCGCCACCATCCGTGGCGCCGCCGTCATCGATCCCGCCCGCATTCCCGAAGATCGCCTTCCGCCTCCCGTCTGGATCCAGAGTCTTACCTTTGATTCCCGCCCTGTTTCTCCGGTAAACGGCCTCCGCCTCGGTCCAGGCTCCGGCAACCTGGAGTTAGCCTTCACCGCCCCTTCCTTCGTTGCCCCGCAGAACATCCAATATCGCTACCGCCTCGTCGGCTTCGATGACAGCTGGACCAATGCCGGATCCCGTCGTACGGTCTGGTACACCAATTTGTCTCCCGGCCACTACACGTTCCAGGTGCAGGCTGCTAACAGCGATGGCGTTTGGAATCTCACCGGAGCCGGCCTCTCCTTCAGTCTCGCGCCTCCGCTGGAGCGCACGCCTTTGGCCTATGCCCTGTATGCCGTCCTGGCGCTTTTCCTCGCATGGGGCACCATCACCCTGCGCACGCGCCAGCTCACACGCCGCCAGCGTGAACTCACCCGCCTTGTTGCCGAACGAACGGCCCAGCTCGAAGCTGAAAAAGCCGCTCTTGAGGAAACGCGCCGCGAACTCCAGATCCAGGCCACCCATGATTCCCTCACTGGCCTCTTCAATCGCGCGGCCATGCTCGAGCACCTCCACCGCGAAATCGCCCGCGCCGCCCGTGAGCGCACTACCCTCGGAGTGCTCATCGCCGACCTCGATCATTTCAAGCACATCAATGATCGCTACGGTCACCCCTGCGGCGACGACATCATCCGCGAAGCCGCGGCTCGCTTCCGCGGTGCGATGCGAACCTACGACATCGTCGGTCGTTACGGCGGTGAGGAGTTCCTCATTTTGCTCCCCTCCTTCGATCTCAGCCGCAACTCCAAGCGCGTGGACGACCTGCTCGACGCCATCCGCGCACGGCCCTTTTCGACCGAAGCGACCCGGATCGCCCTCACCTGCAGCATCGGCGTCGCAACCTGGCGCACGGACATCGATTCCCCGGATCCACGCGAAGTCATTGCCCGCGCCGATACCGCCCTCTATGTCGCTAAAAACCTCGGCCGCAACCGCGCCAGCTTCGAAGTTCGCGGCCTCAACGCCACACCCGAACCTGTTTCACCCGTGACTCCCTCCGGATAGCGGCCGGCTGTCCCGAAGAGCCAGCCGGCTCTTTGCGGCTGGCGAATCATGCAGTCAGGGCGCGCTTCAAACGGCACGATCCAACTCGCGGGACAGGAACCTGTCGCCGGCTCCCGCCAACGCATACTGCCTGCCTAAGGCCGGGCAGCTGCGGCAGCGTGCTGGCGAAGGACATCGACCATGATGAGGGCCGCAGGGGAGAGTGAACGATCGCGCCTCTGGATCACTTCGATTTTTCGGCTGAGGAACGGCTTACTGATGGCCACGCAGCGTACTTCACCAACCCCTTCGCCTCTCCCAGAGGACTCCGGCAGGATAGCGACGCCCAGCCCTGCACGAGCCATGCCGATCGCCGTGGCCATATAGTTCGTCTCGTAGGCAATCTTCAGCGACAGCCGCTCACGCTTCTGGGCCTGCTCCAGCAACTCCCGTACGCTGCTGTCCTTACCCGTGACAATCAGCGGGAACTGGGTCAGCTCTTTGAGGGACACCGCCCCCCGCCGGGCCAGCATGTGCTGCGGGGCAACGAAAACGCACATTCTGTCGACCAGCAGCGGGATCGCCTTCATCTCCCGATCGGAGCGAACCCGGCTGCCGATGCCAAAATCCACCTCCTCCTTTCTGACCGCTTCGATCAGCTTCTCCGCCACGACATCCTGAACCTGTACGACGATTCCGGGATGGAGCTGCGTGAATCGCCGGATGGCCTCCGGCAGAACACCAGCGGCAACGGAAGGCAGCGCGGCGATCGTCACGATGCCGCGACGCAGCCCCGCGAGTTCCCGCGTGCGAGCCACGATTCCCTCGGTGTCCACGATGATCCGCTCCAGCGGCGCGACGAGTTCGCGGCCCGCAGCGGTAAGTGCGACCCGCCGCTTGCTGCGATCGAAGAGGCTGACCCCGAGAGCATCCTCCAGCTGCCGAATCTGCACAGTGAACGCTGACTGGGAGATGTGGAGTTCCAGAGCGGCGCGGGTGAAGTTACCGATGCGAGCTGCCGCCAAAAATGCGCGAACATGCCGGAGGTCTTCAATCATTTGTTTTTTCGATTATGATGTGTCGATCATGCAATTGTAACGCACAGACTCCTCCCTATACTCTTTCTTCGGCAGCGCGGCTGCCCGCCCGATCATGCTCCTCGCCCTGCTGGGATTACTCACCATCCTCGGCGTTCTCGCGGCGATCCTCAGCAAGAGGGTCACGCCCCTGGTAGCGCTCGTCGCCTTCCCGGTAATCGCGTCCTTGGCAGCCGGATTCGGCCTCAGAACGGGGCAGTTCATGCTCGCCGGCATTCGCGGAATCGCCGACGTAATCGGCATGTTTGTGTTCGCCATCCTCTTCTTCGGCGTTCTTACCGACGCCAGAATGCTGGAGCCGATGATCCGCTGGCTGTTGCGGCACATCGGCAGTCGGCCCTCCCGCATCGTGCCCGGCACGGCCCTGCTGGCTCTCCTGGTGCATCTCGATGGCTCTGGCGCGGTGGCCTTTCTCATCGCGGTGCCCGCCCTTCTTCCCCTCTACGATCGGGTCGGGATCGATCGCCGTATACTGGCGTGCGCCGTGTCGATGGCGGCCGGTGCGAATTTTCTTCCCTGGACCGGACCAACGTTGCGCGCCTCCGCAGCCCTGCACATTCCCGTCTCGCAAATCTTCACTCCCATGATCGGGGTCCAGGCGGTGGGTCTCACCTTCGTGTTCCTCGCTGCATGGTTCCTCGGCAGGCGCGAAGAGAGCAGGCTGGGGCTGAAGCAATCCCCTTCCCCTTCCTCAGCAGAGCCCCTGCCCGACAACCGTCCCCAGGCGCTGCCGCGATATTTCCTGCCGAATCTCGCCCTCACCCTCATTGTGCTCGTCGCGATGGTGAGCGGAGCGGGGGAGCCGGCCGTCGTCTTCATGCTCGGGACGATCGTTGCGCTGATGCTCAACTTTCCGGATATCCGCGATCAGCAAAAGGAACTCACCGCGCATGCGCCGGCCGCGATTCTCATGGCCAGTATCCTGTTCGCGGCAGGAGCGTTCACCGGAATCCTGCATGGAACCGGCATGCTCGAGGCAATTTCCCGCGCGCTGGTCAATCACCTTCCGCAGTATGGCGGGAAGTTCATTCCCCTGGCACTCGGGGCCGTGTCGATGCCACTGAGTCTGCTCTTCGATCCTGATTCTTTCTATTTCGGAGTTCTTCCGGTTCTGGCCGGGGCCGCCCGTGCTTCAGGGATCGCCCCGGTCACCGTCGCGCACGCTGCTTTGCTGGGAGTGCACACCACCGGGTTCCCCGTCAGCCCGCTGACGCCTGCAACGTTCCTCGTCGTCGGTATGTCCGAAATTACGCTCGCGCAGCACCAGCGCTTTACAATCCCATGGCTTCTCGCGACTTCGCTGGTGATGGTCATAGCAGCCGTCGCCTTTCGAATCATTCCCCTATGACGCCTCCAGGAGTTGCATGGTGAAAACGGTCAGAATCGGCTGCGGAGCAGGTTATTCGGGAGACAGAATTGATCCGGCCGTCGAGCTTGCGGCCAAAGGATCGATCGGCTATCTCGTCTTTGAGTGCCTGGCAGAACGCACCATCGCTCTGGCGCAGAAGGCGCGGCTGCTGGACCCATCCACCGGCTACGATCCGCTTCTCGAAGAGCGCATGGCAGCCGTTTTACCCCTCTGCGCCGAGAAGAAAATTCGCATCGTGAGTAATATGGGCGCGGCGAATCCCTCGGCTGCTGCCATCAGGACGCGCGAAGTCGCACGCCACCTCGGGATCAGGGGCCTGCGCATCGCCGCGGTCACAGGCGACGACGTTCTGTCTCTTATTCGTGATGATCCATCTCCGTTGCTCGGAGAACTCGCTGAAGTATCCATGGAAAAGATTGTCTCGGCCAATGCATATCTCGGCGTCGAGCCGATCCTCGAGGCGCTCGCCGCAGATGCCGACGTCGTCCTCACCGGACGGATTGCCGACCCCTCCATGTTTCTCGCAATCCTCATCCACGAGTTCGGCTGGCCCCTCGATCACTGGAATTGGCTCGGCCAGGGCACGGTCATCGGGCACCTGCTGGAATGCGCCGGTCAGATCACCGGCGGTTATTTCGCCGATCCCGGGTATCTCGATGTTCCGGATCTCGCACGCCTCGGATTTCCGATCGCCGAAGTATCGGAAGACGGATCGGCGGTCATTTCCAAAGTAGAAGGATCGGGCGGACTGATCACCCGCGCGAACTGCACCGAACAGCTTCTTTACGAGATTCAGGATCCCGCTGCCTATCTCACCCCGGACGTGACCGCCGACTTCTCCCAGGTATCGATGGAGGAAATCGGCAGGGATCGCATCCGGGTTCTGGGCGGGCGGGGAAGGCCGCGGCCCGATACGTTGAAAGTTTCGGTGGGTTTTCACGACGGCTACGTAGGGGAGGGACAGATATCCTATGCCGGGCCCGGCGCTCTCGAGCGTGCGCAACTGGCGAAAGAAATCCTCCTGCAGCGTCTGAGTGGATTCTCGTTCAGCGAACTACGTTTCGATTTCATCGGACTGAATGCAATCCTGGCAGCGAAACTCCCGAGCGGCCGCTGTGAACCTCAGGAAGTGCGCCTGCGCGCCGCGGGCAGATCTTCGTCCTGGAAAGACGCGGCTATGATTCCGCGCGAGGTCGAAGCACTCTATACCAATGGTCCGGCCAGCGGTGGCGGCGTGACGGGCTCGGCCCGGGAAACCCTGGGCATCCTCTCCACGTTGATTCCACGCTCGATCCTCGCCCCGCACGTTCAATACGAGGTGTCTTGACATGCAGATTCGGGAGCTTGCTCATGCGCGCGCCGGCGACAAGGGGAACAGGGTCACCATCTCGCTCATCGCCCGCCGCCCCGAGAATTTCGCCATCCTGCAACAGCAGGTAACGGCCGAGCGCGTTGCCGCCCATTTTGCCGATGTCGTCTGGAAGCCCGTGCTCCGGTATGAACTCCCTCAGATCTCCGCCCTGAACTTTGTCCTCGTCCGCCCTGAGAACCAGGCCGTAACACGTTCACTGGCACTGGATGCGCACGGCAAATGTCTTGCTTCTGCGCTGCTCGCTATGGAAATTGAATTTCCCCGAGGTCCCGACGCCGAAGAACAGTGAAGCAGGCGACCGGAACGGACTCCGCATTACTCCGACAGAAGCGGGCGGCGTTGTTCTCAAGGATTCCGTTGGCATAAGCCTCGAGCCCAGACCCGGGTTCCTTCTTGGGGATGGAAACGCGAATAGGCTGGAAGGAAGGCGTGCCAGTGCCTTCCAAGGGTGCCGGCAGGAGCCAGAAAACACCCAAAAAGCAAAAAGGACCGCCAGATTAAAAGCAAGTCCTCTCTAAGTCATTGAGTCTAAATATTTGGTGCCGAAGAAGGGACTCGAACCCCCACACCCTTGCGGGTACATGGACCTGAACCATGCGCGTCTGCCAATTCCGCCACTTCGGCACTGTCTCCCGCGCACGATCGCGCTGGACGCCAGCAACTCCTAGTGTTACAAAGGCATCCACTCGTGTCAAACCCCCGCATGCGCCACGGCCCATAGGGTATTTCTCTTTCAGGACGCTCTTCTTCCATGACCGCACCCCCGCACCCCAAGTCGATCCCCGAGCAGCAGGCCAAAGAAATCCGCCGCCTCTCCCACGACCTCAGCAACGCCCTGGAAATCGTCCTCCAGACCAGCTTCCTCCTCGGAACCGTCCCCCTCGACGACGATGCCAAAAAATGGCGTGCCATGCTCGACAACGGCGTGCAACAGGCCGCCGAACTCAACCGCCAGCTCCGCGAATACGTCCGCAGCCACAGCTGAAGGCGGCGCCCGGGGCCCGAACCGGCTGGCCAGCCCACGCAGGACGCGCATCCGCTCCGCCGCCCCGGCATCCAAACTTCAGGATGAGATAATAGACACAGCCGTCAGGAGCTCCCCTCCTCGACCGGCGCCGCGAAAGGGGGCGTCACGGTTTCGACGGGATCGCTTGCGGCATAGAGGCATGCCGGGGTCTGGGCACCCGTAATCGCCTGGAAAACCATAATTGCCAACACCAATCAGCTGGCATACGCAGCTTAATTAATTAAGTTGCCGTTCTTCTCGGCTTTGCTCCTGGGCTGAGAAAGGACGTCGCACAGGGAGCTGGTTGCCGACCCTCGGTCCGTGGGCCGGCGACAAGATCATCGGACTAGTTCTTCGCGTTTCTTGTCGGTTCTAAGCGCGGGGAGCGAAACTTCTGAATCCGACTGAGCATGGAGTCTCTCTGCTGACAACGATTTCGGACGCGGGTTCGACTCCCGCCGCCTCCACCATACTTAAGCTTTTTATTTTCCTGCACTTACCAATCAGGGCCTGAAAATCGGGGCGTTTTTGTGACCGTTTTGTACCCATTTTGTACCAGGGACAAAAAGCCTCCCGATTTTTTGACCCATTTCAGCGTTCGAGCAAAACTCCGGCTGAAGTGGGAGGCTCTCATGGATTCGTTCGTCTTCACTCGTCACTCTTCCGACTGCAAGTTCAAACGTGACCGGTTCTGCAACCGCTGCAACTGCCCCAAGTGGGTCGAAGGCAGGTTCAACCATGAGCGCTTCCGCAAAAGTGCCTCGACCCGCGTTTGGGACGAGGCCGAACGGTTTCGCGAAAAACTGGAAGATGCTTTGTCGAGAGGGCTACTGCTAAACGGTCTTCACGCGGACTCGATCACGGCACCTGCCGCACCGCCCTCGCCTCTTCGCGCCCCGGCGGCTCAACCGCAATCTACGGCCGCCGCCTCCGTTCCGATTTCGCCGGGACCGGTCGCAGCCCCACCCGAGGTGAATGCGCCCTCCACATCTCAAAGCGGCACCCAGTCCACCGGTCGGCAAAAGGCGAGAGTTACGGTCCAGAAGGCCGTCGATGCCTACATGACCGACGCCCGCAGCCGAGGGCTCAAGTCGGACACGATCAAGAAGCTCGAGAGGATATTTGAGAAACAGTTCCTCCCCTGGACAAGAGTGCAGGGACTCGAATACCTCGATGAGGTCGATCTTGATGCCCTGCTCGCCTTCCGCAGCACGTGGACCGAGGGTGCCATCGTCAGGGCAAAGAAGCAGGACCGTGTCATCGGCTTCTTTTGGGACTGCTTCCGCCGCAACTACATCACCCAGAATCCCGCTCTGTCGCTCAGCAAAATCAAGACTACCCCGGTTCCCACCGATTACTTCCCCCGCGATGAGTTCGATAGGATCATCGCCGCTACCGAAGTTTATGGCGACGCTCGCGGCGGCTTTATTCCGATCGAGAACACCCGTACCAGACTGCGTACTTTGACACTACTGATGCGCTGGAGCGGGCTCCGCATCCGCGACGCGGTGACGCTTGAACGGCACCGTCTGCATGGCGACAGCCTCCTGCTCTATCAGGCCAAGACCGGGCAGGCGGTCTATGTGCCGCTTCCCGCCCATGTCGTCGATGCATTGGTGAATATCCCCGATGGCCCCAGACCGAACCCACGCTATTTCTTCTGGAGCGGCAATGGCGCCGCCAAATCTGTAGTGGCTGACTGGCAACGAGCCTATCGTCGTCTCTTCGAGTTGGCTGATATCCGAGGGCTTGATGGCGAGCTGAAGCGTTGCCATCCCCACATGTTCCGCGACACCTTTGCGGTCGAGATGTTGCTCGCCGGAGTTCCCATCGATCAGGTCTCGATACTCCTCGGGCACTCTTCGGTGAAGATCACGGAGCGACACTACGCTCCCTTCGTGAAGGCACGGCAGGTCCAACTCCAGAAGAGCGTGCGCAACGCGTGGAAGGTCGGCGAGCCCGCAGGTCAGGGACCAGACAATCATCCGCCGAAAGCCGCACGCCACACCAGCAAGCAAAAGGGGTGGGGGCTGATCGACAACACGAGACGGAAAATCCGGACGGCGTGACCGTCACTGGACGCGGAGGCTGGAATACCTCGCCATGCGGATCTGAAAGGTGGCGTGAACCTGTTCCCAGTACTTGTCGAGGATATGGAAGACGCGTTCGTCCTCATGCTCGTTGAAGACCAGCATGCGAATCCACGAGCGCAGCAGCATCGACTCGATCACGTCCTCTGGTACGCCTTCCTGTTCGCAGTGAAAAATGGCGTGATGAATCTCGTCGATAACGACGGCATTCTCGCGTTCTCCTTCCTCACCGGGAGCAGGCGGTTTCCCGAACCAGCTTCCGTCGGTCATCCGAGCCGCTTCGATCTTCGCGATTAGCTTCTCGACCGCTGCGCTCGTCGAAACAGGAAGGCGCTGCTCCGGCAGGTCGTCACGGAGCTGGTTCAGCACGTTCCTGACGGAAGCGCGATCGACATAGTCGAAGCGGTGGTGATCGGTCGGGTCCCACTCACTGTCCGCGGCTCTGCTGCGTCTTACGACAACGTCCAGCCACGATTCACCGAAGATCTGTTCCACCGCGAACGAACTGATCCCCTGCTCGTGCGCGGAAAACACGGCAATCCCAAACTCCGAAGCAGCGAATCGTCTCTGCCTGCCGATCACGGATCGGCCGGACTCGTGATGCAGGCGGAAGCAAAGATCGATGACCCGGCTCTCCATTGCAGTCCGCCGGTGGTATTCCTGGAGCAGACGGTCCCACTCCTTGAGTTCCTTCGCGCTCCAATCGTCCCGATTCTCGCTGGTCACAAAATTACCGGTCTTCTCGAATGCGTAAATAAAATCGGGGCTCGCTTTTTCTCTTCGGAACTTGGCGAGCATTTCGGCGCGCCATGCGGTCTCGCGAGCCTCCGCATCCCGGCGCAGCGCTTCGTCGGTTTCAGGGCCTCGAGTTGAGTCCGAAGAATCGACAGTCCGTGCTCTGAACTTGTCTCTCAACTGGATAGCCTCCGAAAGAATCGCTCCCCATGCCCTTGCACTGAATTCTATTTTCTTCCAAGCTTGCCTGCCCAAGCGAGCCAGCACCGCTCTGCCGGGGCCCGCGCGCCGGAACGTTCGCGTCAGCCGTCGCCTCGATTTCTTCCATGTAATCGATCAATTTGACCGAATTTCCAACTCAAACTACAACTACTTTGTGCCGGTCTGCTGGATCCGCCGATTCCATCAGTGTTCTCGGCGGTTCGTCATGGCCCGATCAGTGTTATCCGACTCAGGAGAGATGCCACATGGATTTCCAACACGCTCTTAATGGTCCAGAAACCTTGCAGCAACCGGTGGGGTTGCAGGCACTCGAAAGACACTACACCGTGGCCCAGTTGTCAAAGCTCTGGTTTTTCAGCGAAAGCACGATTCGACGCCTGTTTATCAAGGAGCCGGGAGTCATCAAGATCGCTCACCAGCCGACGAGAGTGAGGAGAGGCTACACCTCTTTGAGAATCCCCGAGCGGATCGCCCAACGCGTCCATCGGCGTCTGCAGAGTATCTCCTGATCGGTGATTTCCCACCTACACGAACGCTTACATCCCCGAATTTGACCGAATCTTGAAGCCGCCTCATGCTGACTCGGCATTCGAGGAGGCCCAGGTGAAGGGACGCACAGGGTATTTCATGATCGCGTTATTTCTGACGCTTCTCAATGCGGTCGCGACGGTGTACCACGGCGTAGCGATCTGGGAGGCTTGGCCAGGAGACATTTGGGGGCGCGGAATCTTGGTTTTCCTTGCCGTATTAGGGGCCATGTCGGTCGCCAATGTTTGGGTTCAGGCCGTCCTTGGATCAAACGGTTCGCTTTGTGGTCGGACGATTGAGCGCGGACAGGGTGCGACGCCGATTCCAGCGGAAACACGAGGGAGTGGCGATGTTTGAGTCGATCACCGATCTTGCCGACAAACTGGCCGCGACGGGGTACTTCATCGATCCAGTGATGACTCAGGTGGTGTTTCTTGCGGCCAAGCTGCAGAAACCGCTTCTTCTGGAGGGTCCAGCTGGTTCAGGCAAAACGCAATTAGCCGTTTCCGTTGCTGCCGCGGCCCGCACACACATCGAGCGGCTGCAGTGTTACCGCGGCGTGACCGAGGACAAAGCCATCGGCCGTTTCGACGAGGGCCTGCAGCGTCTCTACATGGAGTTCTCAAAGGGCCAGCAAGAAGACTGGCAGAGCGTTCAGACGAACCTCAAGGGGCGCGACTTCTTCCGTCCCGGTCCGCTGATGCGCGCGCTTGAATGCGACAGGCCCTGCGTGCTGCTGATCGACGAATTGGACAAGGTTGACGACGGTTTTGAGGCCTTGCTGCTAGAAATCCTCTCCGCCTGGCAGCTCTCGATTCCAGAGTTCGGCACCGTCAGTGCAAAGAGTATTCCATTCGTCGTGCTCACCAGCAACGAGGAGCGCCGCTTAGGAGACCCGATACGCCGACGCAGCCTCTATGTGCGTGTCGAGCACCCGACTCCGGAGCGCGAAGCGGAGATTATCGCTAGCCGCACTCCAAAAGCGGACGGGAAGTTTCACCGGGAGATGGCGGGGATCGCGCTCTCGTTCCGCAATTACTCGCTCGAAAAGCCGCCATCCGTCTCCGAGATGATCGATTTCGCCAACGCTCTGCAGTTGCTCGGAACAGACCACGTCACCGCTGAGTTGCGCGATGTTCTCTTGCCCTTCCTTGCCAAGACCGAAAAAGACCGCAGGCACCTCCTGCTCCGCGAAGGATTCAAGAGCCTGCTTGACGACGGTGCACGGTTCGCGCAAGGTCTTGCGCTTCACGGAGGGACAAGTTCATGAGGCGATGGCTGCTCCTGCTATTGTTCGCGTTGCCCCGGTTCGGCTTTGGACAGGCCGATCCGGCGCCGGCGGCGGCCTTGGTTCGCCAATATGCGGCACACTATCGCGTGCCTCCGGAGTTAATCGCCGCGTTGATCGACGTCGAGTCGCGATGGAATCCAAGGGCAGTTTCAGATAAGGGGGCGATGGGGTTAATGCAACTCATGCCGGCGACTGCCAAACGATTCGGCGCCTTCGACCCGTTCAATACCGAACAGAACATCGCGGCAGGCACGCGTTACGTGATGGCTTTGATGTGGGAATTCCACGGCGATCTGCGTCTGGTGACCGCAGCCTACTATGCGGGCGACCGAGGCATCGCACGTGAGCAACTGGATTATCGCAATCCGGATGTTGTGGCCTATGTAGAGGCGGTCCGAAGGCAATACGTGCTTCGCAAGTATCCGACCGTGAGGCCGTCAAGGAGGTCATCCCCATGAAACTTCGCTGGCTCATCCCGATTGCGGTTCTGATTCCGCTGCGCCTGAATGCAACGGATACGGCGGTCGCAGCGCGCGTTACCACCATCACGATCAACCCGAGAGAAGTCACAGTCCTGCATCTGCGGCCGGAGTTTGAGTCGACGATCCGCATGCCGGAAGAGATCACCTCCGTCATTCTCGGCAGCCCTGGCGAGTTTAAGGCCGAGCACAGCGAGGGAGAACCAGAGTACGTCTACGTGAAGCCCATCACCAAAGAGCCCGCACAGTCGAATCTGCTCATTGCGACGAAATCAGGTCAGCACGTGACGTTGGAGTTGGTTAGCGATGGCGCCGGTGTTACGAACCAATCCCAGCCGGTTGACTTCCTGATCGAGTACAGGGCCTCGCGGAGC
>JBKICP010000209.1:0-34250 GCA_046567085.1 Acidobacteriota bacterium
TCGGGCCACAGGTCGGCATCGGCATCGCTGCCAGGAAGCCCGTTCCCTTGCCATTGCAGCCGCTCGGGCCACAGGTCGGCATCGGCATCGCTGCAACAACGGCCTGGTGGCTCGGCGCCACCGTGATTTGCCTTGCGTGAGGTGTCGCAAAAGCAACCGCCGCGACCGCGGTACAGGCTCCGAGAATCAAGAACTTAACGGACTTCATGACTGAGGTACTCCTCTACAAAAGTTGTAGGACTCTTCCACCGTTGTGGTACAGACTCCGCCCTACATCGAGGACTATACCTGCTAACGTGGCTGATTTTAGCGACTTACATGTATTATCGAAGTATTCAACAACGGGCGTTACCGGCGTACGCCTCTCCCTTCCCAACACCCCCTTCACCCTCGAACCAGCGCCTCGCCGCCCCTGCCTCTTAAGTTGCTGAATCCACGGACTCGGGGCCCCTTCCCTCGCGGGTCGGGCTCCCGGCACCGCAGCCAGCCGTACGCGGCCCGCCAGGCGTCGCCCGCCGCAGCCGACGCCCCCCCGGGGGTGTTTGCACCCGAAGCAACTTCAGCGACCTAAAATTTCACATTCCGGCAACATAGGAATCCGGGCTTCGGATCTGCCTCGGACGAGCCCCTGGAGGGCCTACCCTTTTGCGCGCCGCCGCGGCGCGCCTCGTTCCGCAACCTTCAGCGCCTCTTCGACCGCCTTCAGCGCACGCTTCTGTCGCGATTCCGGACTCTGATAGTAGAAGATTCCCATCAGATGACCCCGGCGTTGCACCGGCGTCATCGCATGCCATCCCTCGCGCGCCCGAGGCTGCCGCAGAAAAGCCGCCTCCAGAATCGGCGGCGTCGCCCGCTCTCCCTCCAACGCCAGCAGCATCCGCTCCGCCCACAGCTCCGCTCGCCCGGCTCGCACCTCGGCGCTCTTCGGCTGCACAATCTGATCCGTGATCGCTTTGCGCATCGACTCGCTCAGCTGCTCGTAGAACTTCCGCAGCGAGCGATCCTGCCGCAGCAGCTTTTCCAGCTCCGCCGGCGTTGTCTGCGGCCGCTCCTCCAGATCGGGCTCAAGCACGATCTCCGCTACCTGCCCATGGCGAACCTGCGCCCCCTTCTGCATCCGCTTGTTCACCAGCAGGATGTAGCTCCCGTCGCGCGCGCGAAACAGCGATGTGCGAAAGGCAAAGCCATTGATCGTGCCCTTCACCCGCAGCCTTTGCCGCTTCGTCCACACCTTGGCGGGATCGAACGGGACCGTCACGACCGTCCACTGGAGACCCGTCCCGTCCGCCCGCAGCGTCCCTTCGAACTTCCGCTTCGCGCTCACGCCCACAAGCATAATCGCGGCATCGCCACGCCGACTATCGCGTCGCGGGCATCGGCGGCAGATTCGGGATCGCGTTCTGCTGCTGGAGATTGTGCACGTGCACAAAGCCCCAGATCGCGAATCCCGCTCCCGCCGCGATCGCCGCTCCGGTGAAGATCCAGAAGCCACGCCCCGGGCCGGTCCGCAAATCGATCACATCCGCGTAGTTCACCGTGACCGGATCCGGATCGTTGAACAGCTGCATCGTGAACGAGTCGGTGCTGATCGCAAGGATCCGGCCCATCAGTTCGACGCCGCCGTTCAGTTCCACGGCCACCGGGTTGTCGACGCCGCGTTTGAGAATGCGCGCGTGTACCGTGGCTGCGTCCAGAGGCTTCGACTTCGCATACGCTGCCGGCGAAACCACCAGCAGCGCAATCAGGAGGGAAGCGATCGAAGCAGCGAGACCGGAAAACCGGCCGCGAACATCCAAAGCAGAAGAAGCACAGAAAGGTCCCATTGTCGTACCTCAGCGTGGAGCCGGTTCTCTCTGTCTCACTCTTTGTTCCACGCTGTCCACGAAGACGCGAGGTCGCTGAAATAGTTTCGCTGCCTGTGCGAAGTCGCGCGTTGCGCCCGCGATACTCTATTCCCCAGTGGAGGTTCTCCCTCGATGGCTCGCACCGAATCCGCAATGCTCGCGCTTGGAACGCCGCTCCCGGCATTCTCTCTCAAGGATGTCCGCACCAATCAGGTGCACACCAGCGCCACGCTCATGGGTCCCAGGGGCCTGCTGGTGATGTTCATCTGCTGCCATTGCCCCTTCGTGAAGCATGTGGAGAAGCAGCTCGCGCAGCTCGCCCTCGATTTCCGCGACTCCGGCGTCGGCTTCGTCGCCATCTCCTCCAATGACGCCGAGAATCACCCCGACGACGCGCCCGCTTCGCTCGCCGAACAGGCGCTGAAGCTGGGCTTCGTCTTCCCTTACCTCTACGACGAGACGCAGCAGACCGCGCGCAACTTCGACGCAACCTGCACCCCGGACTTCTTCCTCTTCGACGCCGCCGGCGCGCTCGTCTACCGCGGCCAGCTCGATTCAAGCCGTCCCGGCAACGACATTCCGGTCACGGGGCGCGACCTGCGCGCAGCGCTCAAGTCCCTCGTGGCAGGCGAGCCCATCGGCGCCGACCAGATTCCCAGCCTCGGCTGCAACATCAAGTGGAAAGACGAGTGGCTGAACCGCCTTTAAGACAGATCCCGACTCCGCGGCACTCGCGACGGCAATCACATCCTCGAACGCGCGCTCGGGCCCTCTACTTCCCGCCCGTCTCGTTCCACAGAAAACCCATCTCGTCGGTGTAGTCCTGCACCAGTTGCGTCATCGAGACTCCCGCCGAGTGCCCGCCCTTCACCGAATAATGCAGCAGAATCGGCCGATCGCTCCCGCTCGAGGCCTGCATCAGCGCCGTCATCTTGCGCGCGTTCATCGGGTCGACGCGCGTGTCGTTGTCCCCGGTGAAGAACAGGATTGCCGGATACTTCGTGCCCTTGTGAACGTTCTGGTACGGCGAGTACTTCACGATGTACGCGAAATCCTTCGGGTTCTCGGCGTTGCCGTATTCCGTAGTCCAGAGCCGGCCGAATTCGAATTTCTGATAGCGCAGCATGTCCAGCAGCGGATAGCCGCACCAGATCGCGCCGAAGAGATCCGGCCGCTGCGTCATCGCCGCGCCCATCAGCAGCCCGCCGTTTGAACGCCCGCGGATCGCGAAGTGTTCCGGCGACGTGTAGTGGTTGCTGATCAGATATTCGGCGGCCGCAAAAAAGTCATCGAAGACGTTCTGCTTGTTCTCAAACATCGCCGCCTTGTGCCAGGCCTCGCCATATTCGTTGCCGCCGCGCAGATTGGGCAGCGCGAACCACCCCCCCTGCTCCATCCACCACGCGTACTCGGGATTCCACTCCGAGAGCATGGGCAGGTCGAAGCCGCCGTAGCCGGTCATCAGCAGCCGCGCCGACCCGTCGCGCGCCAGCCCCTTCTTTCCCGCAATGAACATCGGCACCCGCGTGCCATCCTTCGAATGGAAAAAGACCTGGGTCACCTCGTACTGCGAGGAGTCGAAGGGGACTTTCGGCGCCGCAAAGACATCCGACCGGCCCGTCTTCGTGTCGTAGCGATAGATGGTCGGCGGCAGGATGAACGAGTCGAACGTGTAGAAGCCTTCCGTCTGGCTGGGACGGCCGTACACCACGGTGCCCGTGCCGATGCCCGGATAGGTCAGCGTGCCAGTCGGTTTGCCGTCCAGGGTGTAGATCGTCGTCTCCGTTTTCACGTCGTGCAGCCGCGAAACGAACAGCTTGCCGCCCACGATCGAGCAGCTGTCGATGACCTCCTTGCCCTCGGGAACAATCGTCTTCCATCCCGATGGATCGCCGCCCGGCGTCGCTTCCACGATGCGCGTGTTCGGCGCCTCGTAGTCCGTCATCAGGAAGAATCGATCGGCCGCCTCGAGCACGCGCACATGCGCCGGAACGTTATAGACCAGCGGGACGAAATCCGAGTCGGGCTTGCGCAGGTCCTTCACCAGATAGTCTTCGCTCGTGGCAGGCACGCCGTGCGCAATCGACACGATCAGGTCATGATGATCGTCGGTGATGCGCACGCCCACCAGATCCAGCTCGCCCAGCTGCCGCCCGCGATATTCGCCGCCGAAGAGCTTTTGATCGGTGTGCACCGGCGTTCCGAATTTGTGGAACCACACATTGGTGCCTTCGTGCGTGAATTTGGCGTAGTAGAGGCCGGAGTTGTCCGGCGCCAGCGTGATCCCCGAGTAGCGCGCCGTGGGCAGCACATCGGCCAGATTGCTGCCGTTCCTGTTGCTGCGAATGTGCACCGACCCTTCATCGGCGCCGCCCACGCGAATCTCGTACACGATGAGGTTCGCATCGTCGGAGACATCGACCATATTCACGGAGGTGTTCTGGTCGGCGCTCAGCTTGCTCGCATCGATCAGCAGCTGATCCTTGCCGTGCCAACCCACACGCATGTAGATCGAGCCCTGGTTCTGATCGGCGAGCCGCTTCTTGAAGAAGTATTTGCCCGCCCGATACTCCGGTATCGAGTACTGGTCCACACGCATCAGCGCCGTCAGTTCGCTGGAGATCTTCGGCAGCGTGGTGAGCTGCGACAGATATTGCTGCGTGTAGGCGTTCTCCTCCGTGATCCACGCGCGCGTCTCGGGCGACCGGGCATCCTCAAGCCAGCGATACGGGTCTTCGATCTTCGTGCCCGCGTAGTCGTCGGTGACCGTGTCCACCCTGGCGACCGGCGGCGGCGGCAGGGTGATGCCGTTGGCGCCGCGGATCGTAGAGGCCGGAGGCTGAGCGTGAAGCATCATCGGCGCGGCAATAGCGCACAGCGCGAAAAGAGAGGCACGGCGAGCAGGCATGGGCGTTTCTCCATGGAGAGGTCGAGAGAGAAGGGCTAGTGTACGGCATTGGAGAAACGCCCCAGGACGGCCCGCGCCCCTTCAGACCTCAGGCAGCCTTCGCGCTGCCCTCGATCTCCGCCCACTCCGAGGAGGACAGCGAAAGCTCCGCGGCCTTCAGGTTCTCCTCCAGATGCGCGACCGAGGACGTCCCCGGAATCGGCAGCATCACCGGCGAGTGGTGCAGCAGCCACGCAAGCGAGAGCTGGCTCACCGTCGCTCCGTGCTTCTTCGCAGCCCGATCCAGCGGACCGCCCGCGCGCGTCAGTTTCCCTGCCGCCACCGGAAACCACGGGATGAACGCGATGTTGTTTTTCTCGCAGTACTGGAGAACATCCTCATGCTCGCGGTCCGAGAGGTTGTAGCGGTTCTGCACGCTGGCGATCGGCACGATCCGGCGCACCTGCTCGATCTCGTGAACCTTCACTTCGCTGAGGCCGATGTGCCGAATCTTCCCCTGCTTCTGCAGCTTCTGGATCGGCTCCAGCGACTCCTCGACCGGCACCTTCGGATCGATGCGATGCAGCTGCCACAGCGGCAGCGCCTCCAGCCTCAGCCGCCGCAGGCTCATCTCCACTTCCTGCTGCAGATACTCCGGCCGGCCCACCGGCAGCCACTTGTCCGGACCCTGGCGCGTGAGTCCCGCCTTGGTTGCGATCACGACGCCTGCCTTATAAGGAGCCAGTGCCTCGCCGATCAGCCGTTCGCTCACCTCGGGGCCGTACGAATCCGCGGTGTCGATAAAGTCCACGCCCAGCTCGACCGCGCGGCGCAGCACTTTGCGGGCGTTGTCGAGGTCCTTTGGCTCGCCCCAGATGCCGGGGCCGGTGATACGCATGGCGCCGAAACCAAGCCGATGGATGGTCAGGTCGCCGCCGAGTGCAAACGTCGCGGAAGAGGTCATGCCCCTTTGGATGACGCTCCGGCAAAGATTGGCGCAGAGGCGAAAGGGCGACGGGGGCGAAAATCTGGCGGTGCTTTGTTTTCAAAGACTTGCGGGAGTCAGCCCGTGTGATTCCGTGCGCATGTGCTCTGGAATCTGTCAGATGCGTACCCGATTGGGAATGCCGCAGAGGCGGCCGCGTTTGCGGCAGAGTCGGCCGAGATGGGCGGATGTGATTCGCAGGAAAGCAGATGAGGTTCGACCGAGTTTGCGCCAACGTCAGCCGAGTTTGCCGGGGACCCAGCCAGGTTTGCGGCAGAGTCGCTCGGGTTTGCAGCAGGGTCGGCTGGGATCTGGGAGCTGGGAGCTGGCAGCTGGCAGCTGGCAGCTGCCAGCGGATGCTTTTGTGCGGTACAGCTGTTGTTTTCAGCTGTGACAGTCTGGATGCCGCTGATTCTGCGCAGGTTAGAGATGTTTACAGATTCGACAACATTCCCGGACCCTCAGCATCCGCAGATCTCCCGATGGGATTCCCGCAACGCGGGCCAACGGCCAGAGCGACTCCCTTGTTGGGCGGGAGGCTGGACGAGGTGTCAAAGAGCGCGGAAAAGCTTCGGCCTGGGCCGAGGGGCCAGAGGGTGCCCGAGCAATAAAAAAGACCGCATGATCGCGGCCTTGCGTGGAGACACTTCTCCTGACTGCTTTCAGGCTATCGAGCATGAAGATAGAGGGCAAGAAGAAAGCGCGCGCTGGACGGTACGGAGGTAACGGGAGCGGGAAGGAAGGAGCGCAGCCAACCCCGGCGAAACGTTGTTTCGCCAGGACCCGCTGCCCACCCTCGCGCGGTGGCATTTCCTCGCTCGCGAGGAAACGCCACCGCGTTTTGGGGATGGCTTTGATCGGCACGGCTCAAGCCCTCCCCCGTCCCATTTTTGTGGTGAAGGGTTTGTGGTGAAGGGGAGGTTTGTGACGGTTTGCGGTCCCGAACCGATGTTGTCCGCGGCTAAAGCCGGTGAGACGGTGTGCGGAGGGTTCGCCGGGTTAAAACCCGGCGCTTCTACCGTCGCGCCGCTCGCGCGGCGCCTCAGATGGGAACGACGCCGGGAAAGGAAGACCCCAGGCGTGAACGACGCCAGTCCAATGGTCCTGTGGCCGGCTTCCCGGAAGATTGGGAGCGAACTCGAAGGAAGAGCAACCGCGGATCCTTCCTCCCCTTCGCGGCGCCCAGGGTCGTCAAAAATGACAGTCGAGGCGGGCGTGGGGATTTGCGGCCGTCTCCAGAACGCCTCCGCTCGCCCTGCCGCTCCTCATTCGCAGCGCAGCGCCACCGTCGGATCCACCTGCATCGCCCGCCGCGCGGGGAGCCAGCAGGCCGCCAGGGCCACCGCCATCAACAGCACGGCCACTGCGGCGAAGGTGGCCGGATCGGCGGCGCCGACTCCGTAGAGAAAGCCCGCCATCAGCCGCGTCGTCATCCACGCCGCGGCGAGGCCGATTGCGATGCCCGCCAGCGCCAGAGTTCCGCCCTGGCGCAGCACCATGGCGAGAATCTGCGCGCGCCCGGCGCCGAGGGCCATGCGCACGCCGATCTCCGGTGTCCGCTGCAGGACCGTGTACGCGATCACGCCGTACATCCCGACCGATGCCAGCACCAGCGCGAGCAGCCCGAAGCCGCTCAGAAGAAGCAGCGCAAATCGATCGGCCGTCATCGACGCATCGACCAGGGTCTGCAGCTCGGCAAAGTGCGCGACCGGCAGATCGGGATCGACCTCGTCGACAGCGCGCCGAATCTGCGCGGCGATGCCGCCGGTGTTCCCGCGCAGCCGGAGCGCATACTGCATGGTCTGCATGGAGGGCCAGGTTTTGATCTCGTTCTGCGTGCAGGGCACATACATCTCGGGCGCGGGCGGCTCGCGCAGCGAGGCCTGTTTGGTGTCGGCGACGACGCCCACGATGGTCCGCAGCGGGATGCGCACCATGCCCACGCCCACCTGCCTGCCGATGGGATCCTGGCCGGGCCAGTACTTCTCGGCCATGGTGCGGTTGACGATGGTCACATGCTGCGCGGCGAGCCCGTCGGCGGCGGTGAAGTCGCGGCCCTCTTCGAGCGGCGTTCCCATGGCGCGGAAGAAGCCCGGCGATGCGAACTGATAATTCGCGCCCGGAGCTTCGGACTGCAGGGTGGGCGGGCGCCCGGGGATGCGGATGATGGTGCTGTCGGTCTGGCCGCCCATGGGCACTTCCGAGGCGAAGCCCGCAGCCTGGACGCCGGGGATGGCCTGCACCTTGTCGAGGATGGCGCTGTAGACCTGCGCCTTGCGATCGGTGTCCGCATACTGCGGCGAGGCGGGCAGCGGCAGTTCGAAGGTGACGACGCGGGTCGCGTCGAATCCCGCACGCGTGTGCAGCATGCCGTAGAAGGTGCGCAGCAGCAGACCCGCCGCGACGACGAGCACCAGCGCGAGGGCGACCTGCAGGACGAGCAGCCCGTTGCGGATGCGCGGCGCCGTGACGCTGCCGATATTGCGCTGGCCCCCGTCTTTGAGGGCCTCCACCAGGTTGGTGCGCGTGGCGCCGATGGCCGGAGCGAGCCCGAAGAGCAGCCCGGTTCCGAGGGTGACGGCCAGGGCAAAGGCGGCCACGGCAAAGTTGACGCCGGCCTCCTGGAGATGCGGGAGGGTGGCCGGCCCGAAGCGCCGCACCGCCGCCACGCTGATCTCGGCCACGGTAAGGCCAAGACCGCCGCCCAGCAGCGCGAGCAGCAGATTTTCGAGGACCATCTGCCGCACCAGGCGACCACGCCGGGCGCCGAGCGCGCCGCGCAGGGTGAACTCACGGCGCCGGCCGACGGAGCGGTTGAGCGTGAGGCCCGCGACGTTGGAGCAGGCGATGAGGAGCACGACGAGCACCGCGCCCATCCAGAGCAGGAGCGGTCGGCGGGTGTCGGAGACGGCCTGCTGCGTGAGGGGGACGGAGCGCGTCCAGTAGCCCTTCGCCTGGGGAAAGCGCTCGATCCAGCGGCGGTCGTAGCGCGCCAGATCGTCGTGGAGCTGGGCCTGGCTCACTCCGGGTTTCAGCTCGCCGATGAAGCCCATGTCGTTGGAGCCGAGCGCGCCGGGCGGCAACACCAACGGCACCCAGAGCGCCGTGCGCCGCGGAACGTCGAGGCCGACGGGCATGCCCGCTCCGTCGGGAAAGGCGAAGCTGGGCGGCATGACACCGATGACGGTCGCCGGCGCGCCGTTCACGTCGATGCTGCGCCCGAGGATGCCGTGATCGGCGTGGTAGCGCGTGCGCCAGAGCCAGTCGCTGAGGACGGCGACGTGTTCGTGGCCGGCCTCGTCGTCCTGCACGCCGATGGTGCGGCCCAGCGCCGCCTGGCCGCCGAGTGCCGCGAAGAATCCGCCGGAGACTTCGATGCCTTCCTGCAGTTCGGGCGCGCCGGTTCCGGTCAGGTTGAAGGTCTTCTTGCGGAAGACGCCGACGTTGCGGAAGACAGTTTGCACCTGCGCGAGCGTCTGAAACTCCGGCGCAGAGAAGGGCATGTCGAAACTGCCGTAGAACGATCCCGCGGGAGCCCGGCCCCACAGCATGACTACGCGGCGCGCGTTCGGGTACGGCAGAGGCTTGAGGAGAACGGCATCGACCAGGCTGAAAGCCGCTGTGGTGGCGCCGATGCCGAGCGCCAGAGTGAGGGCGGCGACGGCGGTGAATCCTGGATTTTTGCGCAGCACGCGCGCCGCGTAGCGGATGTCCTGCCAGGACTGCTCCAGAAGGCTGGTGCCGCGGGCTTCGCGCACGTCTTCCCTGACCTGCTCGGGGCCGCCGAAGGCGATGCGGGCCCGACGGCGGGCTTCTTCGTCGCAGAGGCCGGCGCTGCGATACTTCTGGGTCTCGCGCTCGAGGTGGAAGCGCAGCTCCTCGTCCAGCTCGGCGTCCATGCGCTCGCGGCCGAAGAGCGCGCGCAGTCGGAAGCGGAAGTCGGTCAGCATCATGCGCTCTCCAGAACCAGGGCGACGGCCGCCGTCAGCCTGCGCCAGGCGTCTTCCTCGACTTCGAGCTGCCGGCGGCCGGTGCGGGTCAGTTCGTAGAACCGGGCGCGGCGATTGTTGTCCGAGGTGCCCCATTCGGCTTTGATCCAGCCGCGGCGCTCGAGGCGGTGGAGAGCCGGATAAAGCGAGCCCTGCTGGATACGGAGGACGTCGCTGGAGACCTGCTGCACGCGCTCGGAAATGGCCCAGCCGTGCTGAGGTCCCGCGGAGAGCGTTCTGAGGATCAGCAGGTCGAGCGTGCCCTGGGGCAGATCGATGGAGTCCATGGCTCTTCCCCTTTCACTTCTACAGGGAGGCTAAGCCGGGTTCCTGTAGAAGTGCAAGGGAAAGGTGACGAGTAGGCGACGGTTCGGTAGCGGAGCTGGGGGCGAAGCGGTGACTGCAGTGATCCTCTGCCGGGGCAAAGACTCTTTCGTAATCTTGTTTTCCGCACGGAAGTCGGGCACACTTGCTACTTCCGCACAATCAGGTGTGAGTTCCGGAGATGCTCTACCCCGGAAAGTGCCATGGCTCGCGGGGTCGTGTGTCGCCATGATGGTTCGCCAGCGGTAACAACGGTTGTCTTCCCCGGGAGTTCCCCATGAAACGCTTGATCGGCCTCCTCTGCCTGCTGTTGGTTACAGGTGTCAGTCTTTGCCGGGCCTCCGAACCCAACGCGATTCGCAACAAGGTCGCGCGGAACACAACAATCCAGGGATATCCCTGCGCGCGGGGCGCGGCCTGGTTTTATCCCGACGGGGCGCTCGACCAGTGCACGCTTTCCCGAGCGGCAGCAGTGGGAGATCTGCGCGTTCCCCGCGGATCGGTGATTGAGCTGTGGGCCGATGGCGGAGTGCGCTACGTGATGCTGCCGCGCGCCATGGCGCTGGCCGGTTTCCGGGTGCGCGGCGGGTCGCAGCATGCGCTCTCCAGAGGCGTGACGACGGCCTTCTATCGGAACGGGGAGCTGCACTCGTTTTATCTGGTGCGCAACCAGGTCATCGCCGGCGTGCCGTGCCGCGGGGGAGCATGGAACACGTTCACCGATCCGCTGGGCGGCGAAAATCTGGTGGAACTGTATCCGAACGGCAAGCTGGAATCCTGCGCGCTGAGCCGGGATTTCGGCGGGTTCCGCAGCGGCGAGCGCATCCATATCCCGCAGCTGAACTTCTCGGCCGCGCTGGTCGATCCTGTCGGCGGATATTCGGCCCAGTAGCGGCATCTGTGCGGAGCTTCTGCCCCGATTCGACGGGCGCTTCGCGGGAGGCGCTCGCCTCAAAAACCACACGATCAACCGGCTGCGGAGGAGGGTGCTCTGCGCCCTGGACCCTCCTCGCTCGACCGGCTTAGCGGGCGGTGACCGGAACCGAGGCGCTGTGGTTCTCCCACTCCAGTGTGATCGTCCCTTTCTTGCCGCTGGTGATCTTCCAGGCCAGGTTCTCCACCATCGAGGGGGGCTTGCTCATGGTCATCGGCGTTTTGCCCAGATCGTCGGAGGGGTTGTAGCGAAGGCCCCACTCGCCTGTCGCTTTGCTCACGATGAGGACCCATCGGTTGTTATCGGCGATGTTGACGAAGAGGGTGTAGTCGCCGGCCGGGACGGTCAGGTCGCCGATCTTCAGCTCGCCGTCGGTGTGCAGCGCGGTGGCGGCGTTGGCTCCCGCGCGCCAGACCGGATATTCCTGGTGGGTCTGCTGGATCAGGCCGCCGGGACCGAAGATCTTGCCTTCCCGGCCGTTGACCCGGGGCGAGGAGTACTTGATGGTGAGAGTGTGGCCGGCGATGGTGCCGGTCGCCGTTTCGGGCGGGCTGGCTGGAGTTTTGGGCTGAGCGAAGAGGGTTGCGGTGAAGGCAAGAAGACTGGCAGAGAGCAGGAAACGCTTCATCGGTGTTTCTCCTCGGGAGGGAACGCTGGGGGCGATCCGGCCCTACGGAGGGAATTGTAGGGGAGATCGGCGGGCAGCGCTCAAGGTTCGAAGGGCGGCGAGCGAAGGCGCGAGGGGGAAGAGCCGGGCGGAGACGATGCCGGGGGGAGCGCCGGGGGGCGTCCGACGATCACAGAAGGTTGCCCGGTGATGCCGGGCAAATCGAACAGGGTGTGTAGTTTGGCCCGGGTGGCGCTCCCCGTTCAACGGCCCCAATGTCCATTCGGGTCCTGTTTTTCCCCTTTTAACCCCATCCGGTTCCTGCGGTGGGTTCCCTGCCCTATGCTGGACACTGGAAAAGTCCTGGAAGGACAAGCACTTACGGTCCAGGCCCAGGCAACCCGAGCACGACATCCTGCAACAGGAGATTTCTGCCCTATGTCCAAAGCTGTGAAATACGCCGAAAGAGCGGTCACGATCGCGGCCAACGGTGCCTGGAGCGTTTTTGAGAAGTTCAATGGTATCCGCCCGAACCCGTCGTTCACGCCGAAATGGTCGGACAAGCCGCTGCTGAAGTCGTGGCAGAAGGAGAAGCCGCCGCTGGGGTGGCCGCGGACCACGGATTCGCTGTGTCCGAAGTGCGTGCCCGAGATTCGTCAGCAGATTATTGACGGCAAGCTGCCGCACGAGATCCTTCTGAACGAGAAGGTGGGCGAGATCAAGGCGCAGATCATCGAGCGCGACGGCCAGATTCTGATGGTGAAGGACTGCCCGAAGCACGGGCACTTCGAAGACGTGATGTCGATCGACCCGGCGTTCATGAAGCACCTCGAAGAGGTCTTCCCCGGCCGCGACATCCGCGCGCACAACGACGACAAGCTGCACAACCACGGCACCTCGACGGTGACGCACGGGCGCGGGTCGGTGCTGACGATCGATCTGACGAACCGCTGCAACATGATGTGCGACCCGTGCTTCATGGACGCCAACCAGGTCGGCTTCGTGCACGAACTGACGTGGGACGAAATCAAAACGATGCTGGACAATGCCATCACCATCAAGCCGAAGCGGCAGATGAGCGTCCAGTTCTCCGGCGGCGAGCCGACGCTGTCGCCGTACTTCCTGGATGCGGTGGCGTACGCCCGCAAGGTGGGCTACAACTCGGTGCAGGCGGCGACGAACGGCATCGAGTTCGCGAAGTCGAAGGAGCTGTGCCGGGCGGCTGCGGAAGCGGGTCTGCGCTATGCGTACCTGCAGTTCGACGGCATCGGCAACGCGGCCAACTCGCACCGCAAGGTCGGCAACCTGTTCGATGTCAAGCTGCAGGCGATCCACAACCTGCACGAAGCCGGCGTGGATATCGTGCCGGTGACGACGATCATCAACGGCATCAACAACGAGCAGGTGGGGCACATCATCCAGTTCGCGCTGGACAATCCGAAGAAGATCAACTTCCTGAGCTTCCAGCCGGTTTCGTTTACCGGCCGCGACGAAGCGGTGACGGAGGAGCGGCGCGCGGCGCAGCGCTACACGCTGAGCCACATGGCGCACGATGTGAAGAAGCAGACCGGCCTGGGCGAGCCGACGCGCGACTGGTTCCCGATCAGCTTCATGAGCACCTTCAGCGACTGGGCGGATCTGGTGCATGGGCCGAATCACGAGTGGGGCCAGCTGAGCTGCGGCTGCCACCCGAACTGCGGCATCGGCATGGCGCTGATGATCGACAAGGAAACCAAGGAAGCGGTTCCGGTGACGGCGTTCCTCAACGCGGAGCGGCTGGCGAAGGACGTGGCCAAGGTGAACGATGCCGCGCGCGGCAAGTTCCTGTCGGTGGTGGGCGTGGCGCTGGCGCTGCTGCGGAACTACGATCCGCGCAAGTCGCCGACGCACTTCCGGATCATGGACCTGCTGCAGAAGTTCGATAAGTGCTTTGGCGCGACGGGCCGGAACTACGGCAAGGTGACCGGCGACCGCACGATGGCGGACATCGAGCAGCGGCGCGCGGATCGCTGGAACTTCCTGTTCATCGCGGGCATGTGGTTCCAGGACCTGTTCAACTACGACTTCCGGCGCACGGAGCAGTGCATCATTCCGTACGCGACCCAGGAAGGCGAGATCAGCTTCTGCGCGTACAACACGGGCATCGGCTGGCGGAACATTATCGAGAAGATGCACATGACGGCTACGCTCACCAAGTGGTACGACGAGCACGGGCGGCACGAGATCTTCGCCGGCGGCAAGAAGGTCGGGATGGAGTCGGCAAAGCACACGCTGGTCCTGAATCAGGAGCACGTGGACGCGGCGGCCAACAACAGCCTGGACAAGCTGGGCATCGCCAAGAACGCACGCGAAGAGAAGCTGCGGGCGCGCGAGGCGAAGCTGAAGGCGGATGCCGAGAACGCGAAGATGGCGAAGCTGTATCGCGAGCACGTTCTGGGCGAGAAGCCGGTAGAAGGCCTGGTGTCGATCGACTCGATCGCGCCGGCTCCGAAGACGGAGAAGGCCGAACCGGTGATGGGAGACTAAGCAACAGGGCACAGAGCTCGGATCACAGAGCTCAGGATTGCTGGCAATCTGCCTGGTTCGAAACGAAGGCCACCCGGAAACGGGTGGCCTTCGTGTTTGGGGGGTGTTCAGCCGGCGTTGCGTACGCGAGTGGTAGTAGGGCCGCTCGTCACAAATCCTGGTATTGGGTTGCAAATACTATTCCGGCAATAGTATTTGTGATCCTGATGGGCAAAGAATCACGCGATTTGTTTCCTGGGGCGCTGGAGATGATGATCCTGCAGACCCTCGACCGGCGGCCGATGCATGGGTATGCGCTGGCGCAGCGTATTAAGGCCGTGTCCGATGAGCTGTTGCAGATCGAGGAAGGCTCGCTGTATCCGGCGCTGCAGCGGATGCTGAAGGCGGGATGGCTGGAGTCGGAGCGGGGGCTGTCGCCGAAGGGCCGCGAGGTGCGGATCTTCAGGGTGACGGCGGCGGGAGCGAAGCGGCTGGAGTCGGAGCGGCAGAGTTTCGAGCGGATGTTTGCGGGGATTGCGCGGGTGATGGAGACGGCGTAGCGGGTGAAGTGCTTTTGGCGAAGGGCTTTTAGCGAAATGCGCTTAGCCAGGTGCGTCTAGCGAAATGCGTTTAGCGTTGAGACGGTTTGCAAGCGGCGGTTCGCGGGGTGCAGATGTATTCGAGGCGGCGGCGGTACGAGGAACTGGGCGAGTCGATGCGGGAGCATCTGGCGGAGCGGGTGGATGAGCTGGTCGAACAGGGAGTGCCGCGGGAAGAAGCAGAGTATCGGGCGAGAAGGGAGTTTGGCAACGTGACGCACATCGAGGAGCAGGCGCGGGCGGTGTGGCAGTGGCCACGGGTGGAGTCACTGTGGGCGGATGTGAAGTACGCGCTGCGGCAGATGCGGCGGAGCAAGGGATTCGCGGCCGCGGCGGTGGGGACGCTGGCGCTGGGGATCGGCGCGGCGGCGGCGATGTTCACGGTGGTGGATCATGTGCTGCTGCAACCGTTGCCCTACAAGGATCCGGGGCGGCTGGTGACGATGGATGAGCATGGGCCGGACTCGCGATTCCAGAGTTCGACGCCATGGGTGGATTTCGTGCAGTGGCGGGCGGCGAGCCGGTCGTTCGAGGATATGGCGTTCGGCAGCGGGATGATGGGACGGTCGTACATTCAGGGGAACTCGGCCTCGCTGCAGGTGGGTGGCCAGGAGGTGAGCGAGAACCTGTTTGCGCTGCTGGGCGTGAAGCCGGCGATGGGGCCGGGATTCGTGGCTGAACAGCCGGCAATGGGCGCGGCGAAGAATCACGGCTCGATTGTGCTGAGCCACAGCGTGTGGGAATCGGCGTTCGCGGGAGACAAGAACATCGTGGGGCGCGTGGTCCGCGTGAACGATGAGCCGTACACGGTGGTCGGGGTGATGCCGGCGGGGTTTGCGTATCCGCTGGGGGGCGCGCCGTTCGGGCAGGTGTGGACGACGATCGAGCTGGGGAAGAAAGATCAGGGACGGGACTGGGAATCGTCTTACTACGACGCGATTGGACGGCTGCGGCCGGGCGTGACGGTGGCCGCGGCGCAGGCGGAGATGACGACGATCCAGAAGCAGGTGGCGGCGCAGTACAAGGACTCTGAGATACGCGAGAGTCGCAGCCTGGTCGGGGTGAAGCGCTACGACGATTCGCTGATCGACAAGGACGTGAAGAAGGCTCTGCTCGCGCTGCTGGCGGCGGCGGGCGTGCTTTGGCTGATTGCCAGCGTGAACGTGACGAATCTGCTGCTGGCGCGGGCGACGGCACGGCAGCGCGAGATCGCGATGCGCGGGGCGCTGGGGGCGAGCCGCGCGCGACTGGTCCAGCAGATGCTGGTGGAGGGGCTGCTGCTGAGCGCGGGCGCGGCGGCACTGGGGATCGGGCTCGCGCTGCTGGCGGTGAAGGTGACGGGGAGCGTGGCTCCGGTCCGCCTGAACGTGAATTTTTCGACACAGGTGGACTGGCGGATTCTGGCAGCGTTGTGCGGGCTGACGCTGCTGACGGCGGTGCTGGCGTCGGCGTGGCCGGCGCTGATGGCGGCGAAGGCGCCGATTGAGCCTGCCCTGAAGCAGGGCGGCCAGCAGACGGGGGCGGGGCGACGCCACAACCGGCTGCGCAGCGGCCTGGTGGCGGTGGAGGTGGCGATGTCGCTGACGCTGCTGGTGGCGTGCGGTCTGCTGCTGCGAACGATTTACACGCTGCGGCATGTGCCGCTGGGCTACCGGACCGATCACATCATCGTGGCGAATCTCGCGATTCCGTCGTACCGGTTTACGGACAAGAGCGTCGAGGCGGATTTGTATCAGCCGCTGTTACAGAGGACGCAGCAGCTGCACGGGGTGGATGCGGCGGGGCTGATCAGCGAAGTGCCGCTGGGGCAGACCTTCAACATCATGCTGAGCCTGCGCATGAACGGCAACACCATCACGGCGGGGCTGAAGACGGTGAGCCCGGATATCCAGAAGATTTTCGGGATGAAGATGCTGGCCGGGCGGTTCTTCACCAGCGGGGACACGCCGACCTCGCAGGGGGTGGCGGTGGTGAATCCGGCGTTCGCGCGGGAGTATGCGCCGAACAAGCACGACTGGAATTCGCTGCTGGGGATGAAGGTGTGGAATCTGCGCAAGGACATGCCGGCAAGGATCGTGGGAGTGCTCGAGGACGAGCGGCAGACAGCGGTGGCGAAGCCTTCGCAGCCGGAGGTGGAGGTTTGTTTGTGCCAGATCACGCCGGCGAGCGGGATCTACCAGCCGTCGACGATTGCGATGGATCTGGCGGTGCGGACGAGGCGGCCGGCGGCGGAGATGATTCCGGAGCTGCGGGATCTGCTGAAGCAGGCGAGTCCGGAGCTGGCCAACTCGAAGTTTTCCACGATGGATCAGATTGTGGAGGATTCATTCGGCAGCCAGCGGCTGGCGGCGCATCTGCTGGAGGTGTTTGGCGGATCGGCGCTGCTGCTGTGCGTGGCGGGGCTCTACGGATTGCTGGCGTATGTCGTGTCGCAGCGGACGCGCGAGCTGGGATTGCGGATCGCGCTGGGCGCGCAGAGGGGGAATCTGCTTTGGCTGGTGTTGCGGCAGGCAGGCGCGATGCTGCTGACGGGCGTGGCGGTCGGGCTCGGGCTGGCGTGGGTGTCGGGGCGACTGGTGCGGGGATTCCTGTACGGGGTGCAGGCGCACGATGCGTGGACGCTGGCGGGGGCGGCGCTGGTGTTGTTCGCAAGCGGGATGCTGGCGGCGTATTTGCCGGCGCGGCGGGCGGCGGGGGTGAATCCGATGGAAGCGCTGCGGAGCGAATAGCGACAGAGCGGTTAGCGGTTAGCGGTTAGCCGAGAAGGTTCGGGCGAGTTCGGGTTGTCCCGGCGCAAGGCCGCTTGTCTTCTATTCCCACCAGTCGTCGGGACTGGAAATCTTTTTCATCGGCAGGGCGAGATCTTTGTATTTCTCTTTGGGCAGGCACAGAACCATGAGAGAGATGACGTTTTGCGGCCAGTGATTGACGGGGTTGCCGAAGAAGTTGTCCGGCCGGAAGATCGGAGCCGGATGCCAATAGAGGAGATAGTCACTCTGGAAGAGGTGATCGAGGAGCGCCCGCGATTTGTCGCGGACATCATTCTCGAGATAAATCACCGGACGGGTTCTGGCAATCGTCGCGGTAGCGCTTTTGAGGACTTCGAGTTCTTTCCCGTCGACGTCGATTTTGATGAACCTGCAGGCATCCAGATTGAACGCGTCAATCGGAATGACCGGCGGTGGAAAGTTGATGCTCACATATCCGTGCTTTCCCCAGGCCCCTGCGGTTTCGGTGTCCTCTTTGTCCGCGATAAAGGCATTGACGGGCTTTGTGTTGGTGATTTGGTTGAGCGCCAGATTGGCACAGAGCACGTTGAATGTTTCCGAGTGCGACTCGACGGCATAGACGCGGCCCGTATCCCCGGCACAGAGAGCCATGGGCAGGGTGAGGTCGCCGATGTTGGCGCCGATGTCCAGTGCCGTGTCGCCATTCCTGACAAACGCTCGGATGATGCTCACTTCTTCTTCGCTGTACTCGCCATAAAGCTCAAAACATTTGCCTACATACGGACCGCCAAAGAGCATCCAGCCATATTTGCAGCGCTTGAGCTGATTCTTGCCGAAGTTCAAAGTGATCCCTCTTCAGAGCGTGAGCCGTTCATGCGGCATTCTAAAGTGCCGCTGCCGATATTGCGAGCCGTGGAAGAAAAGCAATGGGCGGGGAGGCAGGCAGGTTCTTTTGCGCCTGGCCCGCAGGCGGGATTCCCGTTCGTTCAACGCCGGGCAGAGAGGAATGCCGGAGACGGGAACGATGCTGCTGACGGGCGTGGCGGCGGGGCTGGTGCTGTTCGCAAGCGGGACGCAAAGATCTTGCAGCGCAGATAAAGCGAGGCCGGGATCGCGCTTCGCGCGATGCCCACCCTGATCGCACCAAACCGCGTGCGATCAGAATGGGGCACCTGGATTCTCCGCAGATCGCTTTTTCGCCGATCGGTTCCTGCTAACCGGCTCATCGCTAACCGCTCCATTGCTACGCGCTTGTTCGCTTACTTGCTCCGCGCAGGTGACGTGGCTTTGAGCGTGGCGAGGAGCTTGCTCGCCTGGGAGGGAGGATGCACCTTGCCCTGGAAGATTTCCGTACCGGTGATGGATTTGCCGTAGATCTTCTCGTTGGAACTGTTGTCGGGGCCGAGGGAGGTTCCGGAGAGGGAGATGCCGGCGAATACGCCCTGCGAGCGCGAGTAGGAGAGCATCTCGGCGGACATCGACGCGTTGGTGGAGGCTTCGGCGGTGCGCCCGACGGGGCCGGCGGCGACGCTGGCGTCGGAACCGAGTTTGGCCTTGCCGTTCATGACGGCACGCGCACCCTTGTCGTTCATGACGAGGATGACGAAGTCCGTGGCCTGGCCGCCGATCTGGAAGCCGATGCTGCCGCCGCTGGACTGCATCATGATGGGCGCGCTCCACGCTCCGCGGAAGTTGTCGCCGCTGCGGCAGGTCATGACGCCGCGGCCGTATTGCGCAGCGAGGATGAAGCCGCCCTTCTTGACGGAGGGAAGGACGATGACGCAGTAGGCGTCGTTGAGCAGATCGTGGGAGATGCCGCTGGGGCTGTCGAGGAGTTCCTGGAGGACGTCGCCGGAGGCGGTGATGCGGGCGGTGTCGGCATCCTCGGCACAGGCAAGGCGGGGTGTCACGAGACTGAGGACGACGACGGCTGCGGCAGCGAGGATCGAGCTACGGAGGCGAGGCTGAGTCATGAGGGCTTTCCTTTCGTGGTGCCGGGAGTGCGAGCAAAAAAACGAGCGGGACGACGAGCCAAAAACGAGCGAGGCTGCGAGCAGAAAGGCGCGTCAGAAGGCCGAGCGACGAGAAGATAACTCATCCGGCATAGGGACGTGGGACATTTCTTCGAGGATGGCCTCGGTAGCGGCAATGGGATCGGGGGCCTGGGTGATGGGGCGTCCGATCACGAGGTGGCTGGCTCCGGCAGCGAGAGCGGCGGCGGGGGTGGCGATGCGTTTCTGGTCGCCGGTGGCAGCGCCTGCGGGGCGGATGCCGGGGATGACGAGGGTCGCGGTGGGAAAACGGTGGCGGAGGGGAGCGACTTCTTCCGCGCTGGCGACGAAGCCGTTGATGCCGGCCTCGATGGCGGTGTCGGCGAGGCGGAGGACTTCGGTTTCGGGGGAGTGGTCGATGCCGATAGCGGCCAGCTGCAACTGGTCCATCGAGGTGAGGACGGTGACGGCGAGAAGCTGAGGCGGGTCGGGGAGCCCGTCGGCCGCTTCGGCTGCGGCTTCGAGCATGGCAGGACCGCCGAGGGCATGCACGTTGATCATGTTGGCGCCGGCGGCGGCCGAGGAGCGGATGGCTCCGGCGACGGTATTGGGAATGTCGTGGAACTTGAGGTCGAGGAAGACGGAGAAGCCGCGGCGGCGGAGTTCATGAACGATGGCCGGGCCTTCGGCGGTGTGCAGCTCGAGTCCCACCTTGAACCAGCGGCAGAGACCGTGGAGGCGGTCGGCGAGAGCGAGCGCGGGCGCAGCGGAGGGAAAGTCGAGGGCGACGATGAGGCGGGAGTCCATTAGAGACCAGCGTATAGCGTTTAGCGGATAGCGGATAGCGTTCAGAGACCGGGCGATGAGGGGAAACCAGCGGAGAAGCGAGCGAAAGAGCGAATGGAAGGGCGAGTCGGGAGCAGCGCGTGGATGCGGCACTGCGGTCATCCTTGTGGGCCGTTCAGAGTCAGGCGACAGCCCGAAAGTGACAGGCACAGGGTGCCATAACCATAAAGTAACTCCCCAAAAGGGCAATGCAGTTCCCGTGAAAAACAGCTTTTAATGCCAGAGGAGAACAGGGCCGAATAAAAAGACGAGGACGAATCCTGTGAAGCCAATGGAGACCGCGATCGAATCGCGTTTGAATTTCATTCGATCGGGAGGACGCGGTACCGGCGAAGGTCTGGTTCCGTCCGGGATGACGGGCGGAGTGCCGAATATTGTGTCGCGGGTGCCGGGGGGCAAGCCGGCCGAAGCGGTGGAGCGGGCGGCCGTGGCCGAGCCGACAGCGGATGGGGCGCCGCCTCCAACGGAAGACGGTCTGCTGGCGCCGGACTACCGGCCGAAGACGACGGCGGAACTGGGCATCCGGCAGTCGATTGCCGATGACCTGGCGCTGAAGACGCTCTACATGGGCGGCAGCAGCCTGCCGACGCGGGAGCTGGCCCGGGACATGCGGGTAAGCGTGAACGTGGCCGATGAGATCGTGAGCCGCCTGCGGTCCGCGCAGCTCTGCCAGGTGATGGGGATGACGGGGAACCTGCCTACGGTGGCGCTGACCGATCAGGGGCGCAAGCGGGGTCTGGAGCTGTTGTCGCTGAGCCAGTATGTGGGTCCCGCACCGGTCTCGCTGAAGAGCTACATCACGCAGGTGCGCAGGCAGAGCGTCCGCAACATGGTGGTGCACAAGGCGGATGTGGAGCGGGCGTTTGGGGATCTGGTGATGGACCCCCGGGTGCTGGGACAGATCGGGACGGGGCTGAATTCGGGCTCCTCAATCTTTGTGCACGGACCGGCAGGCGTGGGCAAGACAGCCATTGCGGAGACGATGGCGCGGGTGCTGGCCGAGGATGCTGTGTGGATTCCGCACACGGTGGAAGTGGACGGGCAGATGATCGTCGTCTACGACCCGATGGTGCACAAGCGTGTGGAGAGTGCGGAATACGAGAACGGCGACGAGCGGTGGGTGCGGTGCGAGCGGCCCTCGGTGCTGGTGGGCGGGGAGCTGACCATCGACATGCTGGATCTGCAGTTCAACGCGACGACGAAGTTCTACAACGGCCCGATCCAGATGAAGGCGAACAACGGCGTGCTGATCATGGACGACTTCGGGCGGCAGCGGGTGCGGCCGGAGGATCTGCTGAATCGGTGGGTGGTGCCGCTGGACCGGCGCATCGATTTCCTTTCCATGGCGGGCGGGCGCAAGATCGAGATCCCGTTCGAGATGCTGGTCGTGTTCTCGACGAACCTCGATCCGGCGGATCTGGTGGACGCGGCGTTCCTGCGCCGGATGCAGACGAAGATCCGCGTGGATACGGCGACCGACCCGCAGTTCCGGCAGATCTTCCGCAAAGTGGCAGCGCATCGCGGACTCTATGTGGATGAGAGCGCGCTGGCGGACCTGATTCTGGCGATTCGCGACGGCTTACACGAGGAGCTGCGGCCCTGCCATCCGCGGGACCTGATCAACCAGGTCTGCTGGGCAGCGCAGTACGAGGACCGGCGGCCGATCCTGGATCGCGCCTCACTGCTGGGCGCGATGGAAGCGTACTTCCTGATGCCGAAGGGACACTGATCGGAGCCAGGAGCCTGTGGCCTGTCGCCCGTTGCCGGTGGGCGGAGCTTTGCGGCTTAGAATCAGCACAGAGATGCGGCGGATTCGCGCCATCACTGTGCTGGTTTCGTTTGCGATGGGGAGTGTGCCTGCCTTCGCGGGGAGAGCCGGCGCGGGGAATCCGCTGCAGGTTGGCGCAGCCCCGCAGAACCCGTCATCCACCAGGACTCCAGCCCAGCCGACAACACTGACGGTCCAGACCACACTGGTGGAAGTGCCTGTGCTGGTGAAGACGAAGGACGGGCAGGTGGTGTTCGCGCTGACGGCGAACGATTTTGCCATCAGCGACAACGGGGTGCCGCAGAAGATTCGCCTCGAGGAGGATACGGACCGGCAGCCGCTGGCCCTGGCGGTGGTGCTGGAGACCGGCGGCGCCGGAGCGCGCCACATCGCCGATTACGAAGCGCTCGATACGACGATGGACGCTCTGGTGGGGAATGTAGAGCATCGCCTGGCGCTGATCAGCTTCGACAGCCAGCCGCATCTGCTGCAGGGATTCACCGAGAGCGTGGGCGACGTGTCGGAGCGGCTGTCGCGGCTGAATGCCGGAGATGCGGGCGCGGCGATTCTGGATGGCGTCGCGATGGCAGTGGACCAGCTGAAGGCGCAGCCGCCGCGGTTCCGGCGGGCGATCCTGCTGCTGAGCGAGACGCGCGACCAGAGCAGCAGGACGCGGCTGAACGATGCCCTGCGCATGATCAGCGACGCGAATATCACGATGTACAGCTTTGGATTTTCGAGCACAGGCGCCGGTGTCGCACGCGAGGCGTCGAAGTTCAGCCGGCCGGACGAGCCTGGGCCGGCGCATGGGTGCTTCAGCCGGGACGGGACCGATCCGGTGAGCATGGCGGAGTATCAGGGGCATTACAGCCGGCAGGTACTGGACTGCATCAGCGAGCTGGCGCCGCCGCTGCGGCTGGCAACGATGGCCTGGATTGCGGCGGCGGGAGGGCTGAGGAAGAATACGGCCGAGTCGATTGCGGGGATGACGGGGGGCGAGTTTTTTCATTTCCACAACGCGAAGGACCTGAAGTCAGGGCTGGTGCGGCTGGCCAACGATGTGCCGAACGCATATGTATTCAGCTTCCGGCCGTCGTCGCCGACGCCGGGGCTGCACGCGCTGCGGATCGAGCTGAAGGGGCGGACGGGGCTGGTGATGCGGGCGCGGACGCAGTATTGGGTGGATGGGGCGGAGTAGTTTGCGCCTGGAGCTTGTCGGGGCCTGAGCCGCCGGACCCGAGGATCGCGCGCACGAACGCGCGCGATCCTTGGGCCGCGGAGGCGGCTGATATCCGGAGTTGCTATGTCCGGGGAGCTACAGGGGTCGGCTACTGACGAGGCGGCTCGAGGCCGGCTGGCATGAGGAGCTGGGCCAGTTCGTCCTGAGGCCCGATCAGCTCGACTTTGACGGGAGCGAGGCCCTGATCGGTGAAGCCGAGGGCATTGGCCGCGGCCTTCGAGAGGTCGATTACACGGTCTTCCGGGACCGGACCGCGATCATTGACGGTGACGACGACCGACTTGTGGTTGCGGAGGTTGGTGACCCGGAGCACCGAGCCGAGGGGCAGGGTGCGATGCGCGCAGGTAAGCTGGCTCGGGTCGAAGGGCTCTCCGCTGGCGGTCGTGCGGCCTTCAAAGAACTTGCCGTACCAGGAGGCAACGCCGAGCTGGTACCAGCGATGGTGGCTGACGACGGTTTTAGGGTTGAAGTGTTCGGCCGGGGAAGCGGCCTGCGCGCCGGCGACGCCCAAAAGAAGGGCGAGTCCAGCACCGGCAAGAGTGAACCATCGGCGGGGGCGCGTGGCGTTATCGGATCTTCGGATAGCGTGCATGTTCCTCCTCCTGAAATTGTAGGAATCGGGCACCTGTAAGTCAAACAACAAGAAGCATTTAACTCAACAGAGCCCTTGCGTACTTCGTGCGTTTGTGGTAGTCCGGAGAACGGCAGTAGCTACCAAAAAAACAACGGTCTTTTCAAGGGAGGCCGACTTGATTCAGGCCCGGTTAAAAAGACCTGCAAAGTACGATGGCGGAATGCGTTTCTTTGCTGCCCGCAAATATGATTTGGGAGACCATGGTGCGCTCCAAAGCCAATAGTGTCAAGCACTTGCCGGATTCGCCAACAGCGCCCGCAGTAATTACCATTGCTGGTTACGACCCGTCTTCGGGGGCGGGGGTGACGGCGGACCTGCAAGTCTTTGCAGAGTATGGTGTTCGGGGCGTTTCGGCCGTGACAGCGCTGACCGTGCAGGCCAGGAGCGGAGTTCGGCGGGTCGAACCCGTGAACGACGTCTTACTGCTGGAAACAATGGAGTTATTGGCGCATGAAGTTGGAATTGCCGGGGTGAAGATCGGCATGCTGGCGACGTCAAAAATCGCGCGGGCGGTGACTAAATTTCTTTTGGAGGCCGGGATTCCGCGGGAAAAGGTGGTGCTGGACCCGGTGATCCGCTCCAGTTCCGGGGCGGAACTGCTGGACGCTGAAGGGGTTGAGGTCATTCGGGAGGCGATGTTACCGCGGATAGGCTGGGTTACTCCCAATGTGGCGGAGGCGGCGGTTCTGGCCGGATTCGAGACAATTCCGGCGCGGGAGCAGGTGCCGGAGGTAGCGCGCAGGATCCAGGAACAAGGTGCGGGCCTCCATGTGGTCGTGACAGGGGGGCATCTGGAGCCGCCGGATGATTTCCTGCTGGAGGCCGGGGGGAGGGAGACGTGGTTTCCCGGGAGGCGGGTCGAGGCGCGATCCGTGCACGGCGACCACGGGACGGGGTGCGTCTTTTCGTCGGCGCTGGCGTGCCGGCTGGTGCTGGGGGATGCTCCGGCGGAGGCTGTGCGGGAAGCGAAGAACGCCGTGGTGAGGAGACTCGCGGGCGGAGCCGGTGGCCGGTAGCGGGTAGCCCGAGCCGGGAGCTTGTAGCCCGAGCTGGAAGCTGGAAGGAAAGGTGCGACGGCGCGGATCCCGTTTGCTTCTCTCTTCCAGCTTCTTCCTCCCGCTTCTGTATCAGGCGAAGGCTTTGGCAGCGGCTTCGGCGACGGCGTGATCCTCGGCTCCGAGTCCACCGCTGACGCCGACGGCGCCGACGACTTCGCCGCCGCGCTTCAGCGGGATGCCTCCGGCGAAGATCATGATCTTGCCGTTATTGGAAGCGTGGATACCGAAGAACTGGCCGCCGCTCTGGGAGTGTTCGGCCAGGGCTTTGGTTTCGATGTCGAAGGCGCGGGAGGTGAAGGCCTTCTTCTGGGCGATGTCGATGGAGCCGATCCAGGCGCCTTCCTGGCGCTCGAAGGCGACGAGGTTGGCGCCGGCGTCGACCACGGCGATGTTCATGGGGACGCCGATTTCGTCGGCTTTCTTCTGGCCGGCGTGAATGATTTTGCGGGCTTCTTCGAGAGAGACGCCGAGTGCTTTGCCTGCCATGGCAGGATCTCCTTTGCGGGTTGGCTGGAATGGGAATTGGGTGAAACGGGCCTGAAGCGTGGGATGCCGTGGCATCCTCAGGGAGATTTTTGCACGGCCGGTTGTGTGTGCTGAACAAATTCTCGGGAATGCACGCAGGAAAGCGCGTCGGTGTCGTTCTAATAGGGGAGGGCACGCGGATGAAGATCCTGGGCATGCAGGTCCTGGCGAGTGCGGTTCTGGCGGTTCTGAGCAGCGGTCCCGCGTGGGCGACAAAGGTGGCGACGGTGAGCGCGGCGGATCAGACGGAAGTCACGAAGGGGAACCATGCGTTTGCGGTGGACCTGTACGGACGCCTGCGCGCGCAGCCGGGCAATCTGTTCTTCTCCCCGGAGAGCCTGTCGACGGCCTTTGCGATGGCCGACGCAGGGGCGCGAGGACAAACGGCCGCGCAGATGGCGCGCGTCTTCCACTTCACGTTGCCACCGGAGAGGCTGCATCCGGCGATGGGCGCGCTGCTGGCGGGCATGAACGCACCCCACCCGGGCTATGAGCTGCGCGTGGCCGACGCGCTGTGGGCGGAGCAGGACGCGCGGTTCCTGCCCGAGTATCTGAATCTCATGCAGGACGACTACGGGGCGGGCCTGCATCGGGTGGACTTCAAGGGGCAGCCGGAGGCGGTGCGGGGCACGATCAACGCGTGGGTCGAGAGGGAGACGAACCACCGGATCACGAACCTGATCGCTCCGGGCGTGCTGACGCCCCTGACGCGCCTGGTGCTGACCAACGCGATCTACTTCAAGGGCACATGGCGGAGCCCGTTCGACAAGGCCGCGACGCAGGACGGGGTGTTTCATCTTTCCCGATCGCAGACGGCAACCGTGCCGCTGATGCATCGCACGGGGAGCGGATATCGCTACTACGAGGGAGCCACGTTCCAGGAACTGGAGATGCCCTATCAGGCAGGGGCCGGGAGCAACGAGCTGGCGATGGTGGTGCTGCTGCCGAAGGAGAAGGACGGGCTCACTAAGCTGGAGCAGCAATTTACGCCGGATGCGGCGCAGAAATGGCTCGGGCAGCTGGCTCCGGTGTCGCGCGTGATCCTGACGCTGCCGCGCTTCCGGATGACGCAGCAGTTCGAGCTGAGCAGCACGCTGGCGGCGATGGGGATGCCGCAGGCGTTCAGCCGGCAGGCGGATTTTTCAGGGATGACGGGCAAGCCGGAGTTCCGGATTTCGGCGGCGATTCACAAGGCGTATATCGACGTGAACGAGGAGGGGACCGAAGCGGCGGCGGCTACGGCGATCGGGATGCGCGCCACGGCCATGCGCGTGGAGCCGGAGCCGGTGGTGTTCGAGGCGGATCATCCCTTTCTGTTCATGATCCGGGATCGGAAGACGGGGGCGATTCTGTTTCTGGGACGGGTGGTGGATCCGCGGAGTTAGCGGATCGCGGTTAGCGGATCGCACTTTCTCGCCGGTGAGAGCCAGCGACGATCGCGAAGGAGTCACCGATCAGGCGGCGGTACGCTCGGTGGCGGCGACGTGCCGCAGGCCGTGGTCTTCCACTCCGAGCAGGTTGAGCAGGGGTGATGTGCTGATGGTGGTCAGGAGAGCCATGACGACCATCATGGTGAAAAGCACAGGTGAAAAGACGCCGGCTTTATAGGCGATGTTCAGAACAATGAGTTCGACGAGGCCGCGGGTATTGAGCAGAGCCCCCAAAGCGGCGGCAGTACGCCAGGACTGTCCGGTCCAGCGGGCGGCGAGGGCTGCGCCCCCCATCTTGCCGGCGAATGCGGCCACCAGCACAATGGCCAGCCAGAACCACATCGTCCCGCCGCTCAGCAGATCGAGGCGGGTACGGAGGCCGGTAACGGCAAAAAACATGGGGAGCAGGAGGACAGAAACCAGCATGTCCAGGTGCTCGCGGAGCCAGACCTGCCACGCGGGCACGCGCGGGAAGCAGACACCTGCCAGGAAGGCGCCGAAGAGCGGATGGACACCGAGGGCCTGGGTGGCGGCTGCGGAGAAGAGCGTGGAGCCGACGATGACCCCCAGCAATTCGAAGGAGAGAGACGTGCTGCGGCGGCGACGGGCCAGCCAGCGGGCGAGTGGCCGCACCACCCCGAGCATGAGGAGCAGATAACCGCCCAGACCCAGTAAACGCAGGGGGAGGGACGAGGGTCCGCCTTCGGCCCCGAGGAGAGCCAGGGCCAGGGCCAGCAGGAGCCAGGCGACAACGTCATCGACCGCAGCGCAAAGAATGGCTGTCGTACCGAGCATGCTGCTCTGGAGGCGGCGCTCTTCGAGGATCCGAGCCAGAACCGGGAAGGCGGTGATGCTCATCGAGATGCCGAGGAACAGGACGAAGGGAACGCTGCCGATGCCATGGGGCGCAAAGCGGATGCGGAGCGAATGAGCCAGCAGGGCGCCCATGGCGAAAGGCAGGAAGATGCTCGCGCCGCTGGCCAGGGCAGCAGTTTTGCGCTGACGAACCAGGTGCTCCTCATCCAGTTCCATCCCGATGAGGAAGAGGAAGAGGATGAGGCCGACGGTGGAGAGGGTTTCAAAAGAGCCGAAGGAGGTGGCGGGGAAAAGGACCTGTTCTGCGTGCGGAGCGATGCGGCCGAGAAGCGAAGGGCCGAGCACGATTCCGCCGATGATCTCGCCGATGACGCGGGCCTGGCCAAGTTTGCGCGCGAGCCAGCCGCAGACCAGCGTGACGAGCAGGACGACGGCCATCTGGACCAGAAGAAGAGTCATCGCGACACCTGGAGCCCGACCGGGAGCCGTACGTCCGGTCCTTCTTGTTTACCAGAGCATTATCGTGTAGCCAACCGCTGGTCTCAGAGGAGGCGAGGTGATTTCAGATGGTCGTCCAGTCGAGAATCACCTTGCCGCAGTTGCCGCCGATCATGGCTTCGAAGCCCTTCTCGTAGTCCTTGTAGCTGAAGCGATGGGTAATGACCGGCGAGATGTCGACGCCGGTGTTCACGAAGACCGACATCTTGTACCAGGTCTCGTACATCTCGCGGCCGTAGATGCCGCGCACCGTGAGCATGTTGAAGATGATCTTGCGCCAGTCGGTCTCCATGGGTTTCGACGGGATACCGAGGACGGCGATGCGGCCGCCGTGGCACATGTTGTCGATCATGTTGGCGAAGGCGATGGGGGAGCCGGACATCTCGAGGCCGACGTCGAAGCCTTCCTGCATGCCGAGCTGTTTCTGCACTTCGGGGAGCGGCGTCTGGCGCGGATCGACGGCGAGGGTTGCGCCCATTTTGCGGGCCAGATCGAGGCGGAAGGGGTTCAGGTCCGTGGCGACGACGTAGCGCGCGCCCGCGTGGCGCACGATGGGGATGGCCATGAGGCCGATGGGGCCGGCGCCGGAGATGAGCACGTCTTCGCCGAGGACGGGGAAGGCGAGCGCGGTGTGCACGGCGTTGCCGAAGGGGTCGAAGATAGCGGCGATCTCTTCGGGGACACCGGCGTGGTGACGCCAGATGTTGGTCATCGGCAGCGTGATGTATTCGGCGAAAGCGCCGGGGCGGTTGACGCCCACGCCGGAGGTATAGGCGCAGAGGTGGCGGCGTCCGGCGAGGCAGTTGCGGCAGCGTCCGCAGGTGACGTGGCCTTCACCGGAGACGAGGTCGCCAACGTGGAAGTCGGAGACGTTGGAGCCCACGGCGGCGATTTCGCCGACGAACTCGTGGCCGATGACCATCGGAACGGGAATGGTCTGCTGCGCCCACTCGTCCCACTGGTAGATATGGACGTCGGTGCCGCAGATGCCGGTGCGGCGCACGCGGATGAGGACATCGTTGATGCCGTATTCGGGCTCGGGTACATCCTGGAGCCAGAGGCCGCGTTCGGCGCGGGCTTTGACGAGTGCTCGCATGGGTCTCCTTTGCAGTAAGCGCCTCTATGAGGGTAAGGCATCGGAGGGGTCGCGATGGAGGTGACTTTGGGTCCGGGGTTGGCGGGTTGAACGGCAGGACTGCGATTCTTTTCTGCCGCGCACGTCATAATGGCGCGCTATGATCGTCCTTCCCGTATGCATCCGGAACCGAAATCCCAGCTGCGCAAGACGATGGGCTTCTGGGATGTTCTTCTCTTCAACATTGCGACGGTGCTGGGTCCGCGCTGGATTGCAGCGGCGGGGCATAACGGGACTTCATCGATCAGCCTGTGGGCGATTGCGGCGATCTTCTTCTTTGTGCCGGGCGCGCTGGTGATCAACGAGCTTTCATCGCGCTTTCCCGAAGAGGGCGGGCTGTACGTGTGGGCGAAGGAAGCCTTCGGCGACTTCCATGGATTTATCGCCGGATGGACGTACTGGATCTACACGTTCTTTTATTTTCCGGGGCTGCTGCTGGCGAGCGCGTCCATGGCAGCGTGGGTTCTGGGCGCGAACGGCTCCACGCTGGCGGACGATCGGGCCTTTCAGCTGTGGGTTTCGATGGGGCTGCTGATCGTCGCGGTGGGCCTGAACATCGTCGGGCTGAACATCGGCAAGTGGCTGCAGAATGCGGGCGGGGTGGGGACCTATGTGCCGCTGCTGATCCTGCTGTTTGTGGGCGCCGCGTTTGCCCTCCGTCATGGATCGGTGACGCATTTCACGCTGCACAACATGCTGCCGGTGTGGAACTGGAGCACGGTCAACTTCTGGTCGCAGATCGCGTTCGCGTTCACGGGGCTGGAGCTGGTTTCGGCGATGAGCGAGGAGGTGCGCGATCCCAGGCGCACGCTGCCGCGGGCCGTGTATGGGGCGGGGGCGATGATCGCCTTCGTCTACATTGCGGGAACCTTCGCGGTGCTCGCGCTGCTGCCTGCACCGACGATCAATCCGCAGAGCGGCGTCTTCCACGCCATCACGGTCGGGTCGATGGCGTTCAGGATCGGGTTCCTGGGCGTGCTGGCCGCGCTGCTGGTGACGGTGGGCAATGCGGGCGGCGTGGGCTCAACGGTGGCGGGGATCGCGCGCGTCCCGTTTGTGGTGGGCATCGACAGCTATCTGCCCTCAGCGTTTGGGAAGATCCACGCGCGCTGGAAGACGCCGTGGGTTTCGATCCTGGTGCAGGGCGGGATCTCGGCGTTCATCCTGCTCACGAGCCAGATCAACCAGACCACGCGCAGCGCCTATCAGTTCCTGGTGGATGCAGCGATCATTCTCTACTTCATCCCGTTCCTGTATATGTTCGCGGCGGTGATCAAGCTGGCGAAGCGCCGGGACCGCACGGAGAATCCGCATGCGGTGCTGGTGCCGGGCGGGCGAGTGGGTGTGTGGATCTGCGGGGGCCTGGGTTTTGTCGTGGTGCTGATCGGGATTGCGGTGTCGCTGATTCCTCCGGGAGAGGCAACGAGCAAGCTCGGCTTCGAGATGCAGCTGTTGGCGGGGACGGTGGTGTCGATCCTGGTTGGGCTGTTGCTGTATTGGCGGGGGGCGAGGAAAAAGGGGAGAGGATAGCGGTTAGAGGATAGCGATCAAGGGACGTGTGCCACTGTACGCTCGGTACGATCCGCTATAGGCTGGGAAGCGATGCAACGACTTCTCCAGGGTTATGCCCGCTTCCGCAAAGACGTCTTCCCGCTGCACCGTGAGCGCTTTCGGCTGCTCGCCGATCGCCAGCAACCCGACGTGCTGTTCATCACCTGCGCCGACTCGCGCATCGTGCCCGACCTGATCCTGCAAACTGAGCCGGGGGATATGTTCCTCTCGCGCGCGGTGGGGAATATTGTTCCGCCGCACGGGTCGATGCCGGGCGGCATCTCGTCGACAATCGAGTACGCCGTGGAGGTGCTGAAAGTCCGCCACATCATCGTCTGCGGGCACTCGGACTGCGGCGCGATCAAGGCGGTGCTGCCGCCGGATCCCGCCGATCCGCGCGACCATCGCAAGGTTCCCAACCTGCCTCTGACGATGAAGTGGCTGGGGTATATCGAGCCGGCCTGGAAGTATCTGCCGCCAGGAACGCCGCGCGACGATCACCGAGCGCTGCACACGGCGCTGATTCGCGCCAACGTGATCGCGCAATTCGAGAACCTGAAGACGCATCCGGAGGTCGCGCGCGCGCTGGCCCATGGCGCGCTCCAGGTGCATGGCTGGTACTACGACATCCTGAGCGGTGCGGTGGACACCTACGATGCCGAGCAGCGGCAGTTCCTGGCGCTGGACGAGTGGGGGAAAGGCGGGGAGTAGGGTGTAGGGGACAGGGTGCAGGCTTGGTTCGATTTCCTGGATTCAGCTCTAAATCGCTCAGCCCTACTCTCTATTCTCTATTCCCTATTCCCTGACCCATAAAAACTATGCGCCAGAATCTCGATCAATCTTTAGCTCTGCTCGCGCGGACCCCGGTGGCTCTGGATGCGCTGCTGCGTGGGCTGCCGGATGCGTGGACGCGCAGCCGGGAAGGAAAAGAAACCTGGACGGTGCGCGACGTAATCGCGCATCTGGCAGAACTGGAGCGAACCGACTGGATGCCGCGGATGCGACGGCTGCTGCAGGAGGGTGAGGGGCGGGCCTTCGATCCGGTGGATCGTGAGGCGTTCATGCGCAACGCGCGCGGCAAGTCGGTGGCGCGGCTGCTGGGCGAGTTCGCACGGCGGCGCGAGAAGAATCTCGACGAGGTGCGAGCGCTCCGACTCGGGCGCGCGGATCTTACGCGGCGCGGGCGGCATCCCTCGCTCGGGACGGTGACCCTTGCAGAACTGGTGGCAGCCTGGGCGGTGCACGATCTGACTCACCTGCACCAGGTTTCGCGGATTCTTGCTTTCCAGTATCGCGAAGCTGTGGGCCCGTGGGAACGCTATCTCGGGGTCCTGCAGTGCAACGGCCACAGCGCTGCGGTTTAGTTCAGTCGAAGTAGGTGTCAGGATCGCGAAAGCGACGAGCCAGCCAACGCAGGGTGAAAACGATCAGGATTGCAGCTGCAACTTTCCAATACATATTTGTTGTTTCCATGGCAAAGCGTTCAAAGTACAGCCAGCACAACAACCGACGCCCTGAGCGTAGCGCTCTTTAGGGTCATCGGGAATTGCCGGAAAGTGGCCGTTGCTCTTCCATCTGCACTACCCGGTTAGTAACGGATTACTGTGGGGAACCTGGCGCATCGGGACAAGGATTCGGCGGAGGCTGCGCAGGGGCGTGAAGCGAGAAGATCGCGGAGCCGTTGTCCACTGCAAACGCACTTTCAGACAGAGCTGAAGTTCGTGCGCAGGCGGGTCTTTCCTCCTATAATCTGCGCGGATGCAGTTCGATCGCGGCGTCACCTTCGGAGATCTTGAGATCGTCGCTCCGCTGGGAGCAGGCGGCATGGGTGAGGTGTATCGCGCGCGCGACAGGCGGCTGGGACGCGAGGTCGCGGTGAAGGTTCTGCCGGAGTACTACGCCTCGGACCCGGAGCGGCTACGGCGTTTTGAACAGGAAGCGCGGGCCGCGGCGGCTTTGAACCACCCCAACATCCTCGCCGTGTACCAGATGGGCTCCTTTGAGGGGAGGCCGTATCTGGTGTCGGAGCTGCTGGAAGGGGAGACGCTGCGCGAGCGGCTGGACCGGGGGGCCGTGGGCCTGCGGCAGGTGATCGACTACGGGGTTCAGATCGCGCACGGTCTGGCGGCGGCGCACGCGCGAGGCATCATCCACCGGGATCTGAAGCCGGAGAATCTCTTCCTGACGCGGGAAGCACAGGCCAAAATCCTGGATTTCGGACTGGCGCGGATTGTGCCCTTGCCGAAGGAAGATTCGACGCTCGCGCCGGGAGCGCCGGAGTCGACGCCGGGCGCGGTGCTGGGAACCGTGGGATACATGTCGCCGGAGCAGGTGCGGGGGGAGCCCGCCGATGCGCGTTCGGACATCTTCTCCTTCAGCGTGATCCTGCGCGAGATGCTGACCGGCAAGCGGACGTTCCAGAAGCCGAGTTCGGCGGAGACGATGGCAGCGATCCTCCACGACGACCCACCGCCTCTGGCCGAAGAGGCGCCGGGGATTCCCGCAGGCCTGCAGCGCGTCCTGCAGCGAGGACTGGAGAAGAGTCCGGAGCGGCGATTCCAGTCAGCGGCGGATCTGGCATTTGCGCTGGAGGCCTTATCGGATCCGGCGCTCGGAGCACCGGTTGCGGCGCCCCCGATTCGGGGGCGCGTGCCCTGGCGGCGGTGGCGCCGGATGGCGGCGGTGGTTGCCGTCGCGGCGGTATTGCTGCTGGCAGGGAGGCTCTGGGTCTGGACCGGAACGCCCAGCGTTTCGAATTACGCGCAGCTCACCACCGACGGCCAGCGGAAAGCCCTGCTGGGAACCGACGGAGTGCGGCTCTACCTGGCGAGCTTCGCGCCTGCGGTTGAGTATGTGGGCGCAATCCAGATTGCGGGCGGCGCACAAAGCAGCATTCCCATGCCCTCGCCCGAGATGGGGCCGGTGAGTATGTCGGCGGACGGTTCGGAGTTCCTGGTGATCAGCGGGGGCGGAGTGCCGATGCGGGGGCCGATCTGGAGCCTGCCGGTGCTGGGCGGATCGCCGCGCCGCCTCGGCGACGCCAAGGGGAACTCCGCCGCCTGGTCGGCAGACAAGCAGCGGCTCGCCTACGGCGATGCCGCCGATCTGTATGTGGCGCGCGGCGACGGATCGGAGGCGCGGAGGATTCACAGCGCGCAGAACCTCATCAACCACGTCGCCTGGTCGCCGGACAATCGGCATCTGCGCTTTGAGACTTCGCAGGGACTGGGCCCGGAGGCCGGACTGCACATGCTCTGGGAGATCGAGTCGGACGGCTCGAATCTGCACCGCGTGCTGGCGGGCTGGCATACTCCGCCGGACGAGTGTTGCGGCGTCTGGAGCCGGGGGGGGCGAT
>JBKICP010000210.1:0-27789 GCA_046567085.1 Acidobacteriota bacterium
AAGGATCTGCGGTTTGTCGTGTCCTCCGGACTCTTCCTTCGCAATCTGCATCGCTGGTCGGCGCATGCCATGGTGTTTCTGGCGTTCGCGCATATGTTCCGCGTTTTCTACCGCGGTGCTTATCGCCCTCCGCGGGAATTCAACTGGGTCATCGGTGTCGTACTTCTTCTTATAACGCTGCTGCTCAGCTACACCGGCTATCTTCTGCCATGGGATCAGCTGGCGTTCTGGGCGATCACGGTCGGCTCCAATATTTCCTCGGCGGTGCCGGTTGTAGGATCCAAAGTCCACTTCCTGCTGCTCGGCGGCAATCTTGTCAATGCCAACGCGCTGCTGCGCTTCTATGTGCTGCACTGCGTGATTCTCCCCCTGTCGGCGGTGCTCTTCATCGCCGTGCATTTCTGGAGGATCCGCAAAGACGGCGGCCTCTACGTCAGGCAGGGAGAGCCGCGCAGTCGGCAAGGCAGCGAGGCTCCTGCAGATGCCAACCTTCCGGACGGGGCTCAGGCACAGGTTCCGGTGCTGGAGAAGAGATGACACAGCCAAAGGATTTTGTCGTCGGAGTGAGTTCGGACGCGCGCAAAGCGCCGAAGCGAGTGGTTTTTGTCACACGCCGTACCTCCGCGCACGTGAGGAGCACCGATGAAGAGCAGGTGCAGACCTATCCGGAGGCTCTGTTTCGGGCAGCGTTGGCCGTCGAGCTTCTGGTGATTGGCCTGGTGCTGATCGCTGTCTTCTTCAACGCGCCGCTCGAAGGCATCGCTAACCCAACGGTGACGCCGAATCCCGCCAAGGCGCCGTGGTACTTTCTCGGACTCCAGGAGATGCTGCACTATTTCCCGCCGGTGGTTGCCGGAGTGCTGATACCCAGCCTGCTGGTGATCGGACTGGTGGTGATCCCGTACTTCAACATCAACATCGAAGGGGGCGGGCTCTTCCTCAGGAATCGCCGCCGCAACCTCAATATCGTTTCGGTCGTGGCGGCCGGCCTTTTAGCCTTCCTCTGGTTTTTCGATGTCTATGTGGCTCTGGCGCCGACCCTCATTATCGCGGCTCTGATGTTTCTGGCCGCGTTCAGTTCTCCGCAATCGACGCATCGGTTCCGCCGATATCTGGCGGCAAGACCGGTTTCCTGGTGGATCATGACCTGGTTTCTTTTCGAACTCATTGTCCTTACCGCAGTGGGCACGTTTTTCCGCGGACCCGGTTGGTCGTGGGTCTGGCCGTGGAGGAGTTAGGTGCGACTTTCTGAGAAATTCCTTCACTTCTGGCGCGCATTGTTTCGCGATCCCATCCGGCCATTCGGCATTGCCAGCGTTCTGCTGCTGATGGTCCTGGCCATTGCTCCGGCCAAGGATCATTTCAGCGAGTGGCGCCACTACCAGAATGCGTATCTGCACGCGATTCGCAATCGACCAGACAGCCTGGCTCTGCAGAGGCATTTCCGCCCTGGAATTCAGCAAATATGGCTGCCGGAAGCGGGTGTTGTCGACCGCTGCCAGACCTGTCACCTGGGGCTCGCCGAATCCGGTCTTAGTGACGTCAACACCGAACCCTTCGGCCGGCATCCTCGCATGCCCCACAAGCTGGACGAGTTCGGATGCGTGGTGTGTCACCGGGGACAGGGGGTTGCGACCACCGTCGCCGATGCGCATAACAGTACGCTGCCCCCCGCGGAGCCCCTGCTGCCCGCACGCTTTATGGATGCCTCCTGCGGGCAGTGCCATCACGACGCCCTTCCTGGAACCCCGGTGCTGAATCAGGGCCGCTTCATGCTCGCCCGCTATGGATGTGTGCGCTGCCATACGGTGAAGCTTCCCGATGGAAGCACCTTGACTCCTGCGGACCAGCCGCCGCCGCTGACACATATAGCGGATAAGACGACCCGCGAGTGGGTCTATGCGTGGCTCCGGGATCCGCAGAGTTACTCGACGTCCTCCACCATGCCGAACTTCCTGCTGAGTGAGGCCGACGCCAGAGATATCTCGGCTTTCCTGATGGCGAACAGCGTCCCGTTGCCAGGCGCCACAGCACAATTGTCGCCCGTCAAGGCCGAAGCATCCACCGATCCTACGGCTGGCCAAAGCCTGTACGGCGAATCCTTCTGCGCGTCCTGCCACGCCATGCAGAATGCCGCCGGCAATCTGGCGGGCGGCGACCTTGGGCCGGAACTGACGGCCATCGGAACAAAAGTGAAGCCGGAATGGCTCCGCATGTGGTTGCGGGATCCACACACCTACGACCCGGGCACAGCGATGCCGCACTACCGCTGGACGGAGCAGCAGTTGACCCTGCTGACGGGATTCCTCGAGAGCAAAACCAATTCCGACTTTGTGGCAAACGTCCATCTGGATCCGGCCACACCGCAGCAGATCGCGCACGGCAGGCAGTTAGTGAATGAATACGGCTGCGCCGTTTGTCACGAGATCCGCGGAATTCGCAAGCCGGATAATTTCGCTCCCGACCTGAGCCGCATCGGCAGCAAACCGCTGGAGCAGCTGGTCTTCACTGCGGGTATGCCGCACACCCTGCCCGATTATCTGGAGGGTAAGCTGCAACATCCGCGTGCCTTCGGGCCCGGCCTGCGCATGCCGCAATATACGTTCACCACGGCTCAGGTGGACGCGCTGACAACCGCTCTGCTGTCGCTCACAGACCGCAGCTTCACCATGCCGAAGCAATGGCAGATCGCCATGGCTAAACCTTCGACGTATCAGCCCGCCGGACATGCGGGCCAGCTCATGGCCGACCTCAACTGTCAGGCCTGCCACCGCATCAATGGCCGCGGCGGCGATATGGCGCCGGACCTCACGGCCGAAGGCAGCTCGGTGCAGCCTCAATGGCTGAACGAATTCCTCGGGAATCCGAACACGCTTCGTCCTGCGCTGATCCGGCGCATGCCGAGGTTCAACCTTTCGGAGGCCGAGCGTGCCGAACTAACCGACTACATCATGACCGTCTATCAGATCCCGGAGGTCCAGGCCGACTCGATGCCACTGAGCGGTTACCCACCCGCGCTGGTTGAACAGGGACGGCAGCTCTTCTATTCGAAGTACGGCTGCCAGGGATGCCACATGGTCGATCCCATGCAGGACAAGGGCTACATCGGTCCTCCGCTCACGACGGTCGGCTCGCGCCTCACGGCTGCATGGATCTATGCGTGGCTCAAAAACCCACAGGCCCTGCGTCCTGGCACGATCGAACCGAATCGCGACATGAGCGATGACGATGCACGCGCGCTGACGGCTTTCCTCATGGCGCAGAAGGGCTCCGGCAGGCAGGAGGCAAAGCGATGAAGCGGCGTCTGGCGGTCATATCCATCTTTGTGACGGCTCTGGTGGGCGGATGCGCGCGTCACGCCGCGCCGACTCCGGCTCTTCACCCGACGGCGGCTGGCTCGGCGCTGGTCGTTTCCAGCGGCGACAAGCAGCTGGGCACGCCCGGTACACCGCTGCCGCAGCCCCTCATCGTGCAGGTCAACGACGATCAGAGCAATGGGGTGCCGGGAGCGCTGGTGAAATTCAGCGGGCCTACCGGAGTCGCATTCGATCCCGCTGCCGCTCTGACCGACTCGAACGGCCAGGTGACGGTCAATGTAAGTCTCGGAAATACCTCGGGCCGTTGTGAGATCACTGCGCTCTCGACTGATAAACAGGGAAAGGCGCTGGTCCTCAAGGTCAGGGAACTGGCTGCCGGATATGAGGAGAGGCTCGGTTATGAGCTGCAGAGGAAGTATTGCTCGCGCTGCCACGATCCTGACTCAACCGCCGAACAGGTATCGAATTACGACAACTTATCGGTTAAGCCCCATGCTTTCGATCAGGGAGAGACCTACAACAAGCTCAGCGACGCAGATTTGACGGCGATCGTCAGCCACGGAGGGCCGGCGTTGAATTTGTCGCCTCTAATGCCGGCTTATGGTGGAACGCTCAGCGAGGCAGATATTCGAGCCATTCTCGCCTATATCCGCCTCGTATCCGAGCCTCCGTATCAGCCCCCCGGGGTGGTTTATGGGAAGCACTAGGCCGCTTCTCATGGCCGGCACCGGCAAGGTGTTGTCGAAAGCGCAGTTGGAATAAGGGTCTGGGCCGAAGTCCGGGGCTGACAGAAAGGCCGCCGAATTCGGCTGATTGATAGCAAAGGAGAGTCATGAGACGCAATACCTCGATACCAATCATCGTTCTTTTAATTCTATTGTCGTGGGTTCCGGGAGCATTTGCCGTTCCAAGTTATGCCCGGCAGACGGGGCTGCCCTGCAGCGGCTGCCACTATACGCCTCCGGAACTGAATGCGGCCGGTCGGCTGTTCAAGCTAATGGGATATGTCGACAAGGTGAAGAATGACAATCTCGATGTTCCCTCCGGTCCCCGGCGGGCCGGCCTCGATCTGCTTAAAACTCTGCCATTGAGTGCATGGTTTGAAGCCTCGAACAGCAGCACGAACTCCCCACAGCCCGGCGCGCAAAATGCGAGCTTCGAATTTCCCCAGGATATCTCGCTCTTTCTGGCAGGCGCGTGGGCCACGCACGTCGGTAGCTTCCTTCAGGTCACTTACGATGCACAGGCCGATCATTTTGGCATGGATAATACGGATATCCGCTATGCCAATAAGGTGGAGCGTTCCGGTAAAGAGTGGGACTACGGCCTGACGCTGAATAACAATCCAACCCTTGAAGATTTGTGGAACAGTACGCCGGCCTGGGGATATCCATTCATTGCCAGCGATACCGCGCCTACGCCGGCGGCTGCCCCGGTGATTCAGGGGGCTCTTGCGCAGGATGTTGCCGGGGTGGGAGGTTTCACCATGTGGGACCAGCACCTGTATCTTGCAGGCACGGTCTATCGCAGCGACCATATCGGGAGCGCCCAGCCGAACAGTGGGCAAAATGCTTCCTTTAATATCCGCGGGGTCGCCCCTTACTGGCGTGTTGCCTGGCAACAGAACGGCCGAACCTCGAACCTGGAAGTCGGCGCGTATGGCATCCACATGAAATCGACGCCCGGTGCTGTCACCGGTCCGGAAGACGGTTATACGGACTTTGGTCCTGACTTTCAGTACGACAGGGTGATTGGCAAGGATGTGCTGTCGGTGCGCGGTACTTATGTTCGCGAAAATTCCGACCTTGCCGCGAGCTTTGCCTCTGGCGCGGCTGCTCTGGCCAGCCACCACCTGAATGCTGCGAACGCCAACGTCGAATATCACATTGGCAATCGCTACTCGGGCGCCCTCGGGTGGTTCAACACCACCGGAACCGCGGATGCCACTCTCTTTGCTCCAGCCGCGGTTGGCGGGAGCGCCAGCGGGAGCCCGCACAGCACCGGATTGATCGCCAACGTCTCCTGGTGGCCCACGCAGAATATGGACATCGCTGCGCAGTACACCGCTTATACCCGCTTCAACGGCGGTGACACGAACTATGACGGCTCCGGCCGTAATGCAAGTGCGAATAACACAATGTACCTGCTGTGGCGGTTTGTCTTTTGATTGGATCTCCTATGGCAGAACGCTTGTTCAATGAACTAAACCGGCTGGCGGAGCCACTGACTTCGCCAGCCGACACCTTTCTGTTTCGACGCGACGCTTCATCGACCTCCGTTTATCTCCTCCAAAAGGGCAGCATTGCGCTGCTCTGGCCCGACGCGGAGGACATCGATCCGATGGAAGTTCTGGGGCCCGGCAGCATCATCGGATTGCCAGCGGCTTTGAATGGAGCCTACAGTGTGTCTGCGAAAAGTGTGATCGACTCGGAGTTAGGAGTGGTGAGCGCGGTTCGCGTCGTTGAACTGCTTGAATGCAATCCCGACCTATGCCGCGTAGCGATGCGGCTGATGGGGCAGGAAGTCGGGCGAATGCGCTCCCTGATTACTCGATATTCGGGCAGGATCGAGAAAGTTTCACGCCCTCATTGAAGTTTTTTGCGTCCAGAATATTCGCGTGGAGAGGCTTGTGCTCTCGCGCGGCCGGATCTCCAAAGGTTTGGTCACGCCCGCATGACAGGTGCAGCGACCTCCGAGTGCGGCTTACCGGCAATTTGGCCGGGCTCTCCATCGGCGGGATGCGAAGGCGGCACAAAATCGCTCAGCTGCCGCGTCGGCAGAACGATTCGCAGGGAGTTCAGGATTGAAGCCAGATCGATCGCCTCCTGAAGCAGGGCCCCCTCAATGGGAACGAGAAAACCCAGAGCCGCCATGCCCATGCCCACGGCGCTGAGAAGCATGCCGCCCACCGCGCTGGTGAGGGCAATCCGGCGCATGCGGCGGCCGATGTGCATGAGGACGTCGACACTCGACAGAGACGACTGCAGGATGACCGCACCGGCGGCTTCGGCAGTGATGTCGCTGCTCACACCGAGAGCCACGCCCGCAGTTGCATTCATCATGGCAGGCGCATCGTTGATGCCGTCTCCCAGATACAGCGTGGGGGCACGCCGGGTGAGATCGCGAACAATGGCGAGTTTTTCTTCCGGGCTCTTGCCGCCGTAGATCTGCGCTATGCCCATGGTGCGGCCGAAGGCGGCCACTTCAGCCGGGCGATCCCCGGAAAGCAGCACAACATTTTCGATTCCGTGCCGAGAGCGCAAGTGGCTGAGGAAGGACTTGCTCTCGTGCCGGGGTTCATCGTGGAAGCGCATCACCCCGGCCAGACTGCCGTCGATGAGCAGGACGCATTCCAGGCCCGGGGCGATCGCCGAGAGGTGCGCAGCGAGTTCGGGTGTGAGCTTACCGCGGCCCGTCAACAGAATCTCATGACCGTCGAGTACGCCGGAAAGTCCGTGCCCGGGGGATTCCGACACGTTCTGGGCATTGAGCAACTCGATCTTTGCGTCGGTGGCAGCTTGGAGAATCGCCGAACTCAGCGGATGCTTCGAATAGCGTTCGAGGCTTGCAGCGAACTCCAGCAGACGATGCCTTGGCCACACTCCCATCTCGAGGATGTTGGTCAGCCACGGGCGCCCGTAAGTGAGGGTGCCGGTTTTATCGACGATTAAGGTGCGGCAACGATCCGCCTTTTCCAGAATCGAAGGATCCTTGATGACGATGCCATGGCGTGCGCCGATTGAGATCGCGCCGATCACGGCGACCGGGATAGCCAGCAGCAGCGGGCAGGGCGTCGCAATGACGAGGACCGCGAGGAAGCGCTCCGGTTGGTGGCTGACGATCCAACTGAGCAGTGCGAAGCCGACGGCGACCGGGGTATACCAACTGCCGAGCCGATCCGCCAGGCGGCGGATCCTTGGACGGTTTTCTTCCGAAGCATGAAGCACTTCGACAATCTTTGCGTAACGGGAATCGCGGGCCACGCGTGTGGCAGCGATGGTGAGGACCGTCTCGCCGTTGATGGCGCCGGAGAGAACCGTGGCTCCGGGCGCCTTCTCGATCAGGAAAGGCTCTCCCGTCAGATACGACTCATCCATCGAGCCCGAGCCGGAAATCACCTGGCCGTCGACCGGGCATAGCTCGTGAGGATAAATGGCAACCCGGTCTCCGATGACCACCGACTCCGCTGGGACGTCTTCGGTCGAACCGTCCCGAGCGAGCCGATGAGCCATCTGCGGCATGCGTCGTGCCAGGGCGCTCAGGACCGAGGAGGCACGGCGTGTTGCGAACTCCTCTAAAGACTTGCCGCCCGAAAGCATCAGGATCACGATGGCGGCCACCCAGTATTCGCGAAGAACTACCGCAGTTCCGATCGAAAGCAGCGCCAGCAGGTCGACGCTGAAGTTGCCCTTCAGCATCTCCTGCACCAACTCTGCGAACAGAGGAACGGCAGCGATTGCGATCGCAGCCAGCAAGAAGAGGTTGGGCGACGGATGTCCATGCAGCAACCAGCGGCTCGTCGCCGCGGCGGCCATCCCCGCCAACATGATGGCTGCGACCACGCGATGTGGCAGGAAGAGGACGACGGAACGCTGCACGCCAGCTGATGCCATGCGAGATCTCCACGGACGCTGCCAATCGGGGCCAGCTCTGCCGATCACCGGAATCTATAGGGTCGATAAGGAGAGAGCACGCCGCAGACCATGTTGATCCAATGCATGTCTCCCTGCCCGCGCAATCCTCCCCGCACGCAGAGGTGCGCCCCTGTGTCGCTCTGTCCACGAATTTTGACGGAGTTGTCCAGGAGCCTGGACTTTCCCCGTCAACGCATCTTCTCGCTTGGTGCCTGCGGTGCGGCCGTGCTTGGCGCCTGGTACCCGGACCGGGCGAAGACCGTGAGTTTTCGTTCACGCCCCTTGTCGTCCCGAACGGTCAGCGGTTTTCCGTCGGGTCCAATCACCTGGACGGTGAGGCGGTGGGTCTTGCCGTCCCGTAGTTCTTTGGGAGGAGAGAACGCCAGCGTGTATTCGTTACGCAGAAATCCGGTAACGCTGCGAAAGATGTCGGGAAGCTCCGCAGGAAAGCGTGGGAAGAATGCCACCCCGCCTGTTTGCTCGGCGAAGGACTGCAGCCAGGAGCGTGCCTGAAGATAGCCGACATTCGAGCCCTGACTACGGGTATATTCCTCCTCGGCCAGCCCGATTGTGAAGATCGTCACGTCGGTGGCCTTTACCCGCTTGTTGACCTCGTCGAAGATCGCCTGGCTGAAGGTGTTGGCGCCGGTGCTGAGGAGAAGAATCGATTTGCGCCCGCGCACTGGCTCCAGTTTGTCGAGCGTCTCAAGGAGCGCGTCAAAGAGGTTGGCGTCACTGAAAACGGGACGCCCCAAAGAGCCCAGTGCGTCGCGGATGCTGGCTCGGTTATGGGTGAAATCGACGCGTACCGTGGGCCGCATATCGTAGGTGACCAGCGCCACCCAGTCGCGCGGCTCTAACTCGTCAAGAAAGCGCGTTCCCCAGGACGCGGACTTGGAAGCGTAATAACTGTAAGAGCCCGAACTATATTCCAGCAGCATGGCGATGGTAATCGGCGCAGTCGTGGGAGAGAAGTGCGTGATCGTCTGAGGCAGTCCATTGTCGAGTACACGGAAGTTAGCCTTCCTGAGACCCGAGATCGCGCGTCCATCTTCGTCGGTGACCAGGACGTTGATATCGACCAGGGGAGCTTCGATCGAGAAGTCGGGCTTTTTTCCCTGCGGCGGAGTTTTCGCCTGTGCGGGTGTGTCGTTCTGCATCGAGTGCCCCGGCTGAGATATCTCCGGCGCCGCACCGCAGGGAATCGACAGCAGGGCCACAGCAGCCAGAAGTGCCGTCCGCCATTTCATATTTGTCTCCGGCAGCTTTCAGTTGCACGTTACAGACCGCAGCGCACGAAGCGGGTCGCGAACCTGACCCCGTCGAGGATCGGCTTGGTCCCAGGATTTTGACGGGTTGTCCTTGCTTTGAGTTCGGAGATTCGTTGGATCGTGCGAAATGCGCGGGAATGGTCTACTCCTGAATTGGTTATCCGCGTGCGGGAGTCATCGCGTCTGAATCATCTCTCACCCCGCCTCGTGCAAGGGAAGAAAGAGCACTGCTATGAAAGATTTCGTGCGCTGTCCCACGGCGGTCAGCATGATCGCAGCTCTGACTCTGCTGCCGACCGCCTCGTTAAACGCTCAGATGCCCGTCGGCGAGCCCTCCGGTGGGTCGCCGCCTTTGCGCACGATGCTGCAGAAGGGCTATCCGGAGCTCTTCGAACTGGCTCCCAATCTGCATTACGATCCGCAGGAGATCGAGCGTCTGCGGGACTCATTCGAGGGGGGAGAGAAAGCGTGCCGGCGCACCTTCAGGGATCACGGAAAGTTCTATCAAAAGCAGATCGACGGGGCGCGGAAGAGCCTCAAGACGGGAGGCGAGCAGCTGCCCACCACCGAGAGGCATACGCTGCACTGTTCCATCCAGAACTACGATCTGCTGAAGAGTGAAGCGGACGTGCTCGCCGGACACGCGATTCCGACCGCGTATGACAACCTCAATGCGAAGCTGGATTTGATCCAGCAGTGGCCCGAGCAGTTCAGGCAGGCCAGGGCCGACCTGGCCAGCGGCGCCTACGAGACGCGGCGCTGGGGTGACGTCAAGGACATCGGCTTTCGCGAGATCGCAGCAGGGCAGCAGGATGATATCAAGCGGGGACAGCAGGCAGTTGAAGAGATGCGCCGCTCCGGCATGCTTCCGCCGGTTCTCGAGAACAAGGAAATCCAAAGCTACGTCGAAGGAATCGCGCAGCGCGTGGCCCAGCATTCCGATCTCAAGGTGCCGCTCCACCTGACGTTGCTGGATTCACGCGAAGTCAATGCCTTTGCACTGCCGGGTGGCTATCTGTTTATCGAGCGCGGCCTGCTGGAGGCAGTCGACGACGAAGCAGAGTTGGCGGGGGTTATCGCGCATGAAATCGCGCATGATACGGCGCGTCACAGCGCGAAGATGATGAAGAAAGCCACCATCGCGAGCCTCTTCTATCAGGCCGCGCAGGTGGCGGCGATGGTCCTGACCGGCGGTGTGGCCAGCATCGGCATGTACTACGCGCTGCAGTATGGCTTCTATGGTCTGGGGCTCGTACTCGATCTGCGCCTGCTGGGGGTGAGCCGCGATTACGAACTGGAGGCCGACCACCTCGGCGTGCAGTACGCGTGGAGTTCCGGTTACGACGTGACCGGCTTTACGAGGTTCTTCGACAAAATGGCAACGAAGCAAGGTTATATCAACGGCGTCAGCTGGTTCCGGACCCATCCGCCCTTCTACCAGAGGATGGTCCAGACCCAGCGAGAGATTATGTTCCTTCCCCGGCAGACCGAACAGACCATTCAGACATCGGCCTTCGAAAGTATGAAGAAGGCGCTCGCGCCGATTGCCGCTGCGGCGGAAAAGGAAGAGGCAGGGAAACCGAGTCTGCTGGCGACGCGCGAAGAGGGATGCGTCGCCCCGAAGAAGCTGGAATACAAGTCCGAGGAGCCGATCGAAGAACTGTGCAGCAGCGCGCCGCGGCTGCCGGAGCCGCAAACGCCGTAGCCTGCGGGCCCAGCCTCTTGCTGCAAGGCCGCACGCGCGGGGCACTCCGGCAACGATCGACTCGGCGCTCTCTACTGCTGCTGCTGCTGGCTTTGCTGAATCTGCAGCAGCGGCTCGGCGGGCGCCGGCGGCGCCTGGGCCCTCTCCACCAGCATCGACCAGTCTTCGGGAATAGGCAGATCCCGGTCGAGGTCAGGAGCCGCATCGGAAGACGTCACCTGGACGGCGACGTACAGTTCACTGTCGGTGCGGCCGCGAAAAAGGCCGCGGGTCGGTGGCACGTCTGCGTAGTCGCGGCCCAGCGCGGTGCGGATATGCCGGTCGCGCGCAATCAGGGCGTTGGTCGGATCGAATCCCACCCAGCCCAGTGCCGGCAGAAACGCTTCAATCCACGCGTGCGTTGCACTGGAGGTCGAGCGGTCGTGATCCTCGCTGCCGTGAAACAGATAGCCGCTGACGTAGCGGCAGGGAATCCCAACCTGGCGCACCAGCGCAATCATGATGTGGGAGAAGTCCTGACAAACGCCCTGGCGCGTCCGCAGTGCCTCATCGATCGGCGAATCCACGCGCGTGGTCTGCTGCCGGTAGCTGAAGCCGTCATAGAGCCGCTGATTCAGTTCGTAGAGCAGCTGGAGTGGATCGTCTCGCCGCACTACGTCCAGCTCCTTCGCCAGCGCGAGCAGGCTCGGTGTGGGTTTGGCGAATTCGCTGGGCAGCAGCATTTCCCAGTAGTCGCCTTCCCCCACCAGGGCATCGAGTTCCTTCCAGGCCTCCGGCGCGAGGGCTGCGGGAATCGAAGCCAGCGGCTGGTGCTCCACTACGGATTCGCCGACGACAACCAGCTGCGAATGGCTTCCCGGGATATCGAAGTGATGGACGTTGTTGCCCAGATGATCGCGGTAGGTGAAAACGCGGCAACGCGGGCTCACGGAGAGCGAGAACGACAGGCAGCGCTGGTTGCTGTCGCTGCGCGGATGCATGCGCACCTCCGTGGCGCTCTCGCTCACCGGATGACGATAGAGAAACTTCGTAAGATGGCGAACAAAGTAGTAGGGCATGGAGTCACACCGCCAGAGCCGCTTCCACCGAATACTGAATGTAGACGGCGTAAATCCAGTCGTGAACCTCGCGGCACTGATCGAGGATGCTGCGCAGAAACTGGACGGGATCGCGGGAAAGAATTTCATCGATCTGCGCGAACCCCAGCGTCGCCTTCAGGCGTCCGGTGACGCGCATCAGTTCGCCGCCGCGCTGGGTTCGCGTGTGCTGCTGGATGGCCTCCAGCGCGTTGTGCAGCGCATCCACGGAGTAGCGGACCGAGTGAGGGAAATTGGGATCGAGCAGCAGAAATGCCAGGATGCGATCATGGGTGAGCTCCGCGGTGTGCACCCGGCAGAAAGCTTCGAACGATGTGCAGATACGCAAAAGGCCGATCCACTCCAGATACTCGCCGGCGTCGCTCGTATCCTCGCCGCAAAACACCTCCCGCTCGTAAACATCGAGCAGCGTGGTGATCGACCACGCACGCTCCAGATAGCGCCCCACGCGCAGGACATGCCAGCCCTCGCCATGGCTCAGGGTGGTATCCGTGACGCCCTGGAACAGATGAACGCCGTCGATGATGGTCGGCAGAAACTCGGCCAGATTCCGTTCGGATGGGGTCGATGTGCGCAGACGGCTGATCTCGTGGAACAGACCATTCAGCCGCTGCCACTGTTCGGTGCTGATCTCATCGCGAATCTGGCGGGCATTTTCGCGGGCAGCGAAGATGCAGGCGGTGATCGAGACATGTTTTGCAGTGTCGAAACACAGCGCGTGGACCAGCGAGGCGACTCCGCCCCAGCGTGCGGATTCGCCATTGGCGCCGTCGTTTCGGCCGAGGCTCGGAGCCGCGCCCAGCGCCGCGAGCACTCGCTGCCAGCGCCGCTCTTCGCTTACGCGCGACCGGTCCAGCATCAGCCCCATGTTGATGTCGATCAGTCGCGCGGTATGTTCGGCCCGCTCCAGATACCGGCTGGTCCAGTAAAGGCTGTCGGCCACGCGTGAAAGCATCGTTGCCTCTCTCTCCTCAGATTGCCAAAGTGTGGGATTCCTTTGCCCGGTTGCCGGCGCCGCTCAGTACCCATGTGTCTTTGCTCCCGCCCCCCTGCGACGAGTTCACGACCAGAGAGCCGGCGCGGAGTGCCACACGCGTGAGGCCGCCGGGAACGATCGTGACTTTGTCGCCGAACAGGATGTACGGCCGCAGATCGACGTGCCGCGGGCCGATCGTGCCGTCTTCCAGCAGGCAGGGAGACCGTGAAAAACTGAGCGTCGGCTGGGCGATGTAGTTGCGGGGCTCGGCTTCAATCCGGCGTTTGAACTCGTCCCGCTCCGCGGCCGAACTGTGCGGCCCCACCAGCATGCCATAGCCGCCGGACTCGCCCACCGCTTTCACGACCAACTTCTCCAGATTCGCGGTGACGTGCGCCCGCTGCTTTGGGTCGGTCAGCAGATACGTCTCGACGTTATTCAGGATCGGCTGCTCCCCCAGATAGTAACGGATGATGGCAGGTACCCAGGCGTAGAGGGCCTTGTCATCCGCGACGCCGGTTCCGAAGGCATTGGCCAGCGTCACATTGCCGGCGCGATAGGCATTAAACAGACCGGCAGCACCGAGCATGGAATCGGGACGGAAGGCCAGCGGATCGATAAAGTCATCATCCACCCGACGGTAGATGACATCGACTCGCTTGAGACCACCCGTGGTACGCATGTAGACGAGGTTGTCGTGAATAACCAGGTCACGGCCCTCCACGAGTTCGACGCCCATTTGCCGCGCCAGCCAGGTGTGCTCGAAGTAAGCGGAGTTATAGACCCCCGGTGTGAGCACGACCACCGTCGGCTCGGGCCGCCCCTCCGGGGCCAGCGAGCGCAGCGTCGCCAGCAGGGCCTGAGGATAATGATCGATCGGCCGCACGCCGTAGTCACGAAAAAGACTGGGCAGCGTGCGCTTCATGATGCGCCGGTTGGTGAGCATGTAACTCACGCCCGAAGGCACGCGCAGATTGTCCTCGAGAACGACAAACTCGCCGGATTCGAGGCGCAGCAGATCGGTACCGGCGATCGCGACATAGACATTCCGCGGCACGCGCAGGCCGCGCATCTGGCGCCGGAACTGCGCGCAGCTATAAACCACCTCGCGCGGAACGACGCCCTGGGTGAGGATCTTCTGGTCGTTGTAGACGTCGTGGAGAAACAGGTTCAGTGCGGTGATGCGCTGCGTCAAGCCGCGCTCGATCGTGTCCCACTCCTCGGCGGTCACCAGCCGCGGTATCAGATCGTAGGGAAAGATGCGCTCCGTGCCCTCGTCCCGCCCATAGACGGTGAAGGTGATGCCCTGCATCAAAAAGGAGGCGTCCGCCGATTGCTTCCGGCGACGAATTTCTTCCGGAGGCAGCGTGGTCAGTTCATGAAACAGCGCCTGATAGTGCGGACGGATGATCCCGTCTCCATCGAACATCTCGTCGAAGGCGTCATTCATGCCGTACTCACGAAGCAGCGCGTGCTCGAAAGCGCCGCGCACAGGCAGGGGCGTCATACTCATCCGTAAGTCGAACCAGAGTGGTGCAGTCGAGGACTGTCTCAGACGGAGAAACGGTTCACGCCTCGGACGAGGAAACGTAACTGGTTTGTATCACGGTTGGCAGGCCGCGGCCAACCGGAAAAGACAGGAGGGGCAGCAGCGGCAAAAAGGATCGTCAGGAAGGGGGATGATCTCTTGTGTCGGCGGGTCACCGCGTGCAGTCAGGAGCCTTCGCTCCGCCAGGGTAAGACGTCTCAGGCCGGGCCTGTCTGCTGATCGCTCATCCATTTTCGGAGAATCTGATTCGGTGTCGCCAACGGCTCCTCCTGGGCCGGCAAAGGCTCCTCTTCAACTCCTCGCCGATGAGCCTCCTCGGCGCGAACGCGCGCGGCGGAAATAGCAACAGGACCCGTCGGCAATGGTCCTGCGAGTGCAGAACGAGTCTCCGTCCGCACAGGGCTCTCTTTGGCTGGAGGGCGTCTTCGGGGCGCAGCCTGCGGCCGGCGCACCGGCTCCGGTGGAGCAACCTCCATGAACTTAGGTTCAGGTGAAGCGGTCGGAGGAGTCTTCGGCTTCCTTGCTGTCCGTGCGGGACGAACGAGCCGTCGGCGATTCTTTCGTATGTGCCGAGGCACAGCAGGGGCTGCAGACGACGTGACAAGAGTGTCTCGCAACTGCTGCAGCAGCGCGATCCTGGCGTCAATGAGTGCGACGATGCTGGGAAAGTCCATCTGGTAGGAAAATCGGGCGTGTCCGCCCGGCTGGAGAGCGAAATTAAGCTCTGGTGAAGTATATCGCAGCGCTTTCGACGCGGGCGGCGCCCCTGCCCGCACCGAGCCGCAGCCTGAAGTGGGTGATCGGCCCGTCACCACCATCTCCAATCCAGGAGAGAGAATCGCGACGATGGCCATCGGAGTTCGTAGCCACGTGGCTTCGCTTCCCATACAATCTGCATCGTCCCCAACCTTTTCTCAACGGAGACCTCATGAAGTTCGCGAAGACTGCAATTGCTGTCGGCGTGGTCGGACTGGCCATCGTCGTGGCCGGCGCACCCGCGCAGCAGAAGCCCTACAGCGATGACATGAACACGAACTACAAACCGCCGGCGGCCGACCGCGATTACGTCCGGCACGAAGTCATGGTCCCCATGCGGGACGGCGTAAAGCTCTTCACCGTCATCTGGATTCCCAAAGGGGCCCACGATGCCCCGATCGTGCTGACGCGTACACCCTACGATGCAGCGCATCGCATCGGCACGCCGGACGCAGACCACCTCATCGATGCGCTCCCGCTCTCCGATCAGGACTTCGTTAAGGCCGGCTATATCCGTATCTATCAGGACGTGCGCGGTAAGTACGGCTCTGAGGGAGTCTATCTGATGACTCCGCCGCCGCTCGGTTCCGGTTACAACAACAGCGGTGCCGACGACACGACCGATGCGTGGGACACCATCGACTGGCTGGTGAAAAACGTGCCGGAATCCAACGGCCGCGTGGGGATGATTGGAAGCTCCTATGAGGGATTCACGGTGGTGATGGCCCTGCTCCATCCTCATCCCGCGCTCAAAGTAGCTGCACCGGAAAGCCCCATGGTGGATGGATGGATGGGAGATGACTGGTTCCACTACGGAGCCTTCCGCCAGCCCAACATTGATTACGTGCTGGGGCAAACCACCCGGCGCGGGGGCGGGGTGGACGTCCCGCATCCGGGCGATGACTACACCAACTATCTTGAAGCCGGTACGGCGGGTGATTTTGCACGTGCACGCAACATGGATCAGCTACCTTTCTGGAAAGATATCGAAGATAACCCCAGCTATGACGGATTCTGGCAGGCGCAGGCTCTCGACAAGCGAATCGCCAAAACCAAACTGACCGTACCCACCATGTGGGAACAGGGCGAGTGGGACCAGGAGGACATGTACGGAGCCAATCACAGCTACCGTGCCTGGGAACCCCAGGACCCGTCAAACACAATGAACTATCTCGTTCTGGGGCCGTGGTTCCATTCACAGATCAACCGCCAGGGCCGCGCTATTGGCCCGTTTGTCTGGGCAACCGATACCTCGGAACAGTGGCGCCGCGACGTTCTGCAGCCTTTCTTTAATCAATATCTGAAGCCAGGTTCGCCCCGGGCCGACACGCCTCCCGTCTGGATCTACGACACGGGTGCCGATCATTGGGATACCTTCACCCAATGGCCGGTAAGTTGCGAAAAGGGTTGCAGCGATAGTTCAAAGCCGTTGTATCTGCGCGCAGACGGACAGTTATCCTTCACGAGTCCGAAAGCAGGAACAGCGCAGTATGACGAGTACGTCTCCGATCCCGCGAAGCCCGTCCCTTATCGTCCGCGCCCGGTCGTCGGTGAGGGAAGCGGCTGGCGCACATGGCTGCTGACCGATCAGCGCTTTGTCGACGGCCGTCCCGACGTGCTGACGTGGGAGACGACTCCGCTGACCGCGCCCATGAAACTGGCCGGCGAGCCCATAGTGCACCTGATCGCGTCGACCAGCGGCACGGACTCGGACTGGGTGGTGAAACTCATCGACGTCTACCCCAACGAGCAGGTCGAGCGTCCTGACGCGGAAGGAACCTTCCCCGGCACCCTGGGGGTGCAAGCCGATATGGCCGGATACGAACTGCCGATCGGGATCGATATCTTCCGCGGCCGCTACCGCACCAGCTTTTCGCATCCCGAAGCGATCGTCTCGAACCAACCCCTCGAGTACACGTTCGCTCTGCCCAACGTGGACCACACGTTTCAGCCAGGGCATCGCATCATGATCCAGGTACAGTCCACGCTTTTCCCGCTTTACGATCGCAACCCGCAGACCTTCGTACCGAACATCTTCGATGCGAAGCCGCAGGACTTCATGAAGGCGACGCAGCGTATCTGGCATGCGCCGGGTCAGGCGAGTTATATCTCATTGCCCGTTGTCCCGTTGTCGCAGTGAGTCATCCCGCTGCCCCGGAGTTATGGCAGGTACGGGTTCTTCAGGGATGTGCGGTCCACACCCCGAGGGGGTTCGCGCCCATACGCCACCGACGCCGAACGTACGCATAGACTGGTGCAGTGAAGCTCTGGATCGCCGCCATTGGCGCTCGCCCGCGCGATGCTTTTGATGACCTCGCCCGGATGTACGTCCAACGCATCGCCCAGCTCCTGCCTGGCAGCGGCAAGTCGACGGTGGAGACGCCCATCTTCCGCGGCGAAGACGCACTGTGGAGCGCTGTCGAGCGGGAACGTACCCGCACCGCACCTTTGGTCGTCCTTCTCGACGAGCGCGGCCGCTCCATGCCATCGAAACCCTTCGCTCAGTGGCTCGGCCGCGAGCGCGACCAGGGCCGCCAGTTGCTCATCTTCGCCATCGGTCCCGGTGATGGCTGGTCGGCGGACTCGCGCCAGCGCGCCGGCGAAATGCTTTCGCTCGGTCCGATGACCCTCGCGCACGAACTGGCCCGCGTCGTTCTGTGCGAGCAGATCTATCGCGCCCTCACGATCCTCAGCGGCCACCCGTATCATCGAAAAGGCAGCCTGTAGGCAGGAGCCGGTAGCCTGAAACTGGTGGCCTGCAGCGTGGTACGGCGATTTTGGTTCTTGCTACCGGCCACAGACTACCGGCTCCAGGCTTCGTGATCTCATGACTGACACCACACCCCCCGAAACCCGCAAAGGCCTCATCCTCATCAACACCGGACCCGGCAAGGGCAAGACCACCGCTGCCATGGGCACGGCGCTGCGTGCCGTCGGCAACGGCATGCGCGTGCTCATGCTGCAGTTCCTCAAAGGCTCATGGCACTATGGCGAACTCGACTCGACCAAAGCCTTCGGCGACAACTTCGTCCTGCGCCAGATGGGCCGGGGCTTCGTGAAGATCGGCGGCGCCGAAACCGATCCCGAAGACATCCGCCTCGTCGAGGAAGCCTGGGCAGAAGCGCGCGCTGCGATTCTCTCCGGCGAGTGGGACATGGTCATCCTCGACGAGATCAACTACGCGATCAGCTACGGCATGCTCGACCCAGCCAGGGTCGTCGAGACGCTCGAAGCGCGCCCCGAGATGGTCCACGTTATCCTCACCGGCCGCAACGCGCATCCTTCGCTGGTCGCCATCGCCGACACGGTGACGGAAATGCGCGAGGTCAAGCACGCCTATCAGAAGGGAATCCTCGCGCAGCGCGGCATTGAGTATTAGAGCCGATCGCCGGTAGCTGTAGTGGGCAAGCCAGTCCTCGACCGCAATTGAAACGGGCGACCGGCTCGAGCCACCAGCTACAGACCACCGGCTACCGGCTGTTTTTCATCTACGCCACTCGTCCAGCTTGCCGCTTCGCACTGCCCTGGCCATTGCCTCAATCTCGCCGCTGAGCACGCGGTCTTCACCCAGCGCGGGCGCCACGGCCCGCACCTGCTTGTACGCCTCAGACACGCGACGCGCCGGCTTGAGCGGGGCACGATACTCCAGCCCCTGCGCGGCGCACAGCAACTCCACCGCCAGCAGCCGCTCCGCGTTCTCTACCACCTGCCGAAACTTGAGTGCCGCGGTCATCCCCATCGAGACGTGATCTTCTTTACCGCCCGAGGTCGGCACGCTGTCGGCGCTCGCCGGATGCGCGAGCACCTTCGCCTCATTCAGTAGCGCCGCCGCACCAACATGGGCAATCATGAAACCCGACGACACGCCCGGCGTCTTCGACAGGAACGGCGGCAGCCCCTCGTTGATGTCCGGATTGACGAGCCGATCGATGCGCCTCTCCCCGATGCCCATCAGCGTCGTCATCGCGATGGCCGCCGCGTCAAGCTGCAGCGCCAGCGGCGCGCCATGAAAATTTCCGCCCGACAGGATTTCTCCCTCGGGAAAGACCAACGGATTATCCGTAGCAGCCCCGGTTTCAATTTCGAGCGTCGCCCGGGTATGCGCGAGCGCATCGCGCACCGCTCCGTGCACCTGCGGCATGCAGCGCAGACAATAGGCGTCCTGCACACGCGGATCGTTCTCGCGATGCGATTCGCGGATCTCGCTCTCGGCCAGCAGCGCGCGCAGATGCGCGGCTGTGGCTATCTGTCCCGGGTGCGGTCGCACCGCGTGGATGCGCTCGTCGAAAGGCGTCGGCGTCCCCTTCAGCGCTTCGAGCGTCATGGCTCCGGCCAGGTCGGCCAGTTCGGCCACGCGCAGTGCGCGCTCCACAGCGAGGGTGCCGACGGCGGTGATCGCCTGCGTGCCGTTCAGGAGTGCCAGGCCCTCCTTGGCTTCGAGAACCAACGGTGTCAATCCTGTCTTGAGCATGGCCATCGCCGCCGGCATTTCGCGGCCGTCGAGGAGGACCAGGCCTTCGCCGATCATGGTCAGCGCCAGATGCGCGAGTGGGGCGAGGTCGCCGCTGGCTCCGACGGATCCTCGCGCGGGAACGATGGGATGGATGCCGCGATTGAGCAGCGCGAGCAGCATCTCCAGCACCACGGGCCGCACACCGCTGAATCCCTTCGCTAGGACATTGGCGCGCAGCAGCAGCATGGCGCGAACCTCCGGCTCGGGAAGGGAATTGCCGACCCCGCAGGCGTGGCTGCGCACCAGGTTGCGCTGCAGTGCCTGCACCTCGCCTGGCTCGATCTTCACATCGGAAAGCCTGCCAAAGCCGGTGTTCACGCCATAAACGACTGCACCGCGCGCGAGCAGCCCATCGACCACCGCGCGCGACTCACGAATGTGCGGCAAAGCGGCGGGATCGAGGGCGACAGGCCGGCGCAACAGCGCGACTTCGCCAATTTCATCCAGCGAAAGAGGCTGACCAGAAAGAAGAAGAGGGGAAGACATCACCGAACAGGGTACAGGGCGCAGCGCACAGCGTACAGCGAAGCCGCCAGCTGCAGGCCACGCGCTACAGGCCACGCGCTACAGGCCACGCGCTACAGGCCACCGGCCGCCTCTCAAACCACCGGCTCCTTCACCAGCGAGCCTCGCACCCCATACCATGCGATGAACAGGTAGCACAGTACCGGCAGCACGAAGGCGTGGTGGATGCCGATGCGATCTGCGAGCAATCCCTGCAACTCGGGGATGATGGCGCCGCCCACGATCGCCGTGATCAGCAGGCCGGACGCCTCGCCGGTAAGCGGCCCCATCTCCGCCACGCCCAGGGTGAAGATAGTCGGGAACTGAATCGAGTTGAACAGGCCAACCAGCAGGATGCTCCAGACCGCGAACGAGCTGTCGGTGACCATGGAGACGATCACCAGCCCACCCGAGCAGAGCGCGAACAGGCTCAGCATCCGCCCCGGGTTCACCTTCTGCTGCAGGCCCGACCCAATGAAGCGGCCCACCATCAGGCCGCCCCAGTAAATCGGCACCCAGCTGCCCAGCGCCTTCATCAGGAAGCGCAGCAGCGCCGCCGAAGCTGCATGCGTTGAGCTGCCGCCCATCGCAGTCGCGAGCCCGCCAATCTCCGGACGCGAGAAATACTTGATCAGGAAGCTCCCGATCGAAACTTCCGCTCCCACATAGACAAAAATGGCGAACGCTCCGAACACCACATGCGGATGCCGCCAGATGCTGCCTTTTTGCTTGTGCAGTTCGCTCGGCCGGTAGTTCTTCGTCGTCTCGATGCGCGGAAACTTGTACAGCGCAATCGCGAGGCCCAGCAGCACCAGGGCCAGCGCGATCCCGAGATAGGGAATGTTCACGGTCGAGGCCTGCTCGGCACGGTAACTCTGCAGCGCCGCGCCCGAGAGCTTCGTGATGTCCTGCACCTTGCCTGCGGTGCGCAGAATTGCGAACGCCCCGAAGATAGGCCCCACCACCGTCCCCAGCGAGTTGAACGCCTGCGTCAGGTTCAGCCGGCTTGATGCGGTTCGCGCCGGTCCCAGCACCGTGACGTACGGATTGGCCGAGACCTGCAGTGCCGTAATACCGGCAGCCAGCACAATCAGCGCGCCGAGAAACAGCGGATACGACGCGACCTTCGCTGCCGGCACAAAGAGAATCGCTCCCACCCCGGCGGTGATCAGTCCCAGCACCATCGTCTGCTTGTAGCCGAGCCGCTCCACAATCCATCCGGAAGGAATCGCCAGCAGCGCATACGTCGAAAAGAAGGCAAACTGCACCAGCATGCTCTTCGCATAGTTCAGCTCGAAGATCGACTGCAGATGCGGGATCAGGATGTCATTCAGCGAGGTGAGAAAGCCCCACATGAAGAAGAGCGTGGTGACCATCGAAAGCGCACTGCGGTAGCTCGTCCCTTCGCCGCCGGGTGCGACCCTGATGGATTCATTGCTGCCGGTGCCCGAAATCGCCATGCTCGACTCGTTTCTGCGCGGATCTGGACCGCGTCTTCTTCATAGATGTCCGGTTACGGACAGCGGGAGGCGGCTGTCATAAAAGAAAGCCGACCATTGGCGATCATATATTGCGGGCTTCATCCCAGGAGCATCCCAAAAGTACCGGAATCCGGTAAGAAACCCTTTCGGTTCTGAAACTTTCGGTCCCCACACTCGTCAGATCACCAGGTCCCGGCAACTTACGATTGGATTGACCATGATTCGCTTACACACCTTGCGCGCTGCCGTTGCGGCGCTTTGCTCCACCTTTCTGATCCCCGTCGTTGGGTATTCGCAGGCCCCCGCCGCGAACCGCGTCCTCGGCACCGTTGCCTCGGTCAGCGGCAACTCCGTCTCCGTGAAGCAGGATGCGGGATCTCCGGTCACGGTGACGATCCCCGCAACCGCCAACATCGTGCGTACCGCGCCCGGATCGAAGACCCTGGCCGGTGCAACGAAGATTGTCGTCAGTGACATCGCCGTCGGCGACCGGGTGCTGATGCTGGTTACGGGCGATCCGCCGGCCGCTCGTGTCGTCGTCGTGAACAAAGCCACTGACATCGCCGCAAAACAGGAGCAGGAGCAGGCCGACTGGGCGCGCCGCGGGGTAGGCGGTCTTGTGAAGTCCGTCGATGCCGCCGCCGGAACGGTCACCATCACATCGACCAATCAGACCATTACCATCCACACCACACCGAGCACGATCGTTCGCCGCTACGCGCCCGATTCCGTGAAGTTCTCCGACGCGCAGCCCTCCACGCTGGCCGCCATCCAACCCGGCGATCAGATCGAGGCGCGCGGCAACCGCACCGGTGAAGAGGTCGCCGCCGACGAAATCGTCTCCGGCTCGTTCCGCAACATCGCCGGAACCGTCTCCTCCATCGATGCGAGCGCCGGCACGCTCACCGTCAAAGATCTGGTCACCAAAAAGAACGTCACCATCAAAACCACACCCGACTCCGACCTGCGCAAGATCGATCCGCAGATGGCGCAGATGATCGCCATGCGACTCCGCTCCAGCAGCGGTGCCAACCACGGCCAGGGCGCTCCCGCAGAGCACGCTCCCGCTGCGGCGGGCGGTGTGGGATTCCACCAGGCCGGCGGCGGTCCCAAGGGTGCGGGCGGCCAGGGTGGTGGAGGCTTCGCTCGGGTCCTGCAGCACTCGCCGGAAATCCACGTCTCCGACCTTCATAAAGGCGACGCCGTCATGATCGTCGCTACCTCCGGCAGTCCCGATTCGGCGACTGCGATCCGCCTGCTGGCCGGTGTCGAGCCCATGCTCCAGGCCTCCGCCAGCGGCAGCCAAAGCATGTTCTCCTCCGCATGGAGCGGACTTGGCGGCGGCTCGGGCGGCGATCAGGGCGGCGGAGAGGGCAATCCGCAGTAAGAAAAAGTACGCACTCACGCGACAAACCATGTGAACCTGCCGTGCCGAATGTACGTCTCTCCAGGTAACGAGCCGGTTCCGGACACAACCGCCGGACACACGACGAACCGGCGTTCGAGAAGAAGGAAACTACATTGATCCGAGATACTTCCCAATTGCCTCGCCTGCAGTGTCGAAATGATGTGCCCGGCTCCGCACAATCGTCCCCTGAGGTGCCTCCTTCGCGATCGTCTGTCGCCCGCCGGCTTCTGACCGCCGCCTGCGCCGCGCTCCTGATCGCCACCGCCGCTCACGCGCAGGATTTCACCGCGCCCGTCACGCCTTCCGGCGCGCCGGCTGCGCAAGAGGCGCCCGCGCAGACCTCCGGCGGGATTCGCGGCCAGGTTGCCGATCCCTCCGGCGCCGTCATCCCCGACGCCACCGTCGTCGTGCTCGACACGGCCGGCAAGACGGCCGGTAAAGCCATCTCCGACTCCGGCGGCGCCTACGCTGTCCACGGCCTTCCCGCCGGAACCTACTCCGTCTGGGTCACCGCGCCCGGATTCGCCTCGTACCGCGTGCCGAACGTTGTCGTTGCCGCAGGGCAGATGAAGACCGTCAACCCGGCGATGCAGATTCAGGTGCAGCAGCAGCAGGTCGAAGTCCAGTCGGAAAACACCACCATCGGCACCGCCGCGGACGAGAACGCCAGCGCCATCGTCATCAAGGGCACCGACCTCAACGCCCTCTCCGACGATCCCGACGAACTCCAGAACGAGCTCCAGGCGCTTGCCGGTCCTTCAGCCGGCCCCAACGGCGGCCAGATTTACATCGACGGCTTCACCGGCGGCCAGCTGCCGCCCAAGTCCTCTATTCGCGAGATCCGCGTTAACCAGAATCCCTTCTCCGCCGAATACGACCGCCTCGGCTACGGCCGCATCGAGATCTTCACCAAGCCCGGCACCGATAAGCTCCACGGCCAGGCTGAGCTGATGGGCAACGACTCCCACTTCAACTCCCAGAACCCTATCCTCCAGAGCAAGACCGAGCCTCCTTACTACTCCTGGTTCCTGCACGGCAACGTCGGCGGCCCCATCAGCAAGAACATGTCGTACTTCTTCAGCATCTTCTCGCGCCAGCAGCAGAACGAAGCCATCCTCGAGGCCATCGATCCCGCCAGCGTTCAGCTCAAGCCCAATTCCAAAGGCGTCCTGGTCGCCAGCGGGACGCCCATCAACGAGGCCATCAATAATCCCAGCGCGCGGCTCAACCTCAGCCCGCGCCTCGACGTCCAGCTGGGCAAGGCGAACACACTCACTCTGCGCTACGAGTACAACCGCTTCGCCAACACCAACGGCGGACTCAATCCGCTGAGCCTGCCGTCTACGGCCATCGACGTCAACCAGCAGGAGAACACGCTGCAGGCCTCCGACAGCCTCATCCTCAGCCCGAAGCTCGTCGACGACATCCGCTTCCAGTACCGCCGCGTCCGCAACAATCAGAACGCCGTCGGCGGCCAGCTCCCCTCCTACACGGTTCAGGGAGCCTTCACGGATGGCGCCAGCAACAGCCAGACCGTGCAGGATCACGAGAACGACTTCGAGCTGCAGAACTACCTCTCCGGCGCCTTCGGCGCGCACTCGCTCAACTTCGGCGCGCGTCTCCGCTCTTACGGCGATGTGAACCTGACCACCAGCGGCAGCAACGGCTCCTATGCCTTTGCCAGTCTCGGCGACTTCCTCGGCTGCGTTCAGCCCTCGCAGGGAACCTGCAATCCGCAGCAGTACACCTATAACTACATCGCCACTCCTGCCAACGCGGTGGCCCGCGCTATTCTCTTCGACGCCGGGCTCTTCTATCAGGACGACTGGAAGGTCAACTCGCGCTTTACCTTCAGCTACGGGCTGCGCTGGGAGACCCAGAACCGCATCCACGACAAAAGCGACTGGGCCCCGCGCGTCGCGTTCGCCTACGCGCTTGGCCGCTCCTCCGGCAAGCAGCAGCCCAAAACCGTCCTGCGCGCCGGCTATGGCTGGTTCTATCAGCGCTTCACCGTGCCCAACGGATTCGGCGCGCAGATTCCGTTCATCATGACTGCCATTCACCAGAACGGCATCAACGAGCAGACGTTCATCCAGAACTCACAGAACGGACCGATCCCCTTCGATCCCACCAAACCCACGCCGATCACCTCGCCCACGACCTCTGGCAGCGGCGGGGGCCGCGCGGCGCCGACGCACTACACGCTCGACCCCAACATGAAGGTTGCCAACGACATGGAGGCCGCGGTGGGCGTCGACCGCCAGCTCTCGAAGTTCATGACCGGCAACGTCACCTACGTCTTCTCCCAGGGCATCCACCAGTACTTCACCGACAATCTGAGCGCAGCGGGGGTCTTTCCCCTCGCCGATGCGAAGGCGGGCGTTTATCCCGCATCGGTTTCCGAGCCCCCCACCAACGACCTCCAGTACCAGTCCGGGGGCTTCTACAAAGAGCACCAGGTCATGGTCACCTTCCGCGCCCAGTTCCGGACCTTCAGCTTTATGACCAACTACACCTTCAGCCATGCCCTCGGCGACACTTCGGGCATCGGTTCGGTGCCCTCGGTCTCCAGCTTCCCCGGGCTTGACTACGGCCGAACGACCTTCGACGTGACCAACCGGCTCTTCCTCCTTGGCAACTTCTTCCTGCCGTGGAAGGTGACTGCGGCGCCGATGGTGGTCTTCAACTCCGGCACGCCGTTTAACATCACCACCGGCAGCGACCTGACCGGCAACAACCAGTTCAATGCGCGGCCGACGTATGGCGATCCGGCCCTGTGCAACGGCACCAGCAACGGCTACATCAACGCCCCGGGGTTCGGCTGCCTCAACACCAATCCCTACGGCACCAGCGAGCGGATCATGCCTTACGGCGTCGGCACCGGGCCCTCGACCATCAGCATCAACATGCGCCTCAACAAGGCGATCGGCGTCGGGCCGAAGCTGGGCGAAGGCCAGTACGCGGCCGGTGGCGGAGGCCATATGCACGGCGGACCAGGCGGACTCGGTGGCGGCGGCTTCAGCGGATCGCGCGGCGGACCGGGGCGCATGGATGCCAGCGTCAACCGCCGCTACACGCTGAACCTGGGCGTGTGGGCGACCAATATCCTCAACCACGAGAACCTTGGCACGCCGAATGGCGTGCTCACAGCCGGACCTGCCCAGGGGCCGGGTGAGGTGGGCTCGTTCTTCAATCAGTCGCAGTCTCTGGCGGGAGGCTTCTTCGGCTCCCAGACCGGCGGCAACCGCAGCATCTTCCTGAACGCCAGCTTCAGCTTTTAAGTCCGCTGACCGCCGGACGTTTTCCGGCCACGTGCCCCCGGCCTCCTGAAGGCCGGGGGCAGTTTCTTTTGTGTCTTCTCCTCTCTTGGGGCCCCCTTCCCCCGCGCCGGTGAGCGACTCGGCAATTTGGCGCAATTTCGCTACGCCCCGTGTTTTCGGCGGTAGTGATGGGAGCAGCCCGTATTGTTGTATCCGGCATGCCTATATCACTTGGCTGGTATCGCGTGACCTTCTGAAATGCGGATGTAGTAGCCGCCAGGATCGGTGAGCCTGAAATCCCTCACGCCCCAAGGCTGCAACCGAATCGGGGTAGGCTTGAGGCCCAGGCTCTTGAGTCTTGCGTGCTCTTTGTCGAGGTTTGCGGTGGTATATAAAACAATCTCCACCCCAATTGGGGGACGCCGGACTTCAGCGAATGAACCTTTGTGACCAAGTTCGTCATTCGTGACCGGGCTCAGCGCGATGACCACTGGGCCGGATTCGAGCGTTACGTACCCATACGATGTCGTCGCCACAGCGTGGAATCCCAGCTTTTCGTAGAACGCAGTATCGCGGACTGGATCCGTAGTGGCTAGTTCAAACTTCGATTCGATATATCGGTTCACGGAGGAAGCTGTCCGACGGGTAGGACTTTCAGATTGCTGAGCGAAGAGCGACCGGCTCGATGTCACGAACACGACGATCGCGATCGGCGCGAGCCGCTTGCGATTCAAGGCTACGAAAAACCAGCTTGTTGGCGCGAGTCTACGCATTGGTGCCCATGTAATATTTGCCCGAGCAAAAGAGTGAGCCTTGTTGCTCATCGTTCGTACACCCTGCTTATAGTAGACCTTAATCTGGCCGCCGATTCTCTCCTGACGCTTTCTCGGCGGCTACACCGAATCTGCCATCCTTGCTGCAGCCCGCGTTAGATACCTGCTCATGCTGACAATTCAGCGCTTCATGCATCACGTGCGGATCAGGTAGCGCAAACAGGGCAATGCGCTCATGGACAGGGTTCCGAGTGGGGAGCCCGCATTCCTTAGTTTTCCAGGGTCGGCGGGGCCATTCGTCCGCCCCAGGGATGTGGTGGCACCCGCGCAGGACAACCGCTAACCGCTCAGTGCTAACCGCTCAGTGCTAACCGCTAGCCTCTCTGCCGTTCCTTCCACAGCCGGTACATGCCCCAGGCGGCGATCGTGCAGTCGTCGCGGATGGTTCCGTCGAGGATCATGACCTCGAATTCGGCGATGGTGGTTTTGTGCAGGACGAGGTCGTGCTCTTCCGGGTCGCGGTCGGTTTCGCCGGGGATGAGGCC
>JBKICP010000211.1:0-3856 GCA_046567085.1 Acidobacteriota bacterium
CTCCGCCGTGAAGTACAGCTTCCGGCCGGCGAACGCCAGCCCATGCGGCCCATTCAGCGCGCCCGTATCGATATCCGGCAGCGCCTTTTGCGCCACCAGATCGATCACCGACAGCGCATGATACCGCCCAAATCCGTAGATCGAAACATACGCAGTCCTGCCATCCGAAGACGCGATCACCTCATGCGGATCGGGCCCCACCGGCGCGCGCGCGATCACCTGCAGCGTCGTCGGATCCACAATCGCCAGAGTATGGTCGTGTTTCGATAGCGCCAGCAGCGTCGCCTTTGGCGTGCCCTGGGCCAGCCCACCCTGCACCGCGGCCATCGCCACCACGACCGCACCGAGAACCGAGAACCGCATCCAACCCGCTTGCATGCATCTCCTCCGGAGATCCTCTCGCTACTCTTGCGCTCCCTCGCCGCGCAGAAAATCGAAGTCGCACCCCTCGTTGGCCTGCAGCACCGAATCCTCAAACAACTTCGCATACCCACGAACCGGCCTTTCACGGCCGAAGGGCGTCGCCTTCCACTCTGCCAGCCGAGCCTCAATCTCCGCCGCATCCACCAGCAGATCGATCCGCCGCGCCTCCACATCCAGGGCGATGCGATCCCCTGTGCGTACGATCGCGAGCGGCCCGCCCACGGCCGCCTCCGGCGCGACATGCAGCACCACCGTCCCGAACGCCGTCCCGCTCATCCGTGCATCGGAAATCCGCACCATATCCCGCACGCCCGCGCGCGCCAGCTTCATCGGGATCGGCAGATACCCAGCCTCCGGCATCCCCGGCGCCCCTTTCGGACCCGCGTTCCGCAGCACCAGTACATCATCGGCCTGCACATCGAGATCGGGATCGTCGATCCGCCGCGTCAGATCCTCGACCGAATCGAAGACCACCGCCCGCCCCGTGTGCCGCATCAATGGCGGCGACGCCGCCGACTGCTTGATCACCGCGCTCTCCGGCGCCAGATTCCCATAGAGAATCGCCATCGCGCCCTCGGCTGCCTGCGGCGCGGTCACCGTCCGAATCACATCCTGTCCGGGAATCTCCCCGCCCTGCGCAATCACATCCGCGAGCGTGCCACCCCCGATCACCGGCACGCTGCCGTCCAGATGCGGTGTAATCTGCCGCAGCAGCGCCGGCATCCCGCCCGCGTAGTGGAAGTCTTCCATGTAGTGCGCGCCTGAGGGCTTCACATTCAGCAGAACGGGCACCTCCCGCCCCAGCTGGTCGAAGCTCTGCAAATCGAAGCGCACCCCGGCCCTCCCCGCGATCGCCACCAGATGGATCAGCCCGTTCGTCGATCCGCCGATCGCCTGCAGCACCACCATCGCATTGCGCACCGACCTCTCCGTAATCAGATCGCTCGGCTTCGGGCCGCCGCTCGCGGCCATCTCCGCCGCTCGCTTCCCCGTCGCCTCGCCCAGCCGCAGCCGATCCGCCTGGTTCGCCGGAACCGACGCGCTCATCGGCAGCGATAGCCCCAGCGCCTCCATCAGGCAGGCCATCGTGCTCGCCGTCCCCATTACCCCGCAGGTACCGGACGACGGCGCCAGCCGCCCAGAAATCTGGTCGATCTCCCCCGCATCCACGCCCCCCGCGCGATGCTGCGCCCAGAAGCGCCGGCAATCCGTGCAGGCACCTACCCGCTCGCCGCGATAACGCCCCGCTACCATTGGTCCTGTGGGCAGCACAATCGCCGGCAGATTCATGCTCGCCGCCGCCATCACCTGCGCGGGCAGCGTTTTGTCGCAGCCACCCAGCATCACCACCGCGTCCAGAGGCTGCGCGCGGATCATCTCCTCGGTATCCATCGCCATCAGATTGCGCAGGAACATCGCCGTCGGATGGCAGAAGGGCTCGCCGAGGGAAATCGTCGGAAACACCATGGGCAGCGCGCCGGCCAGCATCACCCCGCGCTTCACGCTCTCGATCAGCGCCGGCACGTTGCCGTGGCATGGATTGAAATCGCTCGCCGTGTTCGTGATCCCGACAATCGGCCGATCGAGCGCCTCATCGGAATACCCCATCGACTTGATCAGGATCTTCCTCAGGAAGAGCGAGAATCCCGCATCGCCGTAGCTGGTCAGCCCTTTTCGCAAGCCGCTGGTCATCGATTGGCTCTGTGCAGAAACATCGAGCCCATCCTACATCGCCGTGCGCCACCACGGAGACTTCTCCATAGTGATAAAGCCGGTCGTGCCGCCCCGCGCCAGCCACAGATCGTAGTAGGTGTTCGCCTCAAAGGTCGTGCACGCCGGCCAGCTGTTGTCGGTGCGCAGCGTCGTCGGGCCGTCAGGACCCGTCAGCGTAATCTCTCCCGTCCCGCACGTCACCACTCGCTGGCGGGTCATGCGGAACGTCGCCCCATGCGGACGCACATCCTGCGAGACATCGTTGGCGAACTTGGTGATGAACAGCACCCCCACAATCACCACCGTCCACATCAGGATCTTCTTCATAACCGGATCAGTTGCGCCCTTGCCTTCCCGCCAGGCTTCACCCACATTGTGGCACCTGCACGAAGGGGAAAACAAGACGATGCGCGAAACGCGACGCGAGCAGAACCGCGACCCCGGCGATCCACAAAACGGCGCGCCAAAACAAACGGGCCTCGTCCGAAGACGAAGCCCGTTCTCAGCGGTTCCCTTCCTGCTTAGTTGCTGGTGCCGTCGTCGCGGCGATGCAGCGTCGGACGATCCGTTCCGTCGCCGGAATCCGTCCCATCCGTCGTGCTGGCGCGCCGCAGGGTCGGCTTGCCCTTCTTGTTGTCGAGGATCCGACGCTTGTTCTCGATGCGGGCCAGCCGCGCCTTCACATCGTTGAACTCCGACGTCGTTACCAGGTACTCATCCTTCGGCGGCAGGATCTTCGCGATCTCTTCCTCGCTGTGCTCGATCCGGTCCGGCGTCTGCGGATGGTTCTCGAACACCTTGGCCACCACGCCCGGCTTCTGCTTCTCCAGGTTCTCGATCTTCTCGAAGAATGTCACAAACGCCTGCGGATCGTAGCCCGCCCGATACATGTACTGCACGCCCAGATAATCGGCCTGCGCCTCAAAGTCGCGCGAGAACTGCAGGAATGCGATCGGGATCATCAGCTGCGTCGCTTCGTAGATGCCGTAGCCCGTCCAGCTGTACCCGGTCATCATGATCAGCGGCACCATGCCGATCTGTGCGTAGTTGGCCCGCGTCATCTCGCGTGCCGCGTGGTGCGCGCACACGTGCGCAATCTCGTGCGCCATCACCCCGGCCAGCTCGGCTTCCTCGTCCGCCGCCAGAATCAGCCCCGAATTCACGTAGAAGAACCCGCCCGGCAGCGCCATCGCGTTGATCTCGTCCGTGTCGATCACCTTGATCGTGAATGGCACCTTGCAGTCGGAGTTCTTCACGATGTTCTGCCCGATGCGGTTCACATACTCCGTCACCACCGGATCGGTGATAAAACGCGTGCTCTTCTCGATCTCATCGGCGTACTGCTTGCCCATCTTGATTTCCGACTCGGTTGAGTACCAGTTGCCCATCCCCCGAGCGCCAATGTTCCGCGTTCCCACCGCGTTCACATCCTCAATCGACCCCGCCTTCACCCCCGGCATCAGCCCGTCCTTCCCCGGTTCGGCCTGCTTGAAGGGGTTCACATTCGGATCGCTGAACGGCTTCGAGATCGCTGCCTCCACATCGTCGGACGAATCGTTGGGAGCATTCGACGGCGGCGCGCCCGAGGAGCAGATGTCTCCCCCATCCGCCGCCCTGCGGTGCAGCACCGGCCCCGTGCAGTTCTCGGCGGTCTGGCTGGGTGCAGGCGCAGACGGCGCCTGGGCGCTCGTGCTCGAATCAGGGGCCTGCTGCAGCGTGG
>JBKICP010000212.1:0-4981 GCA_046567085.1 Acidobacteriota bacterium
CGAGCGCGGCATCGCATGGCGGCTGGCGGATTCGCTGGCGCTGCGGCAGTTTGTGCGCCTGTCGCTGACGGAGACGACGCCGGATCATTCGACGATCTCGCGCACGCGGCGGCTGATCGATGTGGAGACGCATCGCGAGGTGTTCGGCTGGGTGCTGGGGCTGCTGGCGGATCGGGGACTGATCAGGGGTAAGCGAGTGGGCATCGATGCGACGACACTGGAGGCGTCGGCGGCGATGCGCTCGATTGTGCGGCGGGACACGGGGGAGAGCTACGAGGAGTTCCTGACCGGACTGGCGAAGGCGTCGGGGATGGAAACGCCGACGCGGGAACAGCTGGCGCGGCTGGATCGGAAGCGGAAGAAGCGCACCTCGAACAAGGACTGGAAGAGCCCGACGGACGGGGATGCGCGGATCGCGAAGATGAAGGACGGGCGCACGCATCTGGCCCATAAGGCCGAGCACGCGGTGGATCTGGACACGGGCGCGGTGGTGGCGGTGACCCTGCAGGGAGCGGACAAGGGCGATACGGCCACGCTGGACGCGACGCTGTGCGAAGCCGGCGAGAGTGTCGCGGGACTGGCGGAGCGGGAAGCGCGGCGCCATCCCGAGGCGCCGGCAAAAGTGAACGCGAAGGGTATCGAGGAGATGGTGGCCGACAAGGGGTACCATGCCGGCGCGGTGGTGGAGCGAGTGAAGAATTATCAGGTGCGCACGTATATACCGGAACGGCAGCAGCAGGGGCAGCGCAACTGGAAGGGCAAGGCAGCGCAGCAGCAGGCGGTCTATGCCAACCGGCGGCGTGTCCGGGGCGACTACGGCAAGAGCTTACTGCGGCGCGGCGAACTGGTTGAACGCAGCTTCGCGCACTGTTACGACACCGGCGGCATGCGGCGCACGCATCTGCGCCAACACGAAAACATCCTCAAGCGGCAGCTGGTGCATGTGGCCGGATTCAATCTGAGCCTGATTTTCCGCAAGCTGCTGGGCGCCGGCACGCCGCGGCAGTGGAAGAGCCGCGGCAAGGCGCTGGTTTTGCTTCTTCTCCGACTATTCACCAGGCCCGCGGAGTTACCTCAGCCCTGCAGAAAGCGGCATTGCCGTTCCCACCGATCACCCGCTCTGCAACCTGACCGACCGCTCCGCCCCTGACGGCACCCGAAAATCAGCACTTGCACCACGGGCTGATAGCGCGGTCGAAGTCCTCGACTAAACCCGACCAGTATTCCAGCCGCCGCTGGCAGCGCGAGCAGATCGCCAGGTGCTTGGCCCGCTCCGTCAGAAAGAGCTTGCGCACGTCAAAAGCGAATGTGCGAATTTCATCGTCCGTATAGCAGGCAAAGTCTTTTTCCTGAAATGGAGGTCGAGCCGACGTTGCCGCCAAGATTTCCAGCTTCCGCCTGGCCACCATGTCCTCGAAGTGAACCCGCCGGCTCGCCGCCGTCACCCAGAGCGCGTCATCCTGTGCCCAGAGGTCCTCAAGGAGGGCGCTTGCATTGAGAGCGAGGTAGCGGACTGCATCCTCTCGACCTCCAGCGAATCTCCGCTGGTCTGCAAGCGCGGCACGGGCGATCTTCGCAAGGCCCACGATCTCTTCATCGGCGAACTGCCTGGCAAGCTCCCGAAATTCTCTGATTTCTGCGCGCGCGATCTCCGCAACCTCTGAATCCCCGTCAGCGATCCCGGCCACATCGGACGTCAGTGCCGGCAGCTCGATCTCCGTTCCGGGAGCCGCTTCCCATGCCGGATGGTTCGCGGTGTACATGCCGGGATCGAAGACTTCGAGCAGCGAGTCCTTGCGGTCCTCCGGACCGCGAAAGCGGTTCAGCAAGTCGAGAAACCAGCTTAGCTGCGATGGACTGTACTCTCGGGAAGCTACCCCGGTGACATGTTCCCGCCAGGCGTCGAAGCTTTCCATTAGCGAGTTCGGCAATTGGAATCGGTTCAGCTCTTTGATCATCTCCTGAATGTCCGTGGTTGGGTTCTGCATAGTTTCGTCCCTCTTGGGGACTGTTTTTCCCACGGAATCCAACCTCCGTCAAATGGCCCTGGAAGGCATTTCATCTTCTTCCCGGAAGCTCTTGAGAACGCGCCGCTTGCCCCGAAACTCGATCAAACAGCTTCCCCGCAGGCCAACCCGCGGAGCAAGACCCCAGGACAGGGCTTCGAGGCTGAACCTGCCCTGCCGGATGCGCACCCACCGGTTCTTCACGCCAACAATCTCGATCGCCCGCAGCAGGAATACGGGAGCGGGGTTTCCCTCGCCGAACGGCTCGAGTAATGCGAGTTGTTCATCGAACCGTTTGCCCGCTGTCGCCAGAACCAGTTCCCCGTCCTCATGTATCTCGCTGCGGCGTTCCAGCTTGCGCCCTTCCACGAATGCAGTGAATTCCTTGATGAAGGCTTCGATTTGGCCGATCTGCATGGTCAATCCGACAGCCTGTGCATGGCCCCCAAACCGTCTGAGGAATCCACGGAAATGTTCGAGCGCTTCGGTCAGATCAAAACCAGCGACGCTCCTGCCCGATCCAACCACCAGACTTGGTTCCGGCGATGGCGCCAGCACAACACTCGGCACTCCAAAGCGCTCGACACATTTTGCGGCGAGCAGGCCCGCAATGCCTTTGGGACAAGATTCCCGGTAAAGCACCAGAACCGGTGGCGCCGGCTCCGTGATCTCCGCGCACAATCCGCCGAAGTGACCTGCGACCAGCTGGCGCCGCTGCTGGTTGAGTTGATCCAGTCGCTCGACGCTCCTGCGTGCCAGATCCTCGTCCCGCGCCGCCTCGAAAACCGACAGCGCCGCGGCGGGATGGTCGATCCGGCCAGCCGCATTGATCCGGGGCTCGCAGGGTCGGCACAGGAGACCCGGAGCAGTTCCCGAAGCCCACAGTTTTCGGCACGGGCGAGTTGGCGCATCCCCAGACGGGCGAGCGTTCGGGTTCCGTTTTGCAGCGGAACGCAGTCGGCGACCGATGCGATCGCGGCATACTGGCTCATGGCAGCCTGCAGGCGTTCGACGCGTTCGTCCTTCCAGCCGGCTCGCAGCGCCAGAGCCATCGCGAACAGGGCCGCGAGGCCAGCGCCGCAGAACTCCTGGGACCAGAGGGCGAGAGTGTTGGCCTGCTGCTGAATGCGGTGATGGTCGATGACAATCACATCGACACCCAGCCGCTGCGCCAGCAAGATCTCTCCCTGCGCGTTGATGCCGTTGTCGACCGTGATCAGCAGGTCGGTGCCGCTCAGAGAAAATTTGTGAACCGCACACGAACTCAGACCGTACCCTTCGTCCCGGTGGGGCAGATACGCTCGCGCCTGAACTCCGAGACTGGCCAGAACCGAGCGCAGGATGTGTGTGCCGAGGATCCCATCGCAGTCGTAGTCGCCGAAGATCGCCATCCGTCGCTTGTCGCGGACGGCCGCCAGCACGCAGTCGACTGCATCGGTCATCCCCGGAATTGACTCCAGATCGGGAAGATCGTTCCAGGACGGAGGCTGAATGAAGGAATCGATGTCCTCGATCCCGCGGGCGATGAGGACTTCGAGCAGTGGCTGGCATAGAAACATAGCCCCCTCCTCACGGCCCTCACCGGGCTCAAAGTCAGTTGTTGAATGGAAAATTGGGCTACGCGACGCGCAGATGGTCGCCGCGGTAGACTTCGGCGCCGGGAACGGCAATTTGGCTTTGGACAGCCTGCTTGATGGCTTCATTGCTGGGCGATGCGTCCTGAATCGAGGCAACAAGCAAACGCCCCATGTCCTCAGGAACGTTCTCGATCACTCGCTCCCACAAGGGCCCTTCGATTTGCGCCGCAACAATCCGATACATCATCGGCACCTGCGTTTCATCGCTGAACCGCACGGAATCCTGGCTGTTCTTCTGGATCCGCAGAGTGAACTCACGGCCTTCGATCTTTTTGAGTTCGCGGCTCTTGAGGTAGTACATGACCATGTACTTCGTCTGGGTCGCTTTGCGCTCGCTGCTGCGGGCGCGCTCCTGTAAACGGCTGGCCTCACTTCGGCAGTACTGGACGCGCGCCTCCATCATGCGGAGGAAACGTCCAATCCGGTCTGCCTTTTCGCTGTGCGCCTCGCAGAACTGCTGAAATCGCTCCATCAGCTTCGCCGACGCTTCCCCGTGATTCTCGATCTCTTCTTCGATCTCATCGAGGAGTGCGTCGAGCTCGCGGTCGATTTCGAACAATGAATTTTCCTGGGCTATGGATGCCATACTTTGCCTTCTTTTCGGTGCCTCGATTTTCTCAATCCGTGACCTCTTCAGCCGCGGATCGATCCCTTCTCCCCGTTGCACCACCAGTGCACCGCCTGAATGTTGTCCGGGTGATCGTCCCGCCAGGCGCCGCCCATGCCGCGCGGGCTAATGTGATCGGGAACGACGTCGCTGTAATCGGTGAATTTCTCTTTGCAGATGCCGCAAATGCCGTTCTGGACGACGATCTTCCGGTAAAGCAGCTTACGCATTTCCCCGTTCGATCGGAGTTCCCGGTAGCCGCGGGGGTGATGCGGATCGTCGATTCGGCGGACACCCATTTGACGTTGACGTCGTTCCCTTGGGATTGCCTCTCTGCCACAGCAGGAGAAGGAGCGGTGGATGGGACAGAGCTGATTTCGACGGAGTCTCACGGAGTCCTCCTTGTTGGCCGGAAGGCCAGTAATGGATTAGGAGAATTTGGATTGTCAGGAAAGGAAACGCGGCACCTGGAGCTAACGATTCATTGCGCAAGATGGGCGGAGCGGTGCCCGACTCAGCGGCAGCTTAACCGCCATTCTCAGACCAAACCGCCGATGTTCCGCACATTTTCTGCGGACCGAGTGACGTTCATCGTGTGGAATCTCAGAATCAAAGTGAGCGTTGCGTGAACCGCATCTTGAGCGAGTAGGACATGGGCGGCATTCTACTGTCATGGGTCTTGTCAGAGAAGAAGCAGTTCAGCGCTGGCGTGAGCTGATATCTGCGCAGCA
>JBKICP010000213.1:0-7536 GCA_046567085.1 Acidobacteriota bacterium
ACTTCTTCGGACTGGCGCTGGATCGAACGCGCCACCCCCTGGCCGTGGTGCGGCCCGAGGAGCAGGGTGCGCAGGATGAGCAGATCGAGCGTCCCCTGCAGGAGCGAAATGCGGTCGTCGTTCGGGTTCTGGGTCGGCATACGACCCGAGTATTCTCCCGCTTTGGGTCGGATGTCAACCTGAAAGAAATCTGTCGAGCCCGAAGGATCCGAGCCAGGCTATTTCCCGGGATCCTTTGCTTTCGGATCCCGGACGCGAAAACTGTACAGCACATGATCCCCCAGGTCCTGTTTCACCCCCAGGTCGTCAAGCGCATTCTTCGCCTCGTTCGGCAGGACCTTCCCGACTTCGAAGACCACCGGATCGTTGTTCCATGTCCCCACCAGCGTCTCGGACACAAACAGATAAGTCGCGCTGGCTTTGGGCAGCGCCACAAAAATTACCTCGCCCGCATGCCAGGGCATCTCGCCGCTGCCGCGCGACACCGGCAGCAGGTCGTGCACCTCGAGGTTCACGTTCAGCGTCACCGCCGCGCCGTGGCTCACGATGTGGTATCCGACTGTGGCCGGATTGAGGATCGTCAACCCCGTGCGTTCCAGAGCATCGCACCCATGCAGCTTCGGCACCGTGGGCACGCAGTCATAGCGTGGAATGGCAAAGTCGTCGATCGCGAACTGCGCCGGCACCGCTTTCTCACCGGCGAAATCCCCCGGCTCGCGCACCGTGCCTCCGTTGATCGCAATCGCCAGCGGCGGCGTCAGCAGGTGCGTCTCCTGCGACGGTTCCAGGTCCGTCACCACCAGCGAATAGCTTCCCACGTCGGCCTTCTGTTTCTCGGCTCCCGGCACCGAAGCACCCGGCGGCGGTGCCGGATTCACAGCCTGACCGAAGACCGGCCGCCCTCTCCCCGGAGCCAGCAGCATGCCCGCGAGCCCAATCAGACCAGTGCACCCAATCCCCAATACTCTCCACCATGGACGAGGGATCCGGTTCATTCCGACAGGATCATAGCGCGCAGGCCTCCCGCCGGCGCGGCGATCCGCAGCTTCATCGCACCGTTTTTCCCGAAAGAGGAGGCTCGTCCCGGAAAGAAAAAGGGCGGCAGAAAAATTTCTGCCACCCTGACCTGCTGCAACGATTCTACCCGGATCAGTGGCCCGTGGAAGCGTAGAAGTTCACGAGGTCATGCTTGAACTGCTTCAGCGCGTCCACGTTCAGATACACCATGTGCCCCGACGGGTAGTAGACGAAGCTCACATTCTTCGCCAGCTCCGGCTTCAGCATCATGTGCGCGATGTCGTATTCGGTGATGAAGAACGGCGTCGCCAGATCGAAGTACCCGTTCGCCGAAAGCACCTTCAGCTTGGGGTTCTTGCGCATCGCGTCGGCCAGATCGCCCGCCAGATAGGGCAGGGAAGCGCGCCCGCCGCCGCCGCCGAAGCGCTGCCCGGGCATCGCGTGATGCATGTCCCAGGGCACCGTCGATTCGGTGTGGACTTTGTAGGTGTCGGTGGTCTCCCACTTCAGCTGCGTGGACAGGTAGTTGTTGAAGGCGGAAACGAACGCTCCGGTGATACCGGTATCCGAAGGATCGTAGCCCGGAAACTCGCCGGCATTATCGACATCGCTGCCCTCGAAGCGCGCGTCATAGCGTCCGAGAATGTCGCCGTCGTCGCGCATCAGCTGCTTGCGAAAGCGCGAAGGATTGATGCGCAGGTGAGCGTCCTTCACATACTGGACGCTGAGCCCGGTGTAGCCGGCGACCTTTGCGGCAATCGCGTCGTACTTCTCCGGGGAAATCTGATCGCCTTCCCGCAACGCCTCAGCGAAGTCGCCGCGCGCAAAGGTGCGGACCTCGTTGAGATATGCCTTCAAGTCGGCAGGCTTGTTCTGCAGCTTGTTGTGGTACCAGGCGATCGCCGCATACGAGGGCAGCGTGCCGATGGCGTCCTCGTCGAGGCCCGGCGCCATCACGTTGTAGTTCAGGATCGACGACAGCAGCACCACGCCGTTGAGCGAGATGCCGTCGCCCTCCAGCGCGTCCGCCAGACCGCACGACCGCGGCGTGCCGTACGATTCGCCGAAGAGAAACTTGGGCGAGTTCCACCGGCCGTTGACCGTGACCCAGCGGAGAACAAATTTGTCGAAGGCCTTGATGTCCTGATCGACGCCGCGAAAGTCCTTGTCTGTGCCTTTGCCCACCGCCTTGGAGTAGCCGGTCAGCGGAGCATCGATGAAAACCAGGTCGGACTTGTCGAGCAGGCTGTACTCATTCGGCACCAGATGGTACGGGGCCGGACCGGTCGCGTCGGGGCTGGCCGTCTCCACGCGAACCGGACTGAACGAACCCATGTGCAGCCACAGCGTCGCCGAGCCAGGACCGCCATTGTAGAAGAACGTGACCGGCCGCGTGTTCGGATCGGCGCCATCCAGCGTATAGGCGACGGAGAAGATGCTGCCGTAGGGGTGATCGTCCTCGCCATCCCGGATCAGCAGCGTGCTCGCTGTGGCCGTGTAGTGGAGCACTTTGCCGTCCAGGTTGAGGTCGTGCTTGGTCACCGACGTTTTTTCCGGGGGAATCGGGGTTGCGGCTTCCGGCTTGCCCGCTTCGCTGTTACGCGGTTCCTCCCCGCGCTGCGGGCGTTCCTGCGCGTGGAGAAGCTGTGCTGTACAGAACAGAGACACGGCGCCCAGCGTCAGGGCGCAGGAAATTCGGCGGAACTGGATCAACTCGACCTCCAGAGAAGGAACACTGCATGGGATTTTCTGAATGGGGGTAACCGTGAATGCAGTGACGAAGGAGCCGTCAAAACAGTCTCACGCAGCTGCAAATTTATCGCGACGATCAGCAACAGCAGGGGAAGGGGAGCCCGATCCGCGGGCCATCCCGGGGTGGTGTTCAGGCAAAGCCGATGGAAGAATGCCCAGCCTTCTTGTTTGTTCTGTCCGTAGAAAGGCCTGAAGAGGCGGCCGCAGGCCTGTTGTTCCCGAACCGGGCTGCTTGCCCGTGGAATTTCAGCGACGACACATCCGACTACGAGCCGGTGCCGCGCACCACCACATTCGCTGTCTGGACGAGGATGCGCAGATCGAGCCAAAAGCTCCAGTTCTCCACGTAAGCCGTATCCAGCGCGATGTATTTGGCGAAAGAAGGATCGTGCCGCGCCTGCACCTGCCACAGGCCGGTCAGGCCGGGCAGCACTTCCAGCCTCCGGAAGTGCTCCAGTTCGTACTTCTCCACTTCGGTGGCGATCGGCGGCCGCGGCCCCACGATGCTCATCTCCCCCCGAAGAACATTGAGAAACTGCGGGATCTCGTCGAGCGAATATTTGCGCAGGATCCGGCCCAGGCGTGTCACACGAGGATCGTTGGAGACCTTGAACAGCACGCCATCGCGCTCGTTGAGGGCGCTCAGGTCCTTCTTGAGCTGCTCGGCGTTGGCGACCATGGTGCGGAATTTGAAGCAGGGGAAGACGCGGCCCCGCTTGCCGATGCGGTCCGAGATATAGAAGACCGGACCGTGACTTTCCATTTTGATGGCGATCGCGATCAGGATCATCAGGGGTGCGGCGGCCAGCAGCGCCAGCACCGACAAAACCGCATCCACGATGCGCTTGCAGAACAGCCCGATCACGCGCGGCTGGCTGCGGTGCAGGGAAGCGACCGGGAAGATGCCGAGATATTCCACCGGGCCGGCGCCGGTCGCCAGTTCGCCGTAATAGCCGGAGATGGCGCGCACGTCGATGTCCAGTTCGCGGGCATCCTGCAGCAGCCGGATGACGCTTTCGGTGGGGTAGAACTCGGCGATGACAATCTCATCGACAAAATGCTGCCGTGCCAGCTGCCGGATCTTTTCAACACCGCCCAGGATATGGTCCGCGGCGATCTCGGAACTGATCGGCGACCCCGGGGCCACCACGAAGCCGACAAAGCGGTAGCCGAGCCGGCGGTAATCGCGAATGTGGCGGCTGAGCGCAAAGCTCAGCTGGTTGGTACCCAGGATCATCACATTGCGCAACTCGATGCCCTGCTCGTACTGCCGATAGCGCGAGTAGCGCCACGTGACCCGCCGCACGCTCAGGGCAACAGCTGCGGCCGCCACCAGCAGCATGATCAGAATTCTGGAGATCGCCACGGCGTGGAACATGTAGAGCACGCCGCACAGGAGCAGTCCCGCGTTCAGGCACCCCTGCAGCACAAGCCGCAATTCGTGCGCGCCGGCCGCTGCCGGGACCGACGCGTACAGGCCATACCGGCGTGCCGCCAGCACGTAGGCCATCGCAAACCACCCCAGCGAGACAAGGTCGATGGCTGAAGGCCAGTACCCCGCACCGGGGGTCACGCTTGGCACGAAGCGTGCGACGACCAGAGAACGCACGACCATCGCCACAGCAAACGCCAGCAGGATCATCAGCAGGTCGTTCGCCATCATGACCGCCGACGCAACCGTACCCGATCCCAGGAGCCTGTGCCGGGACGATGTGGGTAGCTGGAAGACCGGGGCCTGCGACCTTTGCGTGCCTTTTCCGTTCCGCAGGTATTCCGATGTGGCCATATCCTAAAGCGATCCTGGCTGGAGTCGACTGCCGGCAGTTGCAGAGACTCCCTTTACAAATGTCCTAACGGACAATGGGGGAAAATTGATTGATCTCGATTTCAGAATCTGAAACTGCGTTTTGCGTTGCCTTCAGGAGCCACTACAGCGAACATCAATTGACGATGTGCCGGAAACCCCGGCAGGGAGTGTCCTTTGGGTCCAAATCGACGATCGTACCGATAAGAGCAACATACATCAAAAAATGAGCTTTTGCATTACCCCGGTAAGGTCAAAATTCCCGATTACGAAAGAGGGATCGTGTGCGCCTTTCGTGTTCTCCCTTCTCCGATCCTAAAATCGTCACAACGGCTGTGTCGAACGGTTTCTGGTCATGGCCAACACCAAAGGACACAGGCCTTCCCGCATTGGAATGGGAGGAGAAAACCATGACGGTTCCATTACGAAGGTGTCGCGATGGCTGATTACATTCGGGCCCTCGCTGGTTACGTTGAGGCTCAGGCTCGGCCGGTGGACAAATTCGGACACCAGCCTCGTCTGGAGGCTCTCACCCAGGCGGTCGGCGAAGATCGGGCCTACGATCGCGACGTGGTTCTTGCGGCCGCCTGGCTCCACGACCTGGGAGTCTTCATCGGGCACCGTCCCGAGGACCCCGATCGGCTCGCACGCTGGGACCATGTTGCCTATGCCTGTTCCCGGGGCCCCGCAATCCTGCGCGAAACCGGTTTCCCCGAGGAGAAAATTCCGGCGGTTCTCCAGGTGATGCGAGAGCACCAGCCGAAGGACGAACCGACCACCATCGAAGCCACGATTCTGCGCGATGCCGACATCTTGGAGCAGCTGGGCGCCGTCGGCATCCTGCGAACCGTCAGCAAGGTCGGGCGCGATACCCGTTTCCCGCGCTTCACTGACGCCGTTGCGGCGCTCCGGCGCAACCTCGAGGACCTGCCCGGCCGGATCCGTCTGGAGAGCACGCGCCTTCTGGCGCAGGCGCGAATCGAGACGCTCCAGCGTTTCCTCCAGGCCGTGGATGAAGAAGCAGGTCACCGTCTTTACTAAGATGCCCCGCTGCCCGCTGCCTCGATGAATCTTCGGAGAAGATCGGGTCCGCTGCACCGCGCTCGTCGCCATTGCATCTCCGGATGCCGCGCATGACCTTCGATCCCTTACCATCGGTCCTTTTTGTGAAAGACTCTGGAGACAGGAACGTCATTTCCCGAGGTCTCCATGCACGAGTTTCCCCGTATTCGCCGCCTGCCCGCCTACGTGTTCAACATCACCGGCGAGTTGAAGGCTGCCGCGCGGCGCCGGGGAGAGGACATCATCGACTTCGGCATGGGGAATCCCGATGGGGCCACGCCGCAGCACATCGTCGACAAGATGATCGAGGCTACCCGGCGTCCGGAGACCCATCGCTATTCGCTCTCGAAGGGCATTCCCCGCCTTCGTCGCGCGATCACCAAATGGTATGCGGGCCGCTACGGCATCGAGTTGGATCCGGACACCGAGGCCATCGTTACGATCGGCTCCAAAGAGGGCATCGCGCACCTGTGCCTGGCGACGCTCGACCAGGGGGATGTGGTCATGGTCCCCAATCCGAGCTATCCGATCCACATCTACGGTCCTGTGATCGCCGGCGCAAGCATTCGCAGCGTCGCCATTCACAACGTGGACGATTTCCTGGCCGAATTGGAACAGGCGATCCCGCTGATGTATCCGCGCCCGAAGATGCTGATCCTCAATTTCCCGGCCAATCCGACAACCCAGTGCGTCGACCTCAGCTTCTTCGAGCGCGTTGTGGCGCTGTGCCGGCAGCACGATATCTGGATCGTGCACGACCTCGCTTACGCCGATATCGTTTTCGATGGCTACCGCGCGCCGTCCATCCTCGAAGTGCCGGGGGCGAAGGACATTGCGGTGGAGTTCTTCACCCTGTCCAAGAGCTACAACATGCCCGGCTGGCGCGTCGGGTTTATGGTGGGCAATCCTGAACTGGTCGCTGCCCTGGCGCGCCTCAAGAGCTACTTCGATTACGGCACCTTTACGCCGATTCAGGTGGCGGCCATCGTCGCCCTCGAAGGCCCGCAGGAATGCGTCGCCGAGATCCGCGATAACTATCAGAGCCGGCGCGATGCGCTGGTGATCGGCCTCAACAAAGCCGGTTGGGAAGTGTCCTCGCCGAAAGCGACGATGTTCGTGTGGGCGCCCATTCCGGAGCCGTGGCGCCATCTTGGCTCGCTTGAATTCTCGAAGAAACTGCTCACCGAGGCAAAAGTCGCCGTGAGCCCGGGGATCGGCTTCGGCGAATACGGCGATGGCCACGTCCGCTTCGCGCTCATTGAAAACGAGGAGCGAACGCGGCAGGCGCTGCGCGGGATTCGGCAGATGCTGCAGCGCGAGGGAGTCACGACCCTGGGCGCGACACGATGACGGCGCATTTTGAGGGAGTGCGCAATGTCTTCCTCGATCGCGACGGCGTGATCAATCGCAAGGCTGCGGAAGGGAAGTACATCGCCCGGTGGAGCGAGATGGAGATCCTTGCCGGCGTGGAAGAGGCGATCGCAGCCCTCAACCGCTCCGGCCGCCGCGTGATTGTGGTCAGCAATCAGCGGGGCATCGCTCTGGGACTTTACGCCGGAGCGGATGTGGACGCCACCCACGCAAAGCTGCAGGAGCATCTCGCCCGCTCGGGCGCCCACATCGACGCGTTCTATTTCTGTCCGCACGACGAAGGCGAGTGCGACTGCCGCAAACCTGGAACCGGCATGTTTCTCCAGGCCTTTCGCGACTTCCCGGACGCAAACCCCGCCAACAGTCTCATGATCGGAGACTCGCTCTCCGACATCGAAGCCGCGCAGGCCCTGGGAATGAGATCGATTTTTGTTGAGGGCGACCATGCGACCCGGAAACCGGGCGCAGAACAGGCTGTGAGATGGGCGAACGCGGTGGCAGGTTCACTCGCCGACGCGCTCCTGAACTAC
>JBKICP010000214.1:0-3487 GCA_046567085.1 Acidobacteriota bacterium
CTAATTCCCGCGTGCGCGTTCGATGGCGCGGACGACGGCTTTTGCCTTGTTCATGCTTTCCACGTATTCGTTCTCGGGGATGGAGTCGGCGACGATGCCCGCTCCGGCCTGGATGAATCCTTTTTTCCCTTCGACGAGCAACGTGCGGATGGCGATGCATGAGGTGAGGTTGCCGGAGTAGTCGGCATAGAGGACGGTGCCGCCGTAGATGCCGCGGCGCGTGGGCTCCAGCTCCTCGATGATCTCCATGGCGCGAATCTTGGGCGCGCCGGAGAGGGTGCCGGCCGGGAAGCAGGAGCGCAGCGCATCGACGGCGGAGAGTTCGGGGCGGAGGCGGCCCTCGATGTCGCTGACCAGGTGCATGACGTGGGAGTAGCGCTCGACGTGCATCAGATTGGAGACCTGGACGGAGCCATATTCGCTGACGCGGCCGACGTCGTTGCGGCCGAGATCGACGAGCATGACGTGTTCGGCGCGCTCCTTCTCGTCGTGGAACATCTCGTTTTCGGCAGCGAGATCGGCGTCTTCGGTTGCGCCGCGCGGGCGGGTTCCGGCGATGGGGCGGTATTCGATGCGGCGGCCTTCGACGCGGACGAGCAACTCGGGCGACGAGCCGACGATGTGGGTCGTCTCCTCCTTCGCGCCGCGCGCAGATTTCGCGCCGGGGACTTTGCGTCCGAAGCGCAGGAAATACATATAAGGAGAGGGATTGACGATGCGCAGGGCGCGGTAGACGGAGAAGGGGTCGACGCCGGGCTCGAGGTCGAAGCGCTGAGAGAGGACGACCTGGAAGATGTCCCCCGCCGCGATGTATTCCTTCGCGCGCTCGACGCGGCGTTCGAAGGCGCTCTTCTTTGTGCGCGAGGTGAGGCGGAGTTTGCCGGCGGGCTTGCGGCCGTTGAGTTTGGGGAGCGGTTGGGAGAGGCGCTTCTCGAGGCGGTCGAGGCGGCGGAGCGCGTCGGCATAGGCGGCCTGGGGCTTGTGGCGGCGGAGATCGGCGGTGACGATGAGCAGGATTTCCTTCTTGACGTGGTCGAAGGCGAGGACCTCGTCGAAGAACATGAGGCAGGCATCGGGGAGCTGGAGGTCGTCTTCGGTCGACTCGGGCAGGCGCTCGATCTGGCGCACGACGTCGTAGGAGAAGAAGCCGACCGCTCCGGCGGTGAAGGGCGGAAGCCCGGCAATACGGGCGGGCTTGTGTCCGTGGAGCGCATCGCGGAGGAGGGTAAAGACGTCGCCGGTGAGGCTGCGCGTTTTGCCGTGCTCGGTGATCTCGATTTGATTTCCGTGGGAGACGATGCGGCGGCTGGGCCGCGTGCCGATGTAGGTGTAGCGGCCGAGGTGCTCGCCGCCTTCGACCGATTCGAGGATGAAACACTCGGGCTCGTTGGCAGCGAGGCGCAGGAAGGCGGAGACGGGTGTTTCGAGATCGGCGGTGAGGGTGCGGTAGAGCGGAACGAGGGAGTGCGTGCGCGCGAGGCGGAGGAAGTGGGCGCGATCAGGGAGCGAGGGGCGCATGAAGACAGGGTACAGGGTGCCGAGGACCGAGTGGAGGGTCAGCTGCGGTGCAGCCGGGGAAGAAGCATCGGCGTGCGGGCCTTGTAGTCGAGATAGGTGGGGCCGAAGCGGATCTCCAGTTCCTTTTCTTCGAAGAACTTCACAAAGAAAAGCAGCGCCGGCATGACAAAGATGAGAACCCAGAGCACAAAGAGCGCCGACTGAAACCAGATTCCGAGCGAGAGGAAGAAGGCGAGAGCGGCGAGCACCATGGGGTTCCGGGTGCGGCGGTAGAGCCAGTCGGCGGCCAGGCGCTGGCTGAGTGCGATGAAGAAGGGCGCGCCCAGGCCTTTGAGTGCGAGGTTGAGGACGGTGACGAGGGCGGCTGTGCCGGTGACGACGACTAATGCCAGGGCAAGGGCCGGGGGAAGGGTCAGCGATGCGTCGGACCATTCACGATGTGTGACCAGGGCGCGGATGAGGGAGACGCCTACCGTCAGCCCGAAACCGGCCTGGACGAAGGTCGTGGTCCAGAGGGCGTGCCGGAGGGTGGGCCGGCGGTCGAGGATTCTGCGGCCGATCCAGACCACGGGGAAGAGCAGGACGACTGCGCCGACGATGATCGCCAGATTGACGGCGTTGGAAAGATGAACACGAAGAGCCCACCACCAGACCAGCCAGACGATAGCGAGGACGGCGATCGTGACCGGGAGAGGAACCACGGGCTGTGCGTCGATCGCGCCGGCGGCGTGTGTGCGAGCGAGCAGGGCTCACCTCCTCTTCCTTCAGGGGCCTCCTCCGCGTGCACCGGGGCACAGCGCGAAAGGAGGCAGGAACCCGAGACAGAGCGCCGCACCCGTCAGGGCGATCGTGGCCGGAGCCGTCTTCAGAGGAGGCCCGCGACCATGATGCTCCGGGGGAGGGCGGGGGTGCAGGGAATCCGCAGGCTTTTGACTGGGGCAAAAGGGGCGGAGGCGCGGTCAGCCGAGTGCGGCGACGAGCCGGTCGAGGAAGGCTTCCTGGCCGCGGAAGATTTTGCTGTGGGCGGTGGGGAGATCGAACCAGGCGCCGCGGTCGGCTTCGGGGATTTCGATCTGGCGGCCGGAGCGGGGGGGCCACTCGACGAAGCAGGTATTGGAAACGAGGGATGCGGGGTCGAAGTCGCCTTCGAGGGCCCAGCCGGTGACCTCCTTGCCGGCAGGCTGGCGGATGGCGCCGAGGGCGATGAAGTCGGTCTCGTGACGATCGAGCGCGAGGGTGGAGCCGGTTTCTTCCTGGAACTCGCGGCGCGCGGCATCGAGCGGCGGTTCCCCGTCGTGGTATTCGCCTTTCGGGATTGACCAGGCGTCTTTTTTAGCCCAGAAGGGGCCGCCCGGGTGGATGAGGAAGACCTCGATGGCGGAGGAGGTGCGGCGGTAGAGCAGGATGCCAGCGGAGCGTTTGGTCATGGGGCGCTCTTCCCATTATCGGGGTTGGGGCGCTGGAACGGGAGAAGGGCGGTGTGGCGGTGGCTTCAAAGAAAAGCGGCGGATCGGTTGCGATCCGCCGCGTGGGGTTGAGGGTTGGACGGCTCAGTCTCCCGCGACCAGGGCCTCCTGGTTGCTGCGGGCGTTCGCGGTGGTGCCGGTTTTGTCGTAGGAGTGGCCGGTGATGAGGCCGACCACGAAGAGGCCGAGGATGGCGGCGCCGGCGGCGAAGAGTACGTCGCCGGGCACGCGCATCCAGCGCAGGAACTGCATGGACGGGGTCTGCAGGAACTCCGCCGAGCGGGCGAACCAGGTTCCCTGCTGGATGGACGCCAGGGCCTGCGCGATGCCGATGGGCAGCATGCTGAGCACGACCATGAAGACCAGTCCGAGGTTGAGCATCCAGAACGCCAGCTTCAGCGGGCGCTCCTTCCACTGGAGGCCGGGACGGATGGCACGCATGCAGAAGAGCGTGAGGCCGAGGCCCAGCATTCCGTAGACACCGAAGAGCGCTGTGTGTCGGT
>JBKICP010000215.1:0-5921 GCA_046567085.1 Acidobacteriota bacterium
GCACTCGACGGGGCACGGTGTAGGGTTAGAGATTCACGAGCAGCCGCGGATTGCGGCAGGACAGGAGACGCGGCTCGAACCCGGGATGGTGATTACCATTGAACCCGGCGTTTATCTGCCAGAGAAGTTCGGGATCCGCATCGAAGATATGGTTGTGGTAACGGAAGCGGGCGGGCGGATTCTGACGCCTGTGACGAAGGGCTGGATTGAGCTCCAGCAAGCCAGCCGAAATTGATCTGCAGACGAGAAGGCCGCGAGACGAGACGATGAAAGCGGAAGAAATCAAAGAGCTGAAGGAACTGATCGAGTTCCTCAAAGAAAACAATATTGGCGAGTTCGATCTTGAGCGAGGCGACCTGAAGGTTCGCATCAAGTTCGGGCATGAAGGCAGTGCGGACATGGCGGGTCTGGTACAGGCGCTGCATTCGCAGGCCGCCCATGCCGCGCCATTTGCCGCCCCGGCGGTGTTGCCGACGGCCCAGGCGCCTGTGTCCGCGCCGGTCGCGGGAACTCCTGCGCCGCAGACGGACGATGACGCTTCGCTGCACGTGGTGAAGTCGCCGATTGTGGGAACGTTCTACGAGTCGCCGTCGCCGGGTTCGGCAGCCTTTGTGAAGATCGGCGATCAGGTGGACATGGGCCAGGTGCTGTGCATTGTGGAAGCCATGAAGCTGATGAACGAAATCGAAAGCGATGCCGCCGGCGAGATCGTGAAGCGGTTTGTCCAGAACGGACAGCCGGTGGAATACGGCCAGCGGCTTTTCGCGGTGCGTCCCCGATAATCATGCGTAAAGTTCTTATCGCCAATCGCGGCGAAATTGCGCTGCGTGTTATCTGTGCCTGTAAGGAGATGGGCATTCGTACGGTCGCGATCTACAGCGAGGCCGACCGTCATTCGCTGCACGCACGGTTTGCCGATGAAGCGATCTGCATCGGCCCTCCGCGTTCGGCGGAGAGCTACCTGAATGTGCCGGCGGTGATCAGCGCGGCGGAGATCGCCGATGTGGATGCGATTCATCCTGGGTACGGGCTGCTGAGCGAGAACGCGAATTTCGCCGAAGTGTGCCGGGCGTCGAACATCAAGTTCATTGGGCCGCCGCCGGAAGTGACGCGGCTGATGGGCGAGAAGGAAAAAGCGCGCCAGGCGATGAAGAAGGCCAAGGTGCCGATTCTGCCGGGGTCGGACGGCGTGATCCAGAGCGAAGGCGAGGCGCTGGAGTGGGCGCAGACGGTTGGGTATCCGGTGATCCTGAAGGCGTCGGCGGGCGGCGGCGGGCGCGGGATGCGCGTGGTGCGGACGCCGGAAGAACTGCCAGGGCTGTTCCAGGCGGCGTCGAGCGAGGCGGCGAACGCGTTCGGCAACGGCGACCTGTACATGGAGAAGTTCATCGAGCGGCCGCGCCACATTGAGTTCCAGGTGCTGGCCGATGAGCACGGTACGGCGATGTCGCTGGGCGAGCGGGAATGCTCGATCCAGCGGCGGCACCAGAAGCTGATCGAAGAGGCTCCATCGCTGCAGGTGACGCCGAAGATGCGCGAGGAGATGGCGAAGACGCTGAAGCGCTGTCTTGAGGCGGTCGGGTATCAGAATGCGGGGACGATCGAATTCCTGATGGATGAGGATGGAAGCCTGCACTTCATCGAAATGAACACGCGGATCCAGGTGGAGCATCCGGTGACGGAGATGATCACAGGCATCGATCTGGTGAAGGCTCAGCTGAAGATCGCGATGGGCGAGAAGCTGAGCAGCGTGGTAAGCGAACCGGTACCGTTGCGCGGGCACGCGATCGAGTGCCGCGTGAATGCCGAACATCCGGAGAAGTTCACGCCGTCGGCGGGGAAGATTACGGCATTCAACGTGCCGGGGGGCAACGGGATTCGCGTGGACACGGCGCAGTACGCCGAGGGGGTGGTGCCGCCGTATTACGATTCGCTGATCGCCAAGGTGATCGCGCACGGCGCGGACCGCGAGGAGTCGATGTCGCGGATGCGGCGCGCGCTGGAGATGTTCATCGTGGAGGGGATCCACACGACGATTCCGCTGCATCAGAGAATTTTTCGGGACGAAGAGTTTCAGCGCGGGGAGTTCGACACGAAGTTCATGGAACGTTTCTTCGAGCGGGAGAAAGCTGCGCGGGCCGCGTCCAGCGGCGGGTAATCCTAACGTGCGAAGCCTGACTTCCTCTTCTATGTGCTGGTCGGATCAGACGCCGACGGGCTTTTGTTTTGGTTTTCGGGAGAGGAGCCACAGCATGGCGATGACGGCCATCAGGGAAGCGACGCCGGCGAGGCCGAGGATGCGCAGGATGGCGACGGTGTAGCGTCCCTGGGTGGGCGAGTAGCTACAGCAGTAGAGAAGAACCAGATCGCTGAGCGAGCCGATGTGGCGCGTGCTGGCCTGGATGAGGGCAAGGCGCACATCGCGCGACTGGTAATCGACTCCGAAGAGATATTTGGAGAGCCGCCCGTCAGGGGTGGCGATCATGATGACACTGGAGTGGGCGAACTGGTCCATCTTGCCGTCGGGCCCTGGCACGCGCACGTAGTGGAATCCGGTAGCCTGGGCCAGATCGGTGATGGAGGATTGGGGTCCGGTGAGGAAGTGCACGGCGCCAGCGGCGGCGGCCCCCGAGTCGTCGATCATGGAAAGAAACTGCTGCTTCTCGGATGCGGCGCCGGCCGTGGTGTCGGAGGGATCGATGCTGGCGACGACGACGTCGTACTGGTTCCCGGCATGGAAGCCGCTCTCACGCAGCGCTGCCGCCATGCCGTGGAGAACCTGGGGGCAGAGCATCTGGCAGTTGTAGTACATGAGGGCCAGCATGACGGGGCGGTTGTGGTTAAAGAAGTCGCCCAGCTTCACTGCGCGGCCGGTTTCGTCTTTGAAAGTGTCGCCGAGGGGCAGGGATCGGTTGAGATTCTGGTCGATGCCGGCGTTCTTTTGCCAGGCGGGCGCCTGCTGGGCGCTGGTGCCGACGGGGCGGTCAGCAGAATACTGGGCGATGGCAGGCACAGCGCCCACGGTGAGCAGGAAGGTGACGGCGAGGCTCGGGAGGGCGGTGCGCTGGAGATTCACACTCCAGAATACGCCGCGCGCGCCGGAGATCAGGGCAGTGGATGCAGAGGTACGGTTTTTCCGGTACGGGCTGACTGGCGGGCCGCATCGAGGATCTGCATCACGACGATGTTGGTGTCGAGCGAGGTGAGGTCGTGGTCGGGGTCGAGTTGTCCGCGAACGACTGCGGCCAGGTAGTGCAGGGAAGTATCCTGCGGCGGCGGCAGGGGCGGTGTGGTGAGGGCGACTTCGGGAGAGGATTCGGCGACGCGTTCGCGAATCAGCGTGGGGTTGACGGCGATGGCGTAGCCTTTTGTGCCGTAGACCTCGGTGTCCTTGCGGCTGAAGGGCCAGTTCCACGAGGGCATGAGCACGGCCTGGGCGCGGGGATAGCGCAGGATGATGGTGGCGTCGTCGTCGACGTTGGGGTAGATGTCCGGCTTGTCAGTCTGGGCGACCGCGGTGACGCTGATGGGCGCTTCGCCGTGCATGAACCAGGTCATGAGGTCGGCGCCGTAGCAGCCGAAGTCGTAGAGGGCGCCAGCTCCGTTCTGGGCCGGATCGGTGAGCCACTTGAGGAACTCCGGCTGGACGCCGATTTCCTTCGGGCCCTGATGGCCGTCGTGGATGACGGCCTTGCGCAGATCGCCGAGGCTGCCATGGCGCAGCAGGTCGTAGAGGCCTCGGTTGCTGGGATACCACGTCGTTTCGTAATTCACGAGCACCTGAATGTGGTGCTGCCGGGCGATGCGGCGGATGGCGAGGGCATCGGCGAGGGAGAGGGTGAGCGGTTTTTCGACCATGACGGCGACGTTGTGGGCTGCCGCCTGCTCGATCACCTGCAGGTGCTGGGCGATGGAGGTGTAGACCAGCAGCGCCTGGGGTTGCTGATGCGCGAAGAGATCGCCGATGGAGGAGTAGAACAGCTTTGGATCAAGGTGAAACTGCTGTTCGTATTTCGATCGCAGGGCGGGATCGGCGTCGACGATTCCTACCAGTTGGGCGTCGTGCTGCTTCGGAAACTGATTCAGGAATCCGACGACGTGCCCGTGCTCAAGGCCGACGATAGCGACACGGACGGGCGCGGATTGAGCGGAGATGACGCGGCTCGAAGAAAGCAGAAGGAGGGTGAGGAGCAGAGGCGCGAGTCGACCCAACCGAAGGAACATATCTCATGTTACCGCCGGACGAGGGGAAGGCCCGCCGGCGTTGCCATGCCGGTTTGCGGGGTGGTAGCTTGAGTATTCCGACTCGTCCACTGCAGTTCATCGTTCAGGCCAACCAGCGAAGGAAATCAGCGCACATGCAGACCAGCTATAACGGAGTGACTCTGCCGAAAGACGGCGAGGCGATTCAGTACGCCAATGGCAAGTACAACGTTCCCGATCACCCCATCATTCCATTCATCGAAGGCGACGGCACCGGGCGCGATATCTGGCGCGCCTCGCAGCGGGTATTCGACGCGGCTGTGGAGAAGGCCTACGGCGGCAAGCGCGCGGTGAAGTGGTTTGAGATTTTTGCCGGGGAGAAGGCTTTTCGGGAGTTTAAGAACTGGCTGCCGGATGACTCAGTGAAGGCGGCGACGGATTTTCGCGTCTCGATTAAAGGGCCTCTGACGACGCCGGTGGGCGGCGGCATTCGGTCGCTGAATGTCGCGCTGCGGCAGATCATGGATCTTTATGCGTGCGTGCGTCCGGTGAAGTACTACTCGGGTGTGCCGAGCCCGGTGAAGCGTCCGGAGAAACTCGACGTGGTGATCTTCCGCGAAAACACGGAAGACGTGTACGCGGGGATCGAGTTCCGCGAGGGAACGCCAGAGGTGAAGAGGCTGATCGGCTTCCTGAACGACGAGATGCTGAAGGGCGGGAAGAAGAAGATTCGCGAGGACTCCGGCGTTGGCATCAAGCCGATTTCAATCACGGGAACGAAGCGGCTGGTGCGGTATGCGATCCGGCATGCGATCGCGACGGGGCGGAAATCGGTCACGCTGGTGCACAAGGGGAACATCCAGAAGTTCACCGAGGGCGCGTTTCGCGAGTGGGGTTACGAGGTTGCGGTGCAGGAGTTCCGCGATCAGGTTGTGACCGAGCGCGAGAGCTGGATCCTGGGCAATGTCGAGGCGAATGCCGGGCTGAGCGTGGAGCAGAACGCCGCGATGATCGAACCGGGGCTGGAGTTCGGCAACGATGAGTTCCGCAAGGCGCTGTACGCCGAGGTGAAGGGCGTGCTGGATTCGATTGGCCAGTCGCATGGCAATGGCGCGTGGAAGAAGAAGGTGCTGATCAACGACCGCATCGCGGATTCGATCTTCCAGCAGGTGATTATCCGGCCCGAAGAGTACAGCATTCTGGCTTGCCCCAATCTCAATGGCGACTACATCTCCGATGCCTGCGCAGCGCAGGTGGGCGGACTGGGGATCGCGCCGGGAGCGAACATCGGCGATGGGTACGCGGTGTTTGAAGCGACGCATGGGACGGCGCCGAAGTATGCGGACAAGGATGTCATCAATCCCGGTTCGGTGATGTTGTCGGGCGTGATGATGTTCGAGTTTCTGGGCTGGCCTGAGGCTGCCCGGCTGATCGAGACGTCGATGGAAAAGACGATCCAGCAGAAATTCGTGACGTATGACTTCGAGCGGCAGATGCAGGGCGCTACGAAGGTGAAGACGAGCGAGTTTGCAACGCGCATGATCGGGAATATGTGAGCAGGCAGGCCGAGCCGGTGACCTGTCGCCGGTGGCCTGTTGCTTTTGACCGGCAGGCAAGCGTCTCCTGAGCCGACCTCAGGATGACAGATTCAGAAGGAGAGATATGCGGAAGAAAGTATCGATTGTCGGAGCGGGAAATGTGGGCGCGACGTCGGCGCA
>JBKICP010000216.1:0-10211 GCA_046567085.1 Acidobacteriota bacterium
TATGGGTTCGGCCAATGGGGGTCATTGGCGTCCTTATGGGAACCGTCGTATCATATTTGCTGTTCGTCGTAATTCCCGCGAGCTACGAGGTACATGAGATACTGCGAGGCCCCTCGCCCTTACTCGCTCAAAACGAGTAGCTGTTTCCTCGCTGGCTCCCGCTGCATTCGTAACAATCATGCTGGAGAGTCAATTGCCGATGCGCGTACTGAACATAGCCGTGGATTCCCGGCCATTGCTTTCACCTAATAATGGTATCGGGCGATATCTTACCAATCTGCTGCGCGAGTTCGCGACAACCAATTCGCCTCATCGTTTTTATCTTTACTGCGAGCGTCCGTTCGAGCTGAACTTCCCCCTGCCGGACCACTGGACGATAAGAACCGGCGCGCTCCGATTCCGAGGTTCCGGTACTCTGAGCTGGCAGCTCATGTTTCCCCAGTGGGCACGGCAAGACAGAATCCATGTTTTCTGGTCGCCTCGACATCAATTGCCGCTGATGCTGCCTTCGCAGTGCAAGAAAGTTCTCACCGTCCATGATGTTGTCTGGAAGCGCTTCCCGGAAACCATGAGTCGCGGAGTTCTCATCCTTGAAAGAGTACTGGTTCCTTGCTCGCTACGGATTGCGGATCAGGTCATCACGGATTCCCATTTCTCCAAATCGGAAATTCTCTCCTTTCTCCCGGAGATAAGAAGTAAACTCGATGTTGTCTATTTGGCATCCAGCCTGCGAGCAGACACGGAGACCCTTCCGTGCCCCGTCGTGCGACCGTACTTCCTGGCCGTCGGGAGCTACGAACCACGGAAAAACCTAGAGAGAATGTTGCGGGCCTATCTTCACTACCGTCAAGGCTCCAGCGGCAGCGAGCCTCTCGATCTGGTCATCGCAGGCACGGGTCAGTGGGGATCGTTCGACGCCGGCAGGTTTATTGCCGAAAACCAGTTGCAATCTTGTGTGCACCTGATCCGCGGAATCGACGATGCCGTACTCTGCTCGCTGTATGCTCATGCACGAGCGCTGGTCATGGTTTCGCTGTATGAGGGATTTGGTCTTCCCCTGGTTGAGGCCATGCAATGGGGGCTGCCACTGATTGCCAGCAGCACTTCGTCAGTCTCGGAGGTAGCCGGAGACGCAGGCTTCATTGTGGATCCTCTGGATATCAGGTCGATCGCCCTCGCTTTTCACCGGATCGGGGCAGACGGGGAATTGTGCAGCGTCCTCTCGCGGAAATCGCAGGAGCGGGGCCGGCAATTCAGCTGGCAACGCACCGCCTCAGAAACAATGGATCTGCTGACACGAAATGTCTAGTGGCACATATCGGGATCTCGACTGACTCAGGTCGCCATACTCGTCCCGATGCGATCCGAAGCGCTGTTCTCTTCGAGCCCGCGCCCCCGGTGCCCGTCAGGCTATACTGGAGCGAGAGTTCAGCGTCGTGGGTGTGCCCTAGGACCGATGACTGCGAGCCGGGTTTGGTATGTCGATTACTCCGATTGGCTGGGTGCTGATTCCCCTCGGACTGGTTCTCTTTTTCCTGCGTCCCGGGTGGCTTTATGTCCTGACAGTCTTCTTCGTTCCGTTCTCGGCAAGTGCAGTGATCAGCCGCGGAACGGGTGAGTCCGCCTCGGGTTTTTCCCCATTTCTTTATTTTGGCTTTCTCATGCTGCTGCGTGAGTGTGTCACCCTCACGCTCACCCGCCGTTTCCAGTTCCGCTTTGCACGCTCGGTGCGAAAACCGCTCTATCTCCTGATGAACTTTGTGCTGGTCTGTCTGTCTACTCTTGTCATGCCAATGCTTATCGCCGGGCGTCTGCAGATTATGGATCGGCCAACTATCGAATACGCTCTGGTCCCCCTCCAGTACAGCCTGCAAACCGTCAATCACGCTCTCAGCCTGATCTTTGATGCCGTTGTGGCGGCCGTCATCGCGCATCGCTGCCTTGACTTGAGGCGGTTTTACGAAACGCTCCGAATCTATTTCATTTCCGGAATCTTTGTCTGCCTGTGGGGCTGGATGCAGTTCGGCTGTTACCTAGCAGGAGTTGCTTATCCGGCTACTATCTTTAATACTTCCTCGGCCAAGAGCCAGTATGAAGCAGTACTCGAATCACTGGGCGTGGTTCGTGTCTCTTCGGTGGCCATCGAGCCGAGTTTCCTGGCGCGGGTTCTGGTTGGAATTCTGGTTATCGGCGTGGCAGCCATCTACCGAAGGACTCCGATCTTCAACCGGGGTTTTGATTACTTCATCCTTGCTCTCGTGGGCTCAACACTCATCATTACGACTTCATCGACAGGGTATGTGGGCGTCGCCCTGCTGCTCGCGCTGATGCCATTTCTTCCTCGCCAGCGCAACCGTTCCAAATTTGCCCTGGTCGCGTCCGGGTTCGTGGTTCTGGCCGCACTCGTAACAGCCTATTTCACCATTCCCGCTGCCGCCGATCTTCTGAATTCCCAGCTTTTCAATAAAGCGGAGGGCGGCTCTGTCGTGGAGCGCGCCGTCATCATTTCCAACGACTTCCAGTATTTTCTCCAGTATCCGATTCTTGGTATCGGCTGGGACTGCGCGCCAACGCATGACGTGATCGTGGGCCTTCTGGCCAACTGTGGGATTTGCGGGGCTGCGGCCTTCACTTTACTTATCGGGAGTCTGATCCTCGCCCTGTACAAATCCTGCTCGCTCTCTAATGCCGGCGAGCGTCGCGATGGACCTCCCGTTCTGATGCTCCTTACCTTGACCATTACTTGCGTTGTCTACATCATCAGTTCGGGAATCGAAACTCCGGACTTCTGGATGACCCTAGCGTTGTCTATAGCAGCCGTGGGAATCGGCTACAACCTCAGGCAGCAGGCGCCAAGAGACCCTGTGTGAGAGATTGACCGCTCAACCGATTGCTATGATTGAATGAGATGTTGATTGGGAAATTGTGAGATCGCTATGACGTTTAGGGGGGCGATCATACTCCCAATCTGCAACAGCGCGACGGCATGGGAGGGCTTGCCCGACTTGTGAGCGAGATGCGCTTCGGCGCGAACGATACGTGTTGTCAGTCGCGTTTGACGGCAGTGTGGGCTTGCAGTACGCGCAATTCTTATGCAAAGAAAAGACACTATTTTCGTTAACGGCTATCTGGTCCAGCCGGTCCAGGGAGTCCAGCGCTACGCCATGGAGCTGACCAGGCGACTGCTCGAATCCACGAATGCTGATCCGGCTCTCCCTGGGGTAACCGTGGTCTCTCCGCGAGAGAACCAGCGAGGAACAATCCGACGAAATCTCTGGGAGCAGTCCACGCTTCTTCGGCGTGCTCGCAGCGGCGTCCTCTTCAGTCCCTGTGGCCTCGGGCCCTGGCTTCATCCTCGTCATGTTGTCACCATACATGACATGCGTTCTTTCAGTGTCGAGCAAGCAGACTCACTCCCCACCCGGACCAGGCTTTGGCACAGCGCTGTGCTCTCTCTGCTTGGGACGACTGCCAAACGAATCCTGACCGATTCCAATTACTCGCTGGCTTCCATTCATGAGCACCTGCATATATCTGAGCAAAAAGTGCAAGTTATATACCCCGGAGCCGACCATATTCTCGGCTTCGGACGCGATGACAGTGTGCTGGAAAAGCTGGGATTGTGCGCGGGCGGATATGTCCTGACCGTCGGTTCCCTTTACCCGCATAAGAACCTGCGCATTCTCCACTCCTTGGACTGGGCAAAATACAATCTTAAGCTCTGCGTAGTCGGCGGAATTCCCGACACTCGATCGCCAGCATTTCAGCGGATTATGGAAGAGGCGCGTACACAGCCGGGCAGTGTTTGCTATACAGGACGCCTCTCGGACTCCGAAGTGCGTTCACTGTACACCGGAGCCTTCGCTTTTGCATTTCCTTCTCTTTATGAGGGATTCGGTTTCCCGCCTTTGGAGGCGATGTACTGTGGCGCACCCGTTATCGCTTCCGACCGAACTTCGATTCCCGAAGTTTGCGGAGATGCGGCTCTCTACTTCGATCCTCTCTCGTCCGAGAGCCTACGCCAGGCGGTGGAGCGCCTGCTAGGCGATCCCGAACTCCGAGCCGTCATGATCGAAAAAGGGCGGAAAAGAGCTGAACGGTTTACATGGGCGCATGCCGCGACCGAGGTGATGCGGGTCCTCTCGCAGGTTTGAGCGGGCGCCAGGAAGGTAGCCGCCCTGCACACAGGATCTGATCGTTACTCGACTTATATTGGATATCTATATCTGAGGGTGCGCGGCTCCCGATCCGTGGTTGTGCGTGTCCGCATTTTCGAATCGCTTACTTGCCTGAAGGAGTCCAGCGAGAGGGAACGCTCGCAGCACTTTCCCTAAAGCACCTTGCTCGGTCAGTCGCCTCCAGCAAAGTCTTTGTCTTTGGGAGCCCTTGCGGTTCCTTTGCGTTCCCACAGATTGAACCATCCACAGTCGCGTGAACTGCAACCACCTTGACCGCCGCTGTCAGGATTGATATGCTGCGCCTGTGAGTTTGAGTGCCGCTCGGATTCGGCAGCTAAGGCGACAAGTCTTTTCGGAACCATGGGATCTCGATAGCAGTCTTACGGCTATCGCCCAATCGATCCCATCCCACCGATTCCTGGCGAATTCCGCCGGACAATACCCGCTAATCTATCTTACCCGCTGGGTCAAGGTGCTGTCAGAGGCTCAGTTAGGGTGTCAGTTCGAACAACTTAGCATTCTGGACTGGGGATGCGGGAAGGGTCACGTCAGCAAACTGCTGGGTGATCTCAATCCAGGCAAGCTGGTTAGCTGCGACGTAGTTTCGGGTAAAGACGATTCATCCTTCGGACAAGAGACTCCTATTCTGGACCGATACAAAATATCAGTTGAGCCCCTGGTCCACGAGTGGAAATTGCCATTTGCAGATGAGTCGTTCAACCTGGTGCTCAGTTTTGGAGTGCTGGAGCATGTCCCTGATGATCGAGCGTCGGTTGAGGAAATTGTAAGAGTCATGAAACCGGGCGGTTTGTTCTTTTGCTTCCATTTGCCAACTAAGCTGTCCTGGACTCAGTTTGCTGCGCGCCGCGGGGGAGATAATTACCATGACCGGCTCTACACAACCAGGACGGTCCGCAACTTATTAGGCCAAAACCATCTGGCCATTCTCGACCTATGGTATCGAAGCATATTACCCAAAAACCGGATCCGTTATCCCGCATTTCGGCTGTTCGAGAGAATTGACCAGTTGCTTACAGAACATACTCCACTGCGATATTTCGCTACAAATCTGGAGTTTGTCTGCATGAAAACGCCGGCCCGCTGACTCATTGAATTTTACGATCCGGAAACTATGGCGCCATCGCTTTCGATAAATAATCTGATCGCCCCGGATCGGGCCATTTCGCAGAATGGCCTTGGGCTCGATACAAACATAGTACTCTCACCGGCATTTACCTGAGCTGTTGAGTCCATGTATAATCACTTTTTCTTTCAGGTCCCACTGCCCCCTCAGGGCACGCTGAAAGATCAAACCTTCTGACTCTGCGCGGCAACGAGGGAATCAAGGGAAATGCCCAAAGCACTCATCACAGGAATTACCGGCCAGGATGGATCGTATCTGGCCGAGCTTCTTCTCCAGAAAGGCTACCGCGTCAGCGGCCTCGTTCGCAGAAGCAGCTCGCTGAATCTGGATCGCCTTTCAGGAATTCTCGATCAGATCGAGCTGATCTCTGGCGATCTGCTGGATCAGAATTCACTCTCCGCCGCCATCGACCGGAGCGAGCCGGACGAAATCTACAATTTGGCCGCGCAGTCTTTCGTTGCCACTTCGTGGCAACAGGCTGACCTCACCGGACAGTTCACCGCACTGGGCGTATCGCGCCTTCTTGAAGCCAGCCGCGTTGCCAATCCGCGGATTCGCTTCTATCAGGCATCTTCCAGCGAGATGTTTGGTTCAACCAACCCGCCGCAGAACGAGTCGTCGCCGTTTCATCCACGTAGCCCGTATGCCGTGGCCAAAGTGTATGGACATTACATTACGCAGAATTATCGCGAGAGCTTCGGGATGTTCGCGTGTTCCGGCATCCTGTTCAATCATGAATCTCCCCGGCGCGGTCTGGAATTCGTGACCAGAAAAGTCACGAACGCGGCTGCCCGAATCAAGCTCAATCTGCAGAGCGAGATTCGCATGGGCAATCTGAACGCGAAACGCGACTGGGGATTTGCCGGCGACTATGTCGAGGCGATGTGGATGATGCTTCAGGCTGATTCTCCCCAAGATTATGTGGTCGCGACTGGAGTCAGCCATTCCGTAGAGGATCTGCTGGAGGCCGCTTTTCGTCATGTTGAACTGGACTACCGTGAGTTCGTCCGCGTTGATCCGAACCTGATTCGCCCTGCGGAGGTCGATTATCTCTGTGGCGACTCGACGCGGGCGCGCCAGGCGCTCGGCTGGAAGCCAGGGACCAGCTTCGAGGAACTGGTTGCGATGATGGTGGAGGCCGACCTCGAAAACAACCGCCGCCATCCGAACAGTACCAAAACTGCAGCCGGATTCTGACGTCTTGCCTCGCGCTCTCATTACTGGAATCGGAGGCTTCGTCGGGCCCTACCTGGCGGCGCTGCTCCACTCACATGCCATCGACTGCGTCGGGATTTCCCAGAAAACTCAGGCCCATGATCATCCCGTCGGTCTTGTAGATACTCCGGTGCACGAGATTGATTTGCGGGACAGAGGGGGAGTTGAGGAATTAGTCGCCCGCGAGAAGCCGGACCTGGTATTCCATCTCGCGGCCATGAGCCATGTGGCGACGAGCCGCACCGATCCCGTAACGACCTTCGACACGAACGTGGGTGGAACCCTCAATCTTCTCGAGGCGGTGCGGCGGAGGAATTCAGGATGCAGAGTCCTGTTTGTGAGCACAGGCAATATGTATGGCGATATCGAATCTCCGAACGAGGGTTTTTCCGAGTCCGATCCTGTTCACCCGGGTTCGCCTTACGCCTCCAGCAAATTCATTGGAGAACAACTGGCGCGCTGCTACTACGAAGATTTCGGCGTTGAGGTCGTGATCGCCCGGCCCTTCAATCACACGGGGCCGGGACAGTCTCCTTCGTTTGCGTGTCCGGAATTTGCGCGAGCGATTGCCGAAGGAGTCGTCCATCGAACTGGCATTCACCTTCGAACCGGTCCGCTTGAGCCGCATCGCGATATCAGCGATGTTCGTGACGTGGTCCGCGCATACGCGCTGCTGGCTGAGCGTGGCAAGCCTGGGGAAGTGTACAACGTTTGCTCCGGCTCGATGGTACAGATGGAATCAATTGTGGCCCGACTGGCTGCGATTGCCGGGGTTTCGGTGACCACCGAACTCGATCCCGCAAAGCTGAGGAGACGAGAGATCCTGTACTCGGGTGGCAATCCTGCCAGAATCCGTAGCGACCTAGGCTGGGCTCCCCGGATTTCGCTGGAGCGCACGCTGACCGACCTGCTGGAGTACTGGGTCGATCGGCTTTCCCGAGCTGACAAAGCAGGCAGTGCAAATTGAGCAGAAGAGCAGGCGTCCGCACGAATTTGCGCTCAGGCAGTGAACGAGACCGTTTTCGCTTCTAGGCAGTCACTCTGGAGCAGTCGATCCAGTTGCTCCAGCACCAGATCAGGGGAGATCTCTCGCATGCAGCCTGCAGATTGGCAGGGCGCGAAGCCCCTGCCGTTGTAGCAGGGGCGGCAGGCGTAGCCTTGCCCCCCCCAAAGTCCAATCACACCAGGTCGCCGCGGCAGAAAGTTGCCCGGATCGGTTGGACCGAACAGCCCCACCAGTCGCGCTCTGCTGAGGCCGGCAAGATGCATGGGCCCCGTATCGTGGGACACAACTACGTCACAAGTGTCGCAGACGCTGATTACCTGCGAAAGAGATAGTTTGCCGATGCAATTGCGAACATTCAGTTCCGCGAAGGAGGGAAGGACCCATGTGTCGTCCGGACCGCCAACCAGCAAAACTTCCCATCCGCGCTGGAGAAGGTTCTTTGCCAACGACACATAGAACTCCACCGGCCACCGTTTCAAAATCTGCTGCGCACGCAGGTTGGAGGCACCCCCTGGAATCAGGGCTACGCGCCGCAGTGCGTTCTTCTCCGGCAGCGGCGAAGGCGGCAGGCAATCGGGGCGCTTGGGAGACAAACTGGTATTGCTGGGACCATCTTCAATCCCAAGCACGATTCTGGCGAATTCATCTGTGTAGCTTCTTCCCGCAAGCAGTGTCGCCGCTCTGGACCGTTGCGAAAGCCTGACTTTCCTGCGCGCCCGCACGGGAAGAGTCAGGGCGAGATATCGCTGGTCGTAATAGAGGGTCGCGCACAGATCATACCGTCGCCCAAGGAGAGAACTCCAGACGCCTGCAACCGTGCGTGCCCGCTGCCATGTGCTTCCCGTGAGGATCGCTGCCTCGTTCACCGGATGGGATTTGACCCAGGAATAGCACTCCAGTAGCGGCTGCACTCCCGTGCCGCACAGCCAGTCGATTTCGAATCCTCGGCGAACAAGCTCGTGTGCTACCGGGATGACCATGATCACATCGCCGATGGCGCCGAACCTCACAAGGAGCGCGCGTTTGCGGTCCATCGTTCCTCCCTAGCTGCGATCACGACCGGTAAGGCGCTCCATTGCCAATAACTCTGTCGACCGCCCGCAGAACATCCTGTACGCCAATATCCCACATGCAGGCACCCTCCTGAACCGCCGTGCAGCGTTCCGGGATGCTCCTGCGGTAGCTGTTGATACAGGGACTACAACTCTGCCCGGTCGTACAAACCCATGTGGCGTGCCGACCCACCGGAGCCCAGCATCGCGGAGTATTCGGCCCGAAGAGTCCTACCGTAGGGGTTCCCATAGCGGCGGCGAGATGCATGATGCCAGTATCGGCACTCAGAAGCAAATCGCAGCGGCGCAAGAGTGCGCAGGTTCGTTCCAGAGTGCCGAGGTCGGCGGCTTCGACGGATTTTCCTGGAAAGGATTGACGGAACTCGCCCATCATCTCTCGCTCCGCGGCCGCTCCGGTAAGTAAGATTGTGAGTCCCGAATAGCGGACCCTGAGCGCTGCGGCACACTGGCTGAAGCGTGAGAGGGGCCAGCGGCGATACTGAGCGCTGGGACCGACTCCAAGGTGCATTGCCACCACGGGATGTTCTGCTTTCCCGCCCACATTTGCGGTCCACCACTCGTCCATCCAGCGTTCTGCCTCGGGCGAAGTGGGCAACGGTGTAGTGGTCAGCATCTCCGGTAGCCCCGGATCCAGAACTCGGCCTAAGCGGACAAATGCAGACCACATCGAATCGCTTTCGTTCAGAGGCACTGCATGCGTCAACAAGCGGTCACGATCGTTAGAAACTGAAGGGATGAAACCTACGCGAAGCGGGGCCGACGTCGCCCTGCAGAAAAATGCTGTCAGCAGGGAGTGCTGTTCGAAATCCACTACCGCGTCGTAACAGTTTTGCCGCACATCTCGCAACACGCGACACGCCGTCCTCAATCCATCCGCCGACGGTGAGTAATGGAAAATCCGACTTCCGGTTCTGCCGAGGGTCATCGCCTCCAGTGTGCGGCGCTCCACCAAATAATCGATGATGAGAGTGGGGTTTCTTTCGAGCAGCGCATCCAGCAGGGATCGCGCCAATACGGCTTCCCCCATGCCTCCGAACTTCAGCACCAGGATGCGCTCCGGTTTTACTGCTCGCACCTGCTCTCGCTCACGCGGAATGAGCTTGGGGAGCATAGCAATCACGTTTTCAGCAATTGCGTGCGTCAGCCGATATCGATAACCAAACCATCTCATCGCCAGATTCCGGAAGCACCTTGTTTTGACCGTTACTGGCCAGGAGAAACCCGCCACCGCAGCTTGCCTGGCAAAAGAGCGAGATTAGCCGAATTATCAGCGTCTCTGCCATCAGAAATTCGTGCGGCGAAGGCTCATCTTTTGCGATTCGTCGAGCGGTTTGGGTGTAGGGTATCACAGGCCATTGAAAAGCTCGCAATGCTGAGTCGCGACAGACCGAATGAAGCCGTCAGCGAATTTTCAAATAAATAAATCTGTTTGCCGGAAAGCACACAGCGATCACGTCGTTCGCGCTCGTCGGTTTGGGATTAATCCAGAGCATACCCGGTGCGCACGTGCCTGGTATCTGTGGTGAAGAGGACAGGAGTGATTTGCCGCCGATTTTGTATTTTGCCCCGGATGGCAGGTTCATGTCACCTGAAGC
>JBKICP010000216.1:10221-25138 GCA_046567085.1 Acidobacteriota bacterium
TACAGACCGGACTAATTCCAGGAGATTCACCGTTAGAGAGGCAAACCTCGTTGGCGACCCCATTGGTGGTAAGCCAATATCTGGTATAGCCCACCTTCGGCGCGATCTCCAGTTGTTGAATGCCGACCTGTTTAATCTGAAGAGGAAAACCAAGATTCCATATCTGATTGTTCCTTCCGGCATCGGCGGAGTTATCCCTTGACCCCGCGGTAATGTTCGCCTGTAACCAGTTCACCGAACTGGCGGAATCGAAGAGATAGGATGTCTGTTTTACTGAGCCCGCACCGTAGTCCCAGATATTGCCATTGATAAAGAGGTTCGCTTTGTCCTTCGAGCCAGATTGACCCCTGACCACAAATCCGGTCGCGTTGGCGATGTTTCCACCCCCCGCTTCGCAGCTAACCTGATCGAATGTGTTGCCCTCTACATCGCCGGGATGTGACTCGAGCGTGATGCAATGAACCGCATTGGTGATCGTGACGTTGTGGACTTTCGTATCGTTTACCGCATTGCCGCTGCCGATCACACCTGTTGACCTAAGAATGATTCCATTCAGGAAGCCGGTGATCTTCCCGGGTCCGAGGTCCACGAAGAAAAGGCCATTATTTCCTGAGGACGCCTCCAGCAAAATCGCGGTGCCGGTTTGCGGGTTGGTGCCATTGGTTCCGTTGAGAAGATTGAAGTCGCGAAGGTAGCATCGATCCGACTGAAGGCAGTTCCCAATGAATTTCACCACCCTGCCTGTATAGTGGTTAACTTCGAGGGCATCGACTGTGAGACCTTCCATACCGGAGTTCTCAGCAACCGAAAACATATCCACCGTAGCGGAGCCAGGCTGAAAGGTGGTTGCTGTACTCATCAGGAGATCAACGTTCGGGGCGGTCCTTACCGTTGCTGCAATGATTTGGGTGGAATGTCCGTAGCCTGTTGCATCGCATGTGCCACCGCCCAGTCCGGAGAGAGCGCTGATGCAGGCGTTCAGTTGCGCGTCTGCCGTCGATCCGGGTTCCTGATCGGCCTTGACTACCGACTGGTTTTGCGGGGGCGGCATCGTGTCTGCTGGCATTGCGGTGAATCGCAACGCCACGTGGTTTCTGTCTCTGCCGGAAGCCTTTCTTTCAACCCGGATGTTGCCGTGGCAGAACGCAGAACCGAAAGACAACAGCGAGGCGCACAGGAATGCTCCCTCTCGCAGCGCTTTCCTGGAGAAATGTACCTTTCGGACGCTGGAAGTCAATATGGTGGACGCGGAAGGAATCGAACCTTCAACCTGTCGATTAAGAGTCGAATGCTCTGCCAATTGAGCTACGCGTCCACTGCGGTCCGGCCTCTGCGGGTGGCCCCGCAGGCGAGAAATTCTCCACCGTTCCTCTTCTCACTATAGCATGCGCAATCGATGGTTCCGGAGCTGCAAAAACGGCCCGGGGAGACGCCGCCGAGCGGCTCTGCGGCCTTCTGGTATGGGCGTGGATCGGCCGTGTCAGATCGGCCGCTCTTCGTTTCCCCGTTCAAAACGTGAACGACAGTCCACCCTGCACGCACCGCGCCGCCTCAGCGAAATACAGCGTGCTGCCGTCGCTGGAAAGGAAGGGCCGGTAGCCCTCGGCCAGCAGGTTGCGCACGTCCACCAGCGCCTCAACCCCCTTGGGGATCATGTGCCGGTAACGAATCGGCTGGCGCACCAGGAGGCTCAGATAGGGCGCCTCTGTGCCGTCGCTGAATGCATCGACGGCGGTCAGGGTCCCCGGGTTCTGCCAGCGATAGGACGCCCGCCACTGCATTCCGGTGGACTGCAGCTTACCGTGAACGCCGGCGGCGAACATGGGCGTCTCTCGCGCTTTCATGCTGCTGAGCGCTTGGTCGAGGCTGCTGGTGCCCGAGGGGGTGTCGGTCATGGCCAGGGCCGCGCCGAGTGCAACCTCGAACGAGATCCACGTGCTGCCGTTGACGCGCTGCTCCACTTCGCTCAGCATGCCATTGCCGGTGTAGTTTTCGCCGCTCACCCGCAGCAGGTCGCTGGTCTGGTCGTACAGCAGATTGCCGCTGGCCCAGTCGGCTGCGGAGATCGTACCGCCGCCCGTGACAACGGGGTTGTTCACCTGCTCGTGCCACACGGCTACCTTGACGCGCGTGTCGCCCTCACCTTTACCGGCGACCAGTTCCTGGTGCAGACCCTGCTCCAGCTGCAGCTGGCCGTTGCGCTGGCCGAGCATCGGCTCGACGGTGGCTTCCCGGTCCAGATCGTCGACGCTCTGAATCCCCGGCGCGGTGGAGACGCGGTAGGAAACGAACGTGGCGCCGCGATGCACCGTGACGGCTGCAAAGGGGTGGTTAGCAACGATGGTATTGCCCAGGCGGATACCCGCCGTTTCGTCGCCGAACTCGGCCTGCACCGCGGGGCCGAAGTTCATCGTCTGGCCGGTGCGCATTTCGATCGCCTGCAACCCCTGGCCGCCGGGTCCGCCCACGATGTCTGGCCGCGATTCGATCGCGCCGATGGTGCGGAAGGTGCGGCCGAGGGCCAGCTGTTGCTCGTAGCCCACCATCGCGTTGATGGCCGGATCGATCGGCTGGCCGATGCTTCCCTGGCTCAGGTCGGCGCGGAAGATCATCGCGCGCCCGTCGTCGGGGGTCCGCTCCATCTCGAAGTCATTGTGCAGGCCGCCGTCGCCGAAGCCGCTCTCGCCGCCACGGACCGTGACGCGGGCTTTCAGTTCCGGCGCCGCGCCATCTCCGCTGGAAACCACCACCAGCGGGCCATCCTGCAGCAGGCGCAGCAACGGCCGGTTCGCGGAGAGCCGGAGCGTCCAGGTCCAGTCATCTTTGGGCTCGTCGGCCTGGCGCGGTTTTGCCGGCAGCCAGCGGAATGCCTCATACAGCGTGTTGAGCGTCAGGTTGACGACCAGCTTCGTACCACCCATCACCTGCAGGTTCTCCCGCAGGGTGGGCAGGAACATGGCGCCCGAGACTTTCACTTCGTAGATGCCGGGAAGGACGCCCTCCAGCCGGTACCGGCCGCGCTCGTCGGTGAAGGCCTCGGCCACGACCGAGAAGTCCGGCCGCAGCAGTTCCACCGCAGCTCCGGCCTGAGGGGCGCCATGGCTGTCGCGAATCACGCCGCTGAGACTGTTGCTCTGGGCGCTCGCCTGCACTCCGGCCGCGCACAACACGGCCAGCGCAATCAGCGTGGGTACGGAAATGGGGGTACGTCGGCTCACTCGGTCAGTAAGTGTCTTGCTCCTGGCGCTGCTCCCTAAAGCCTTTCCTGCCTCGCGGCTCTTGCGGCCGCTGAAGCGCCTGCGTTTCCGGACGTGGGGCGCCGGGAACGCCTTTCCGTGCCTATTCCACCGTAAAGGGCGCCGACTGCGCAATCTGCTGCCGCGTTACGTCGTCATCCACGCTGATCTTCACGATGTACTTTCCAGGCTCCAGACTTGCAAGGGGGAGTGATTTTTCCAGCGTCAGCTGGTCCGAATTCGGGCTCAGCTTCTTCGAGTCTTCCGTCGCGTCCAGAACCGACTTGTTCGTCGTTGCATTCAGAATCTGGTACACGATTTTCGCGTTGTTCTGCTTGCTCTTCTCGTCCAGGCCGAGATTATATACCTGCATCCAGAAGTTCAGATTCTGGTTCCGGTGGAACGTCGCTGGCGATGCCGGATTGGTGGTCACCCGCGGCCGCACAAAGGTATTGCCGATGATGAAATTCCCCGCCCCGATATCCTTGGACGGCACCCGCTCCATCTTGTCCGCCAGAATCAGCGACGATGTCGCGAGGTGATCGTCGTCGTAGCGCGGCACGGTAATCGCCTGGGCCCAGATCCCCACATGGTCCGGATTGTTCACGTCTTTGATCGCGATGTCGATGCGGTAGCGCCCGGGGCGCAGCGGGAATGCCTTCCAGTACAGGGACGACCCCTGCATCTCCCGCGGCAGCAGTTCGGCCGGATACGGCCCCGCCTCCACCGGATCCTCAAAACTCTGCACCACGCGGTCGGTGATGGTCGAAATCCGCCCGATGATGCTCACATCCCCCTTCGAAACCCCGTCCTTGGAGCTGAACGTAATGTCCCGGTTCTTGATCTGCAGCGTGATGGGGACCAGGACCGTGTCGTCGGTGACCTTCACAAAATCCGTCCGCACCTCGAACGGGAAGAAGGGACCGGTGAGCACCTTATGGCTGGACAGAAACTCCGCCAGGCTCAGATCCTTAAACTTCACCACCGGGGGCGCTTCGAGCTTGGCGTAGAGTTCGATGCGGTCGAACTCTTTGCTCTGGTTGCCGGCCGAATCCGGCCCCGGCCCCAGGTTCTCCAGCCCACCCTTGAAGCGGTCGGCCTTCTTGGCCATGCCCATCTGCTCGTAGAGCGTTTCGCCGCCGTTGGGCACGTGCAGCAGGGCGTCCTTCTCGGAGCGGTCGATGGTCATGTGGTAGTCACCGCACATGCACGTATCGACAAACTCAATATCGATGTTTTCGCCGATCCCTTCCAGGTACCGGTAGTGCCAGGTTTCGAAGGGGAAGGTGGAGGTCTCGCCGCCGCCCTCATCGATCGGCCGCTCGTAGGTGCCGCCGCTCGGGTGCGAATCGATCGAGTCCGGCTTGCCGTACTTGATGTAGATCATGCCGCGATCCGTCATCCAGCCCGGCTTGCCGGCGGCAAAGTGCTCGTTGGCGTAGGCGATGCGGCGATAATGCTCTTCGCGGTATTCGTTCTCAGGAGAATCCGGGTTGGGATTGCGCCGCCGCCAGAACTGCTCGATGAACGCGTCCCGCTCCTCGTCGTTGCTCAGGCTCAGAAAGGCTTTGCGCTCCTGGTCGGTGATGATCCAGCGCACGTCCTGATCCAGCCACTTCTTGTAAGCAGTGCTCAACTCCTGATGCAGCTCTTTCTGCTGCTTGAATCGCTCCTTGTCGGAGAGCTTCCGCTTCAGGGGATCCTGCTGGTCCTGCGAGTTTTGGACTGAATCCTGATTCTGATCCTGGCTCTGGGCGTGAACCTTGATCGTGCCGGCACCGGCCAGCACTGCAATCAGAACCGCGGACGGGACGGAGAAACGACTCCAGGACATACGCCGGCTACTGCTCCTTCGGGGGTGCACTCTATTCTACGAGCCGGGAGCAGCCCTTTCAAGCGATTCCTTCTGCTCCATCCCGCCCGGTGCGGCCCGTCACAACCCCTGCTCCCAACAGACGAACGGCGATACCAACCTGTTATCATGGCGTGGAAATTTCTTCCGGCAACGCAGGGTACCTCCGCGCGACCGATTCCCCGGAACAGGCTCGACCGTTCCGCTGCCGGGGAGTCCCTGCGTAACAGAACGCCCGAGTCTGACGCCGGGAGCTCAGGGAACCGTCCCCTCCGGATTTGCGTACACGTTCGCGAAGGAATATTGCGTTGAAAAAGATTCTGCTTGTCATCGGTGCTGTCGTGGTTTTCGGGGCCATTGTGGCGTTTACGGTCATTCGGGCCCAGTCCGGCTACACCAAAGTTCTTATCGGTACCGTTACCCGGGAGAACCTCGTTTCCGTTGTCAGCGCCACCGGCCAGATTCGGCCCAAGAACTACGTTAACGTCGGCGCCAATGCCATGGGCCGCGTCACCCGCTTCTATGTAAGCGAGGGTGACCACGTCCGGACGGGCGAGACGCTGGCCACCATCGAGAATGTGCAGCAGAAGGCCAATGTCGCCGCGCAGGAGGCCAATATCTCGGCCGCCCGCACCGACATCAACTCGTACATCGCGGCGGAAAAGACGGCCGAGGCCAACGTAGCCCACGCCAAAGCCGACCTGGAGCAGAAGAGGCTCGATTATCAGCGCGCCCAGGCCCTCCTTCAGGCCCAGGTGATGTCCAGGCAGGACTTCGACGCCAAAAAGGCCGCCTACGACCTGGATGTCGCCGGCCTGCAGCAGGCGGAAGCCGGACTGGCCCAGGCGCGCGCGCAGACCGCCTCGGCCCGCGGCCACCTCGATACGCAGCAAGCCACCCTGAAGGTCAACGAGGATCTCCTGAACCGGACCATCGCTGTGGCCCCCTTCGACGGGATCGTCACGAATATGCCGATCCGTGAAGGCGAGATGGTCGTCACCGGCATCCAGAACACCGAAGGCTCGACGCTGATGACCCTCGCCGATATGTCGATCATCACGGCGGAGGTGAAGGTCGACGAGACCGACATCGTCAATGTCGCCGACGGCCAGGAAGCCGATGTGACGGTCGATGCGCTGCCCGGCAAGATCTTCAAAGGCCATGTCACCGAAGTCGGCGATCAGGCGCTCCTCCGCTCCACCGGCGTCTCGACCAGCCAGTCGACGACCGGCGTCGAAGAGGCCAAGGACTTCAAGGTGGTCGTCACCCTGGATCATCCTTCGGATGAGCTGCGCCCCGGTCTTTCCTGCACGGCGAAGATCACCACCGCGAAGAAGGACAACATCGTCGCGGTGCCGATCCAGGCGCTGACCATGCGCGACCCGAAGCACCTGAACGACACCACGACGCCGGGATCCTCCAACTCGACCGTGGCGGCGGCAACGAACAACGCGCAGCCGGCACAGGAAGTCCAGGGCGTCTTTGTCGTGACCAAGGTGAAAGGCAAGGATCGCGTCCACTTCGTGCCCGTGAACACGGGCATTACCGGCGCCACCGATATCGAAGTCACGAGCGGCCTGAAGGCGGGCGATCGCATCGTAACCGGCACCTATCGCGTCCTGCGCGACCTCAAGGAGAACTCTCTGGTCAAACAGGACACGACCCTGGCCGCGCCGCAGAACAATTCCTCATCCTGATCGCGGGCGCCGGGAACCGCGTCCTCTCCCAAGGCGTACCATCAGCATGGCAACAGGAGCCCTCATGGCGGCAGAAACCTCAATTCAGGGCCAGGTCCGGCCCCAGCCGACCGGCTGTACGAACGACATGATCGTCGTCGAGGACCTGTGGAAAACCTACGACATGGGCTCGGAGCAGGTGAACGCCCTCCAGGGCATCAACCTGCACATCTGCCGCAACGAGTACGTGGCGATCATGGGCCCCTCCGGATCGGGCAAGTCGACGCTGATGAACCTGATCGGCTGCCTCGATACGCCCAGCAACGGCAAATACTGGCTGAACGACCACCTCGTCTCGGAACTGAACGACGACGAGCTGGCCCGCATCCGCAACAAGGAAATCGGATTCGTCTTCCAGACCTTCAACCTGCTCGCCCGCGCCACGGCGCTGCATAACGTCGAACTGCCGCTCATCTACAACGGCACTCCGGCCGAAGAGCGCATTCAGCGTGCGAAAGCGGCGCTCACGGCCGTGAACCTCGACACGCGCATGAACCACAAGCCGAACGAGCTCTCCGGCGGGCAGCGCCAGCGCGTCGCCATCGCCCGCGCCCTCATCAACAATCCATCCATCATCCTGGCCGACGAGCCTACCGGCAACCTCGATTCCAAAACCGGCGTCGAGATCATGGCCCTGTTCGACGACCTGCACAGGAAGGGCAACACGATTGTGCTGGTGACCCACGAAGCGGACATCGCCGAGTACGCCCACCGCATCGTGCATATTCGCGACGGCAAGATTTTCTCCGACCAGCCTTCGAGCCGCAAGATCCAGCCCGCCGTTCCCCAGTAGTCCGATTTCCTTTCGGCGCCGACCGCCGTCGCAGCTGCCGGGCTATTGTGAATTTTTCGTGACTCTTTCCGTCCGCGTGCCGTCTCAAAGCTGAGATGTCGCCCGATCCCTCGCTGGCTTCTGAAGACCCCCGCCTCAGCCCCGCCGCTCCCGCCTTCGCCCTCGCCAGGGCCGGCACCCACGCGGCCCGGATTCTTCTTGCTGCTGAATTTCTGCTCCTCTTCATCGCGATTCCGCTGGCTCTCTTCTTTCGCGTGGCCACGCACATCCCGCCGATGCCCCTGCTGTGGGCGGTGGCGCTTTACTGCCTCATCGTGCTGCTCCGCGACCCGAGCTTCGACCGGCGCGCGTTGTGGAACCTTGCCCCGCTGCGCAGCCGGCTGCCGCAGATCCTCTCGCTCTTCGCGGTTGGCGTGCTCCTCATCGGCGTCCTCGTCCGGCTCTGCGCTCGCGGCCTGATCTTCACGATGGTCCGCGTCCATCCCGGCCTCTGGGCGATGCTCATGGTGGGCTATCCGCTCTTTTCCGTTTATCCCCAGGGCCTGATTTACCGCGCCTTTATCTTCCATCGCTACGAGCCGCTGCTGGAAACCGCCTTTTCCGATGCGCGCACCCGGTCGGCCATGCTGATCTTCGCGAGTGGCGCCACGTTTGCCCTGATGCACATCGTCTTTCGCAACTGGATTGCGCTGGCGCTCACCTTGCCGGGCGGCATCCTGTTCGCGGTGCGCTACGAGAACACGCGCTCGCTCGCGGTCTCTTCGCTGGAGCACGCGCTCTACGGCTGCTTCCTGTTCACGATCGGACTGGGGCAGTTCTTCTGCGTGCGGGTGGTCTAAGGCCAGCGCTGAGCGCCGTGCAGCACGCGCACGATGTCGATGGAATCGTCTTGCACGACGTAAGCCACGATCCACGGAAGAGGTGTCAGCACCAGTTCACGTGTTCCCGGCTTCCTGCCAACTCGACCGGCAAGCGGCATCCGCAGGAGTATTTCAGGAGCGCGATAAAGGGCCAGCGATAACCGCTCTGCATGAAGAGGGGTTTGTTCGAAGAGATAGTCGGAGACACGTTCGAGGTCGATGGCGCCCCGCCTCCGTCCATCGCAGCTGTATCAGGATATTCGCCGTTGCCGTAATCGGTCTTCCAGCCGGCTGCCCAATCCCTCGTGACTGAGCATCGCTCCCCGCTCTATATCTGCCAGACCTTTTTCAACCTCGGCGACAATCCAGGCATCGTGATCGACCATTCGCTCCACGGCTTCGACCACCAAAGCGCCTCGGTCGCGGCCCTGCTCTGCGGCGAGACGGCTAAGTTTCGCTTCGAGTTCTTCTGGCAGAAGCACTTCCATGCTCCAAGGGTATGAAGCCGCCCCAACACTGTCAACGGAATCCTCGAATACAGGAAAATGGCGGCAAAAAGCCGCCACCCGTCACCGGCGCCCCTTTTCAGGGACAATCTGCATGATTCCCGCGGCCTGCGCCATGCCCCGCGGCCGGCCGCTTCACTGCGGCTGCTGCGCACCCTGCTTTGCACCCCTCGCCGCGCCTTTGGTGGTGTTCTTCGTTTTCTTCCACGCCTTCTTCGAGCCTTTTTTCGTGGAGTGCCAGGCGCCCTTCGTGCCCTTCTTCACGCCACGACCCGCGTCCTTCGCGCCAGCTTTGGTGTCGCGCCCCGCCTGCTTCATATCCTGCTTCGCGCTCGTACCGGAATCGCTCTGCGCCAGCGCGATCCCATAGCCGGGAGCCACCATCAGAGCCGCCCCCAGCACCGCCGTCATCCACCGCATTCGTTTCGCCATGGGAATGGGGATGGCGCCCAACCCGAAAGAGTTGTGCGCCACGCGTGCAACCGGCCACCGGCTACCGGCTACCTTTATGCTCCTTCTTCGAGCACGTGCGGCACATCTTCGCCGAGCGCCGTCGCCAGATCGTGCTGATGCTCCTGCTCCTGGGCGATAATCTGCCGGATCTGCTCGGCCAGCGCATAGTGCCCGACCGCCTCGGCCTGGCGCACGCGCCTGCGGTATTGGCGGATCGTCTCCGTCTCGTTGTCGAGGTCGAAGCGCAGCATCTCCTCGGCCTTGTCCGACAGCTTCACCGGCAGCGGGGTCGCATTAGGCACCGCACCGAGGTAGTCGATCTGATCGGCAATGGTCATGGCGTGGGCCAGTTCCTCGCCGGCATGCTTGTGCAGTTCGCCGGCAATGCTCATCCATTGCGCGCCTTTGAGCACGTTGCTGTACACCGTGTACGCGATGATCGCCTGATACTCGCGCGACAGGTCCTTCTGCAGACCGTCGATCAGTTCCTTCAATGCAGGATTCTTCGTTTCTGCCATTTCTCTCTCCTGGGGGAAATCCGCATCTGCTTGGATGCGTCCCGGCGCAAACGGATCGCACCGCCTCGTGCGCCTCGCGCCGCAATGCGCCAGGAGGCTCTCCATCCAACCAAACTCCCGGAGAACCCGCTCTCAACCAACGTCTGCTCTTCCGGATTATGGCTGCGGTCTTCAGGGCAATCTTCGGTTATCTCTTCCTGGTGCTGATGGTCCGCGTGGTGGGCCGCCGCCCGGGTAAGCAGATGGCTCCCTTTGATTTCGTCCTCATCTTCTTCATTGGCGGCCTCACGCTCACCGGCATGGTCGGCAACGATCGTTCTCTCACCAACGCGTTCGTGCAGATCATCACCGTCGCCTCCTGCCATTTCGTGCTGATCCTCGTTCGTCGCCGCTCCACGCATTTCGGCCTTTTCCTGGACGGAACCCCGCTCGTGCTCTTCGGCAGGAACCGCTGGTACAGCGAAACGCTCAGCCGGGAGAGCTTCTCGCGGGACGACGTCTTCGCCGCGGTGCGCGAGAAGGGCCTGACCGACGTCAACCGCATTTCCTGGGCTGTGCTGGAACGCAGCGGCGCCATCTCGGTGGTTCCCGCGCGGGAATCGGAGCACCGCGACGAACGGCCCGGGCAGCAGGAAAACGAATCCTGATCCACAGAGACCCCCATGACCTCGCCCGTGCGTACTCGTCCCGTCGAAGAAAACATCCCGAAAGTCGGCAACGAGCTGGCTGTCGGGGAAGACATCGAATTCCAGCGCCGCTGGTGGCGTTTCGAACACATCGTCTGGGCGCTCTTCTCGCTCATCCTGCTCCTCGATCTCTCCGGGCTGCTGGGCCGGGGACCGCTCGCGCACGCTCGCGACAAGACCGCCGACGGAGCCATGAATCTCCAGTACGACCGCGTCGAACGCTTCCAGACGCCCGCCATCGTCTCAATCCACTTCGGCGCCAACGCCGTCCACAACGGCCACATCGAGCTATGGGTGAGCCAGAGCATCATCAAGAGCCTCGGCAACCAGCGCATCATCCCTCAGCCCGCCTCTTCTGTGCTCACCGGCGATGGCATTCTCTACACGTGGCCTGCGGGCGAGCATCCGGACTCAGCCGAATTTGCTCTGGAGTCCTCCCACGTCGGCGTGCAGCATTTCACCCTCCGCCTGCCCGTACTCGGCGATCAGCTCACCGAGCGCGTGGTGGTGATGCCCTGACCCATGTACACCATCGTTCACGCCATCGCCGGCTACTTGTTTCTGCTGCTCACCGTCCGTGTGCTCGTCCGCCGGCCAGGCGCCCAGCTGACACCCTTCGAGTTCGTCATCGTCTTCCTCATCGGCGGCGTCATCATCCTGGCCACGGTTGGGAACGATCACAGCCTCACCAACTGCACCTGCGCGATCATCACCGTCGGCCTCGTTCATCGCCTCGTGGCGCTGGCGCGCGTCCGCATCCCGCGCATCGGCGCATGGATCGACGGCGTCCCCATGGTCATCCTCCGCGATGGAGAGTGGCAGGTTGAAGTGATGGACGGCCTGCGCGTCGATCCCGACGATGTCATGGCCGCCGCTCGCGAAAAAGGCTTCCGCTCCCTGGCCGAAATCAAATACGCCGTCATCGAGCGCAACGGCGCCATCAGCGTCATCCCCCACGAGAACCTCTGACCCCTCATGGCCGCCCAGCCCTCTTCTCAGCCTCAGCACTCCAGCGGCCGCACGAACAATGAAGGCCGCATGATCGAAACCTCCGTGCCCGCGCGGCTCGACCGCCTGCCCTGGAGCGGCTGGCACTGGCTGATCGTCACCGCGCTCGGCACCTCTTGGCTCCTCGACGGACTCCAGGTCACGCTCGCCGGATCGCTTGCGGGAATTCTCGAAGCAAAGAACGGACTCGCTCTCAGCCCGCAGCAGGTCACAGCCGGCGCCACCACCTATCTCATCGGAGCCGTCTGCGGGGCGATCCTTTTCGGCTGGCTCACCGACTGGCTGGGACGCCGCAAGCTCTTCCTCGTCACCCTCACAACCTACTGCCTCGCCACCGCCGCCACGGCCCTCTCGTGGAACTTCCTTTCCTTCGCCGTTTTCCGCGCCCTCACCGGTCTTGGGATCGGAGGCGAATACGCCGCCATCAATTCCGCAGTCGACGAGCTGATCCCGGGCAGAGTCCGCGGCACCGTCGACCTCATCGTGGACGCGACCTTCTGGGTGGGCGCCGTCGTCGGGAGCCTTGCTTCCTTTGCCCTGCTCAACGGGCACCTGCTCTCCAACAACCTGGGCTGGCGCATCGCCTTTGGTACCGGCGCCGTCCTCGGCATCGGAGTGCTCCTGCTGCGACTCAAAGTGCCGGAAAGCCCCCGCTGGCTCATGCTCCGCGGCAAAGAAAAGGATGCCGAGAAGATTGTGGGCGCGATCGAGCAGCGCGCCGGGAAAGGCCGCGACCTGCCCCGACCTGAGGGCGAGCCGCTGAAGCTGCACACCCGCAACCACACTCCATGGGGCGATGTGTTCCGCTCCATGCTCAGGGACAATCGCCAGCGCTCGTTCCTGGCGCTGGTGCTGATGGTCGGCCAGTCATTCTTCTTCAATTCCGTCTTCTTCACCTTCGGTCTGGTGGTGAAGCAGTTTTATGGCGTGACCGATCGGCGCATGCCTCTGCACCTGCTCCCCTTCGCCATCGCCAGCTTCGTAGGTCCGCTGACGCTGGGAAGCCTCTTCGACAAAGTGGGACGCAAGCCGATGATCGCGATTTGCTATGCCGTCTCCGGGGCGGCTCTCATCGCCACCGTCTTTCCCTTCGCGTTCAATTCCTTCGGCGTCGTCGGGCTGGACGCCTGCTTCGCCGCGGTCTTCTTCGTCGCTTCGTCGGCCGCCTCCGCCGCCTATCTGACCGTCAGCGAGATTTTTCCCCTCGAAATCCGAGCCTTCGCGATTGCCGTCTTTTACGCCATCGGCACTCTGGTGGGAGGCGTCGCGGCGCCGCTCCTCTTCGGAAACCTGATCGCCTCCGGCTCCCGGTGGCACGTGGGGATCGGCTATTGCATCGGAGCCGCCCTGATGCTGGCCGGCGCCGTATGCGAATGGAGCTTCGGAGTGGAAGCTGCCGGCAAATCGCTCGAGTCCGTCTCGAAACCCATTCAGTCCAGCTAGCCGCGCAGGCAGCCTGGCGCCTGGAACGATCGCTGTACCGTCCTCCCGGCACGCTTTACCCTGTAGGAAGGATGCCTGCCCTTCGCCATCTCTTCAACGACCACGCGGAACACGTCCGCAGCAAAGTCATCGGCATCTACGGCATTCTGCTCGTCTTCAACGGAGCGGCCTGGCTGTGGGCGGTGCTCGCTTTCCATCGCTTCCCCGTCCTGCTCGGCACGGCCTTCCTCGCATACTCCTTTGGCCTGCGCCACGCCGTGGACGCCGACCACATCGCCGCCATCGACAACGTCACCCGCAAGCTGATGCAGGAGGGCAAACGCCCGGTCGCCGTCGGCTTTATGTTTTCCCTCGGACACTCGACCGTCGTCGTTCTCGGATCTCTGGGGCTGGCCGCCGTCGCCCTCGGCCTGCAGAAGCACCTCGACCACTACCGCACCATCGGCGGCGTGATCGGCACCAGCGTCTCCGCGCTCTTCCTGCTCGGCATCGCGGTAGTCAATCTCGTCATCCTGCGCCACGTGTATGCCACGTTCACGCGCGTCCGCCGCGGCGAACCGTATGTGGATGAGGACCTGGACCTGTTGCTCAACAGCCGTGGATTTCTCGCGCGCATCTTCCGTCCGGTTTTTGCCATGATCCGCCAGAGCCGTCACATGTATCCGCTCGGCTTCCTCTTCGGGCTCGGCTTCGATACGGCCAGCGAGATCGGGCTCCTCGGCCTCTCCGCTGCAGAAGCGTCGCGCGGCCTGCCCCTGTGGTCCATCGCGGTCTTTCCGGCGCTTTTCGCCGCGGGCATGTCGCTGATCGATACGACGGACAACATCCTCATGCTCGGGGCGTATGGCTGGGCGTACATCAAGCCGATTCGCAAGCTCTACTACAACCTCACCATCACCTCGGTCTCGGTGCTGGTTGCCCTGGTGGTCGGAGGCATCGAGGCGCTGGGCCTGATCGGCGGACACCTCCACTTGCAGGGCGGCTTCTGGGCTTTCATCGAGCGGCTGAACTCCAACTTCGGCGTCCTCGGCTACTTCATCATCGCCATCTTCGCGCTGGCGTGGATCCTCTCGGTCGCGATCTACAAACTCCGTCGCTTCGAAGATCTCGAACTCACCCCCGAGAGCTGACCCGGAACGTGGAGAAACCGAGCCGCGCCAACACCATCCTCGGCTGGATCACAGCCGGAATCGTTGGCATCTTCTTCTTGGCTTTCGCGTGGCTGCTGCCACGTCCGGTATTCAGGGAACTGAATCGCCGCGGGAGTCTCCGGCAGCGCCTGCGTTCGAAGAACCGGGCTCGCTAACGGCTGCTCGATGGGGCTCCCGAAAAGCAAAAGGCCCCGCACCCGCGCGAGGCCCCGCTTCCCTTTTCCTGCTTTCCGCTACCGGCTCGCTCTCTCCACCGCGTGATTCACCGTGTCCACGAACTGCCGGGCTGCGCTCTGGTCGGGCATCTGAACGTTGCCGTCCAGAATCTTCGAGAACGCCACCTCGTGGCCGTAGAGTGACTTTGTCTTGTCATGGTCCTGATTCAGCTCCGCGCCGTTCAGCGTGGCGCCAACGTACGCCCCCTTCGACCGCGCGTAGCTCAGGATCGCCGCATTCCAGCCGCCCGAACCGGAGGCGTTCCGTCCCACGGGTCCAGCCGCGGCGTTGACGCCCGCGCCCACCTTAAAGTGCCCGGAGTTGAGCGCCTGCATGCCCTGGTTATTCATGATCATCATCACGTAGCCCTGCTCCTCGCCGCCGATCTGCGCGCCAAAGCTCGCGCCCGACATCTGGAAGGGTGCCGGCGGGCTCCATTTGCCTGTGGCGGTCTTGCAG
>JBKICP010000217.1:0-15243 GCA_046567085.1 Acidobacteriota bacterium
TCGGTGATCTGGGCGGCGTTGACGCTGGAGGATCGGGAGAGGATCTGGACGACGCGGGTCAACGAGGTGTCGCGGGGGTCCTCGATGGCGAGAGCGGCGAGGGAGGCCATTTCGAGGCCCTGGGTTTCGAGGCGGCGGTGGGTGCGCTGCGTCATCTCCGACCGCTGCTGATGGAGGAGCAGCAGCGCAAAGATGCCGACCACAAGGAGTTCGAAGAGGATGAGAGCGGCCATGAACTGGCCACGGATCGAGCGTGGGCGGAGCAGGGACATAGTTGGGGGAACTACCGTCTTCTGTCAGGAGCGCTTCTGCACTGCACAGGACCCGGGTCCCGTCCTGCCCGCAGATCAACAGGGTTTTGCTGTGATGCTACACCCTTGCGAGTTCGGGGGGCGAGGGAGTGAGCTTCGCGCGGAGGCTGTCGGCAATGAGACGTCCGTGGAAGCGGCCATTCTCGATGAAGATCTCGTTGGTGCGGTCACCGGCGACGATGACGCCGGCCAGGTAGATGCCGGGGATATTGCTTTCGAGGCTGGCGGGATCGCACTCGGGGCAGCGGTCTTCGCCCTGGATGCGAACGCCGAGGGAGGTGAGGAATTCGAAGTCGGGACGGTAGCCGGTCATGGCGAGCACGGCGTCATTCTTCAGCACCCGGGTTCCGGCATCCTGGCGCCCGGGGATGAGGCGCGAGAGGCCGCCGGGCGCGGTCTGCAGGGTGACGGTGTCGGGATCGATGCGGGTGACGGCGGTGTTGAAGTACGCGGTGATTTCGCCGTTCTTAATGCGGTTCTCGATATCGGGGAGGATCCAGTACTTGACGTGGCGATGCATGGAGGCGCCGCGGTGGACGAGGGTGACGCGCGCGCCGTGGCGCCAGAGTTCGAGGGCGGCGATGGCGGCGGAGTTCTTGCCGCCGATGACGAGGACGTCGAGATCGTAATAAGGATGCGGGTCGTCGTAGTAGTGGCGGACCTTGGGGAGATCCTCGCCGGGGATGTTCATCAGGTTGGGGAGATCGTAGTAGCCGGTGGCGACGACGAGTTTTTTCGTGACGTAGATCTGTTCGCGCCCCAGCGTGTCGGTGGTGCGGAGGGTGAAGTGGAGGTCTTCTCCGGTGACCTGCTCGACGCGCTGGTACTGGCGGACGTCGAGTTTGTAGTGCATGGCGACTTTGCGGTAATACTCCAGCGCCTCGTTGCGGGAGGGCTTGGCGTTGGTCGAGGGGAAGGGGATGTCGCCGATCTCGAGCAACTCGGAGGTAGTGAAGAACGTCATGTGCGACGGGTAGTGGAAGAGCGAGTTGCAGAGGCAGCCCTTGTCGACGAGGACGGAGCGGAAACCGGCGCGCTGGGCTTCGATGGCGCAGGCCATGCCGGTGGGGCCGGCGCCGATGACCAGCACGTCAAAGGATTCTGTGGGAGAGTCGCTCGTGGCCATGGACATAGATTAGATGATGCGGCGCGGGACAGGGTTCAAAGCGCCATCGGACGACTGCCGTCCGCTAAGATGAAACCAGCGACCGCGAACCGTTTCGCATCGGGGTGCGCGGGGTGCTCGTTCTTTCGCTCGCAGTTCTCTCGATTTCCGCTGGTGTTCTCTGGTTCGCGAACCTGTTTGATTCGTTTTTGTCCATTATGGCTGACACGTTCTACCTCACGACTCCTATCTATTACGTCAATGCGCGGCCGCATATCGGGCACGCTTACACGACCGTGGTGGCTGACGCGATTGCGCGCCGGCAGCGGTCGCTGGGCGTAGACACCTGGTTTCTCACTGGCACCGATGAGCACGGGCAGAAGATCGAGCGCTCGGCGCGGCACGCGAACTGCACGCCGCAGGAATTTGCCGATCGGGTCTCGGGGGAATTTCGCGGGCTGTGGGACCGCATGGGTCTCACGTACGACGATTTCATCCGCACGACGGAGCCGCGGCATCAGCGCGCGGTGCAGAACCTGTTCGCGCTGCTGCGCGATCGCGGGTACATCTACAAGGGCTCGTACACGGGGCAGTACTGCGTCTCCGACGAAGCGTACGTGGATGTGCCGCCGGGGGCGCCGTGTCCGGAGTGCGGGCGCATCACCGAGACGGTGAACGAGGAGAACTACTACTTCAAGCTGTCGGTGTTCGAGCGGCGGCTGCTGGAGTACTACGAGGAGCATCCGGAATTTATCGAGCCGGAGACGCGCCGCAACGAGGTGATCGCGTTTGTGAAGGGCGGGCTGCGGGACTTGTCGGTCTCGCGGACGAGCTTCAACTGGGGCATTCCGGTGCCGGGCGACGAGAAGCATGTGGTGTATGTGTGGCTGGACGCGCTGGCCAACTACATTACGGCGCTGGGGTGGAGCAGCGGCGATCCGGCGCGGTATGAGAAGTTCTGGCCGGCGAATCTGCATCTGGTGGGCAAGGAGATCATCCGCTTTCACTGCGTGTACTGGCCGGCGTTTCTGCTGGCAGCGGGATTGCCGCTGCCGAAGTCGGTGCATGCGCATGGGTGGCTGCTGTTTGAAGAGAGCAAGATGTCGAAGTCGCGCGGGAATATCGTGCGGGCGGAGACGATTCTGGAAGGCTTTGGCGCGCTGAAGCCCGATGCGCCGAAGGCGGAACAGGATCTGTTTGGCGCGGATGTGCTGCGCTACTTCCTGCTGCGCGAGATTGCGTTTGGCAACGACGGCAGCTTCTCGTTCGACGCGGTGGTGCAGCGGTACAACGCGGATCTGGCGAATGGGTATGGGAACCTGGTGAGCCGGACGCTGGCGATGATCGGAAGATATTTCGACGGGGCGGTGCCGTTGCCGGCGACGGGCAGCCTGGTTCCCCATGCGGCGTCGATCCACGATCAGATCCCGGCGACGGTGGCGAATTTCGCGGCGCAGTTCGATGCTTATGATTTTTCGCGTGCGCTGGAAACGGCGTGGGCTCTGGTGGCGGCAGTGGATGGCTATCTGACGGCGACCGCGCCGTGGAAGCAGCTGGAAAACGTCACCGACGAACAGCAGCAGGCTTTGCGCGCCACGGTGCTGTACACCGCGGCGGAAGCGATCCGCATCATCACGGCACTGGCGTATCCGGTGATTCCGTCGAGCGCTGCAAAGGTTTGGGCGCAACTGGGGCTGGGCGATCTTGCGAAGGCCGATCTGAAGAATCTGCAGTGGGGCGGGCTGAAGCCCGGAACGAAACTGGGCGCGCTTGCGCCGCTATTTCCTCGCGCCGATAAGGAGACCATCACGCGTATGAACGAAATCGAGCAGAAGAACGCAAGTGCCAGGACGAGTGCGGCCGAGGCCGCCGAATCTTCGCCCGCAACCCCGGCCGGGGAGCCGCGCATCTCGAAGCTGCATTCGCTGGTGGACGGGTTGGCGGTCGCGATCACGGAGTCGACGACGGAGACGGCGGCGGTGGTCGCGATTGAGAACGCGATTGCGGAGACGGTGCGGGAGACGATCGGCACGCGCAAGGAGAAGGCTCCTGCCGCATCCGTGCCCGCGCGGCCGGCTACGCCGGGCGGTCCGGAAGACGCGAAGCAGCTGCCGGGAACGCGCACCATGCCGCCGGCTCCGGCGACGGGGACGGTGGTGGCGCCATCGGCTCCGCCGCAGCCGGAGGGCAAGATTTCGATCGACGATTTTCTGAAAGTCGAGTTGCGGGTCGCGCAGGTGAAGGTCGCTGAGCGCGTGCCCAAGGCCGACAAGCTGCTGCGGCTGGAAGTGGATCTGGGCACGGAGACGCGGCAGATTCTTGCGGGGATCGCCGAGGCTTACGAGCCGGAATCGCTGATCGGGCGTAAGGTGGTCATCGTGGCGAATCTCGCTCCGCGAAAGCTGCGGGGGCTGGAGTCGAACGGGATGATTGTGGCGGCTTCGACGGAAGGCGGGAACGCAGTTCTGGCGGGCTTCCTCGAAGATGTGCCGGTGGGGGCGAAGCTGAAGTAGAGGTTGAGCCCCGGCTGCGGCGCGCAACAGACCCTGCCGCGCCGCGGGCCTCGAATTGTCGCGGAACCTTCACGGAACTTCCCTAACCGAACGTGCGTATTGCGGTCTAAGGCCGTGTGGGCCGATCCCTGCCGTGAGGAGTGCGCCGTATGCAGACCGTCGAACGCGTCATTATCAAAGCCAGCCCGACCATGATCTGGCAGGTACTCGCCGATGTGGAGCGGTGGCCGACCTGGACGCCCACTGTGCTGGCTGTGGAGCCGGTGACGCGGGAAGGGTTCAAGGTGGGGGCGAAGTATCGCGTTTCGCAGCCAAAGCTGAAACCGGGGATCTACGAGGTGACGGAGCGGATCCCGCATGAGGCGTTTACGTGGGTGCAGAAGTCGACGGGCGCGACGATGATCGCTGAGCATCGTCTGACAGCGTTCGACGGAACGGGCACCGAGGTTGAGCTGGCCTTCGCGACGAAGGGGCTGATGGGCGCGATTGCGGGCGGGCTCTACTCGAAGCTGATCACGGAGTACGTAAAGACCGAGGCGAAGAGCCTGAAGCAGCACTGCGAGATGCTGGCCGCGAAGTCGGCTTGAAATGAGAGCGGCCGGCTGGGATGGCCACGCCGGCCGTTCTCATTCTTTCGGAATCGACTGCAGACGGGTTTCAGGCGCGACGGCCTTCTGCCCATGCCTCCAGCAGCTGAACGATGAGCGACCATCCGTTGTTGCGCTCGCGCATCTCTTCAGTGACGAGGCCGGAGTGGGTGACGCGCGCGCGGGTGATGCCGTCTTTCTCTTCCAGATCCCAGCGCACGAGGCTTTCGGGGTAGTCCTCGCCCTCGCGGTTCCAGGTGAACTCGACGAGGCGCGGCGGCTCGACGCGGCGGTAGACGCCGTGGACTTTGTGGACGGGGCCGGCGGGCGAGCAGTTCCCCTCGACCTGCATCCACCACGCGCCGCCGGGGCGCACATCGCAGGCGGCAGCGAGGGTGCGCACCTTGCCTTCGATCGACCACCAGCGCACGAGCTCCTCGGGGCGGGTGAGCGCGGCGAAGACACGCTCCGCGGGGGCCACAATGGTGATCTCCTGTACCAGGACATCGCTCGCAAGGGTCGCTGAGGTCATCGTTTTTCCTCCAGGTATTTTTTGAGGCTTTCAAGCGAGGCGCTCCAGAACGCCTCGTAGTCGCGCAGCCAGGTATTGATCTCGCGCAGGGGTTTGGGGTTGAGGGTGCAGAGGGTGGTGGTGCCTTCGCTGTGGGTTTCGACCAGCCCGGCTTTGTGCAGCTGGCGAATGTGTTTGGAGATGGCGGGGCGGCTCATGCGGAAATTGCGCGCGATGCCGCCGACGGTCTGTCGTCCGCCGCGCAGGATGCCGAGGATTTCGCGGCGGGTGGGGTCGGCGACGGCCCGAAAGACGGCGTCCCGCTGTTTGTGTTGTCGGATGGAAACCATTGGGTTACACAAGGAACGTAACCGAAAGGTTTCCATAGGTCAAGCTGCTTTGGCGCCCGTCGGTCACAAAAATCCTGGCCTGCCCTGGCTCGGGGCGGCGGGTTCCCGTATGCTCCTTGCCATGACTCTTCGACCGGCAACGGCTGTGGTTCTCGCGGGCTGCTTCGTTTTCGGGGGCGCGTCCGCGCTGCAGGCGCAAGGTTCTCCGGCGGCGACGCCCGACGCTGCGGATGCGGTGGTTCTGCCGTCCTCCACGGGAACGCAGACGGAGACGGACGAATACACGCGCTACGAATTGCTGGCGCCGGAGACTTCCAGCTTCAAGATCTGGTACGAGGTCACAGCCACGACGGCGGGCGCGACGGTGTTCTACAACCCGATACGCAAAGGCAGCGTGGCGAGCGACGAGAGCGTCTACGACGCGATGACCGGGCAGGCGCTGCACTTTGCTGTGGTGAGCGGGGCGGATACGGCGAAGGATCCGCTGATGGCGCGCGCCGACCCGAGCATGGACTACATTCGCGTGTCGCTGGCGCGGCCGGTGCCGGTGCACGGACAGGCGCGCGTGCTGATCGTGAAGACTTATAGGGATGCGAAGAGCTATCACACCGATGGCAACGGCATTGTGTTTGATCGGCCGCTGGGGATTCGGCGCAACGAAGTGGTGCTGCCGCCCGGATACGAAGTGGTGGGGCTGAGCGTACCCTCGCAGATCCTGACGGAGAAGGACGGCCGCATCGCGATCAGCTTTCTTCACGCCGGCGCCGGCGAAGCTCCGCTGGTGATTCACGCGGTGAAGGACGCGCAGACGGGAGCCGCGGCGCTGCCGAAGCCGCTCAGCGGAGAGCGCAGCTGGGAGTCGCCGTTTCCGGGCGAGACGGAACGCGCGCGTCTCTCGCAGCGCGCCCATCAGGATCGCGACATCGTCTACTTTCTCCAGCAGCCGGAGACGCATGCGTTCGCGCTGTATCACGACTACACGGAGTCGCGGTCGGGCATCAGTGGCTACGCCAATGTGGTGCGCACGGGCAGCGTCGCGAGCCGGCCTTCGGCGTACATCCTCGATACCGGTGAGGAGCTGAAGACGGAGGAGATGACGGGCGCGGAGCTGATGGCGTCGAAGATCAATACGGGCGAAAAGGTCGATGCTAAAGACAGCGTGGTCGTCATTCCGTTTCCTGCGGTGCAGGCGGGGCAATCGCTGCGGCTGCGGATTCTGGAAACCTACACGGCCCCGGTGAGCTACAAACTCGATGGCGACGAGCTGGTTTTCGATCGCAGCCTGGGCCGCGCACGCAATGCGGTGGTGCTGCCTGCAGGATGGTATTGCACGGCGAGCGCCGAGCCGGCGACGGTGAGCGAGCTCCCCGACGGGCGGCTGCGGCTCGAATACTGGGACGACCACCCGGAAGCCGACGATGTTCTGATCCAAGCCAGGCGCCGCATCCCGGCGCGGAGTGAATGAACCGCTATGACCCTTCCTGTACGTTTTCGTTTCCTTCTGCTTCTCCTCTTGCTGGCGCCGTTGGCCGCGCACGCTGCCAGTCCGGAAGAGCGGGCGGTGCTGGCGCCCGTGCAGGCGCTGTTCGACGGCATGGCGCATCGCGATGCGGCGGCGATTCGCGCGCCGCTGCTGCCGGGGGGATCGATGGTGCTGATGCGCGACGGGAAGCCGGTGCGGATGTCGTTCGAGGATTTTGCATCGCGGGTGGGACATCCGGGAACGGCGCGCATTGAGGAGCGCATCCATCATCCGCTGGTGCGCATCGATCACGATCTGGCGGTGGTGTGGGCTCCGTTTGTGTTTCTGAGCGATGGGAAGGTGGACCATTGCGGCACGGATTTGTTCAACCTGGTGCGACAGGATGGGCAGTGGCGGATCGCGTCGGTGGCGGATACGGGGCGGAAGGATTGTGGTTCGAAGTAGCGGCGGACGCGGTGGATGCAGGGATTCCTGGCAGAGAGCGGAGGGGCGATGCGGTTCTGGTGGGCAGTGATCGTGGGTGCGGTGGTGTTGGCGGGTTCGGCGCGCGTGCAGGGAGCGACCCACTCGATCGAGCGGCCGGAGTGGACGACGCCGCTTGCGCCGTTCCAGATCACCGATCACGTCTATTACGTGGGCAGCCGCGATCTGGCGTCGTATCTGATCGTCACGCCGGCGGGGGAGATCCTGATCAATTCGAGTCTGGAAAGCTCACCGGCGCTGATTCGGAAGAGCGTCGAGCAGCTGGGGTTTCACTTCAGCGATATTCGGATTTTGCTGATCAGCCATGCGCACTGGGATCACGATGCGGGGAGTGCGGCGATCCTGCGCATGACCCATGCGAAGTACATGGTGATGGACGCGGATGTTCCGGTGGTGGAGAGTGGGGGCGCGAAGGACTTCTTCTATCCGCACGATTTGTATCCGGCGGCGCATGTGGATCGGGTGCTGCACGATGGGGATCGGGTGGAACTGGGCGGCGTGGTGCTGGTGGCGCACAAGACTCCGGGGCACACGCGGGGATGCACGACGTGGACGCTGCGCACGCCGGACGAGGGGAAGATGGTCAACGTGGTGATCGTGGGCAGCTGGAATGTGAATCCTGGATTTCGGCTTGTGGATCGGCCGGGCAAGCCGGCTTCGTATCCGGAGATCGCTGCGGATTATCGCAGGACGTTTGCGGAGCTGAAGAGCCTGCCGTGCGATGTGTTTCTGGGGGCGCACGGCGCGTATTTCGACATGCTGGAGAAGCTGGAGCGGGCGAAGGCGGGAGCGGGCCGGTCGGTATGGATCGACCCGCAGGGTTATCGGAAGGCGGTGGCTGCGAAGGAACAGGAGTTCGAAGCCGAGCTGAAGCGGCAGGAGGCCGGCGGGCGCTGAGGGGCTGCGCCGGCGTCGAGCGCGCGGTTATCCGCGCCAGTGCCCTTCAACCCAGTAATAACCGCCGGGGGCATGACGCCAGTGGCCGGGAATCCAGACGGCGTGGGGACGAGGCGCGGCAGCCCAGCGGCCCGGAACCCAGATATAGGCGCGGCCATCCCAGCGGTGATAGCCGGCGATCCAGACCCATCCGGGATGCGGGCGCGGGCCGGGGTGTTCGACGACGATGGGCGGTGGGCCGACACGGACATAGACACGCTGCGCCGATGCGGAGGAGAAGCAGGGCACGCTCAGGAGCGCCGCTGTGGCGAGGAGGAGGAGTTTCTTTTTCATGATGTGGGTCTTTTCCTTTTTAGGTGAAAGTCGCACTGCGGGCGGCTCGTGTTCTCAGAAAGCCGGCCGCATAGGCGATGGAACCCGGACCGGGGAGCGGGGTTGCGGAGAAAAATATTCTCACGGAGAGCGCGCGGGAGGGTTGGTGGAGGATGAAAAGGGGGCGAGGAATCGATTGCAGGAGGCTGCTGCGTTTGCCTATCATCCAAATATGCCGAGCCGGACGATCACCATCCCCGTGGATCAGCGAACGGAGCAGGCATGGAATGCTGCCGATCCGCAGGAGAGACGAAAAGCGGAAGCCCTCGTCGGAATGTGGGTGCGAGAGGTCTTGTCGGAGAAGCGGCGGTCGCTCGACGAGGTCCTGGAGGACGCCGGGCGCAAAGCGCAGGCGCGTGGACTGACGCCGGAGATTCTGGAATCGGCGCTGAAAGATCGCTGAAGCCTTGCGATACGTCCTCGATACCAACGTTTTTGTGAGCGCGTTTCTCCTGCCGCATTCGATTCCGCGACAAGCGTTGCAGCACGCCCGCGAGCGCGGGACGATTCTTTTGTCGGATGCGGTCCTGACCGAGCTGCGCGACGTTCTCTCTCGTGACAAATTGCGACGCTACGCCGAGGAAGAGGACGTGCGGGATTTTCTTGCGGGACTGGCTACGTTGTGCGAGTGGGTCGATCCGGATCGCGATGTCACGGCATGTCGGGATCCGAGGGACGACAAGTTCCTGACGTTGGCTGTATCGGGGCGGGCTACTCATCTGATTACGGGCGATGCGGACCTGCTGGTGCTGGATCCGTTCGAGGGGGTTCGAATCCTGACACCGCGGCAATTCGTCGAAATCTGAAGTTGCGGTCTGAGATCGGGCTACCGCAGTAACGCGTAAGCGACGATGGTGTTGCCGATGCGCGCGGAAGACTGCTCGGCTTCGCGGGTGAGCGCGGATTCGAGGTCGTCGCAGCCGAGGTGCAGCTCGCAGGTGGCGATTTGTTCTTCGGTCGCGCCGTGATAGCAGAGTTCGCAGACACCGATGCCGGTGTTGCCCTCTTCGTCCGTGGAACGGAGAGGCGGACCAAAGACGCGGCAGGTCATGGGGCGGGCGGCGTAGAGATCGCAGAGGCCGGTGGCGGGGTCGAGCGCGGGACAAACTTCGTCGTTGGCGAAGTCTTCGAGGAGATCGGCGCGGGCTTCGTCGAGGGCGCCGGTGCGGGGATCGCCGGGAAAGGCAGGAGCGAGGCGGGCGATGGAGTGTTCGGCGCGCGCGCGGACGGCGTGGGCGCGCTGCGGATCGGTGGCGTCAAGCGCGGCGAGGCCGTGGCGGAGGCGCGCGGCATCGAGCTGCGAGATGGGGAAGACACCGGTGCAGCACTGGGTGCATCCGGGGGCGCAGAGAAGCCAGGAGCCGGAGCGGCGGGCGGCGTCGGCAACGGCGGCATCGACGATCTGCACGAGCTGAGCATCGCGCGCGGGGAGCATAAATTGAGGATAGAGGAGTCCTGAGCGATGAAGAATCCGTCATGGAGGAGAGATATGCTGCGAGGGAAGCCGGTAGCTCGAGGCCGAGCCCCGGTGGCAGGAAGCTGGATCGAGGAGGGTGCTGCGTTTTGCGAGGTTGCATGAGGGTGCGGATTCTGTTGGTGATGGCGCTGGTATCTGGCTGGGTGTGGTTCGCAGCAGGAACGGCACGCGCGCAGGACAACTACGAGATTCAGGTCTATCCGTCGGAGACGATGGAGCCGGGGGTGCTGCTGACGGAGCTGCACAGCAACTACACCGTCGAGGGCAGCACCGGCGTCAATTATGGAATGCAGGGGACGCAGGGACAGGAGCACGAGACGGTCGAGTTCACCCAGGGGATCAACAAGTGGTCGGAGGTGGGGTTTTATGTCTTCACCGAAGAGCGCAACGGTACGGGCGTGCAGTGGGTGGGCGATCACATCCGGCCGCGGGTGCGGATTCCACCGAGCTGGCACTGGCCGGTGGGAGTGAGCTTGTCGAACGAGATCGGGTATGCGCGGGCGGCGTACTCGAATCCGACGTGGTCGTGGCAGATGATGCCAATCGTCGATCAGACGCTGGGCAAGTGGTACTGGTCGGTGAACACGACGCTGAACTGGGGGATCCATCCGACATCGCTGCCGAAGGGGACGCCGCAGTCGGAGGTGAATTATTACTACCGGGATGTGTCGCCGCACGGGATCACCTTTGGGCCGGCGGCGACGGTGACGTACCAGCCGATGAAGGTCTTCAACTTCGGGATCGAGTATTACGGGTACTGGGGGGAGATCGGACACTTTGTGAATCTGCACAACCAGCAGCACCAGATTTTTCCGGTGGTGAATCTGTTTGTGTCGCCGAAGTGGGAGATCAACTTTGGCGCGGGTTGGGGCGCGACGGCATCGACGGATCATCTGATTGTGAAGGGGATCCTGGGGCGGTACTTCAACTGGGGCGATTTCAGAAGAACGCACCACGTTCCGAGGCCGCAGTAGAGCAGCCTGGAGCTTGGAGCCTGGAGCCTGAGCCTGAGCTTGCAGAGCGAGGACGCAGATGGAGACACCCATTCTGATCGGGCTGGAGGATCGGGTCTTTGTGCTGACCGGGGCGGGGGTGAGTGCGGAGAGCGGCCTGAAGACCTTTCGCGATCAGGGCGGGCTGTGGGAAGGGCATCGCGTGGAGGACGTGGCAACGGCCGAGGGCTGGGCGGCCGATGCCGGCCAGGTGTGGCGTTTCTACAGCGAGCGGCGCAAAGGGGCGCTGCAGGCGCAGCCCAATCCGGCGCATCGGGCGCTTGCGGAGCTGGAGGAAAAGGTGGGGGAGCGGCTGTTCCTGGTTACGCAAAACGTCGATGATCTGCATGAGCGGGCGGGATCGAAGCGCGTCGTGCACATGCATGGGGAGCTGTTCATGTCCCGCTGCGAGTTCAGCGGGATGGGGTGCGCGCGGCCTCCGTTTCGCGATGAGGCGGTATACGAGACCGAAGCGGCGATTGCGCGATGCGCGTGTGGAGGGCGGATCCGGCCGCATATTGTGTGGTTCGGGGAGATTCCGCTGGAGATGGAGCGGATCCAGCGGGAGATTGATCGCACGACGGTGATGCTGGTGGTAGGGACGTCGGGGGCGGTGTATCCGGCCGCGAATTTTGTGCGCTGGGCAGGACCGGCGGTGCGGAAGTACTACATCGGGCCGGAGGAGCCGATGAATGCGGCGGCCTTCACACGGCTGGTGCTGGGGAAGGCGGGGGAGACGATGCCGGGACTGATGGAGACGAGCCCGTAGCCCGTGGCCGGTAGCCTGTGGCGCGTAGCTACGGCAGTTCCTGATGATCGAGCGGCGGGATGTTTTTGAGCGCGGTGCGGACGCGGGCGATTTCTTCGCTCATGAGGCGCATGGCGATCATGCACAGGCGCGGCGAGACTTCGAGCATCTGCGTGACTTTGGGGCCGGCGATGAACCCGAGCTCGGAGTCCTCTGCGACATGAGCGGTGAGGCTGTAGTGACCGGTGAGGGTGGCAGGCAGACCCGCGATCTCGCCGGGACCGATGGTGCGGGGCGGGTAGACGGATCCGTCGTCCATGAGAAGGGTGACGGCGCCTTTGCGCACGACGAAGACTCCGGAGAGCAGGTCGCCGCGATGGAAGAGGGCGGTGCCTTTGCGCAGAGAGACTTTGGAAGCTACGCGGTCGAGTTCGGCCGCTAACTCAGAGGATTCGTTTGACATGCTCCTGGCGGTGGCCCGCGGAGCCGGATCAGCGAACGGGCCAGCTCTCCCATTGTGCTCAAGGAGCAGCGGACCGAATGTGACGTACGTCACATTCGGCCAAAAGATGGCGCGAGATGGCGCGAAGTTGCTTCCGCTCAGTGCATGGAATCGTTGAGGGTTTTGAAGAAGGCGTCGTAGGCGGCCTGGCCTTTTTCCGCGGCGAAACGGAGCGGATGGACGCGCTGCACCATGATTTCGCGAGCGTCGGGCTGGGTGGTGAGGATGTTCATGACTTCGGCGATGAAGTCGGGCAGGGGCATGGCGCGCGGGTCGGAGAGCTGGTGGGAGCCCTGGAGCTCGGTCTGGACGTAGGGCGGGATGAGCTCGAGGACCTCGACGGAGGTGTTGCGGAGCTGGTAGCGGAGAGACTGGCTCCAGGAGTGGATGGCAGCCTTGGTGGCGCAGTAGGTGGGGGTGGCAGCGAGAGGCAGGAAGGCGAGGCCGGAGGAGACCGTCATGATCGCGGCGCGGGGCTGCTTCTGAAAGTGGGGGAGCAGGGCGGCGGTGAGGCGGAAGACAGAGAGCAGGTTGGTGGTGATGGTCTCGTCGGCCGTGGCGGTGTTGTCGGATCCGTCGGCGAGGTTCTCGTTCTTCATGATGCCGGCGTTGTTGATGAGGACATTGAGGCTGGGGAATCGGCCGACCAGGTCGGCGGCGAAGGGCGCGAGGGAGTCGAGGCTGGCCACGTCAAGGACCGCGGATGCCATGCCGGGGTTGGCGGCGGTGACTTCGTCGAGGAGGGCCCTGCGGCGGCCGGCGACGATGACCTGGTTGCCGAGCTTGTGGAAGGATTCAGCGAGGGCGCGGCCGATGCCGGAGCTGCCGCCGGTGATGAGGATGGTGTTGCCGGTGGTCTGCATGAGGTGAGGCTCCTTGAGGGCAGATTAGCGGAAAGGCGAGGGGAGAGGCGAGTGGGGAAGCGAGCGAAAAAAGTGAGCGAGCCGATTGCTCAATAGTCCGGTAATTCGATGCGATCGCGGATGTCGCGGCTCATGGCGAGACTCGCGATCGCGGGGAGATTCATCAGGCTGATCGCTTTGTTGCGCAGGAAGAGCGCGAGCGGCGAACGGGGTGCAAAAAAGTTGGCGAATCGCAGCGCGGCTTTCTGCTCGCCGAGGACGAAGGGTCCGAAGCGCGCCTGGTAGGCGCCGAAGGCGCGGGTATGGTCACCGCCGGCGCGGCGGAGTTCGCCGGCGAGAATGTAGGCGGCGATCATCGACAGCGCGGTTCCCTGACCGGCGAGCAGCGAGACGGCGAAGGCGGCATCGCCGAGAAGAGTGACGCGGTCGCGGGACCAGGAATCGGGTGCGGGTCCCATGTGGATCTGGCTGACGCGATCGAGGTAGAGGTCGGAGGTTTGGTCGAGGGCATCGAGGATGTGCGGCGTCTCCCACCCCATGCCGCCGAACCGGGCGCGCAGCAGCGCTTTTTGTTCGGGGAGGGTGGCGGGCAGGGAGCGATCCTCGTCGCGGAAGGTGAAGAGGAACATGGTGCGGTTGTCGCGCATGGAGAAGCGCGCGATCTGGCGGCCGACGGCGGTGTGCATCATGTAGACCAGCTCGTCGCGGGGTGTGTAGCCGTGGGCGGCGAAGGCCGCCACTTTGAAGCCGAGATACTTTTCGAACTGCGCCTCGTCGCCGTAGACCAGCTGGCGAACGCCGGAGTGCAGGCCGTCGCAGCCGATGACGAGATCGAAGTGGCGCGCGGGGCGTGAGGCGAAGCCGACGTCGACGCCGGAGCCGGACTGGTCGAGGCGCACGATGCGGTCGCCGAAGAGGGTTTCCACTTTGCCGTCGAGCGCGGCATAGATGCAGGCCGCCAGGTCGCCGCGCGGGATGCTGAGGAACTGCCCGCGGGTCATTTTGAAGAAGCCCCGCGTGGGAAGGCTGGCGGCGGTGCGTCCGCGGTCGTCGACAACGCGCATCTCCTCGACGATGTAGCCGTAGGGGCGGATGCTGGGCAGCATGCCCATGCGGTTGGCGATTTCGAAGCCGGCTCCCCAGAAGTCGATGACGTAGCCGCCGGTGCGCAGGCGCGGGGCGGATTCGACCAGGGTGGGGGTGAAGCCGTGGCGGAGAAGCCACCAGGCGAGGGTGGGACCCGCGACGCCGGCGCCGGAGATCAGGATACGCATCTGGAGTCGAGGGTAAACCCTTTTGCAGGGAGCAGGGAGCAGGGAGCAGGTGTGATTTCCAGAAAGATCGTGATGCGATGTAAAATAGATCGCAGTGCGATGTAAAGGTGGCCGGTAGCCGGTGGCCTGTGGCCGGTGGCCCGAGCAGGAAGCGGGAAGATGAACGTGGGAAGGCGGGATCCGGGGATGAAGAAGGACAAGGACAGAGGCATGATGCGGGAGTTGGCGCAGTTTCGATACACGCTGCGGCGATTTCTGCGCTTCAGCGAAAAAGCGGCGCGGGCCTGCGGAGTGACGCCGCAGCAGCATCAGCTGATGCTGGGCATCGCGGGCTTTACGGAAGAAGGGCGGGCCACGATCTCGGACCTGGCGGAGTTTCTGCAGGAGCGGAACAACTCCGTAGTGGGTCTGGTGGAGCGCGCGGTGGAGAGCGGGCTGGTGAAACGCCAGGAGAGCAAGACGGACCGGCGGCAGGTGATTGTGACGCTGACGCCGCGGGGAGAAGAGATTCTTTCGACGCTGAGCCATCTGCACCATGACGAGATGAGAAGAGTGCGGGCTGGATTTGTGAGCGTGCAGGGGCCGGGAAAGCGGAGCGCCGCGGACAGGAAATCCGGATGAGGGAGGAACAGGGAGAACGCCGGCGAGGCTGGCTGGTACGGCATCCGCTGCTGCGGCGCTATCTGCCGCTGGTGCACGAAGACCTGGTGCAGGTGTACGCGCGCGATCTGCGGAAGTGGCTCATCGTGGCGCCGATTATCGGTGCGGTGACGGG
>JBKICP010000218.1:0-18194 GCA_046567085.1 Acidobacteriota bacterium
GAGCAGGCACACGGCAGGGCTGATCTCGTTGATTACTTGCGATAACCACTTCACATCGAGCGGCGGGCGGCCATTGGCAAAAAAGGACTGGTACTCAACCTCCTCAAACGATCCCTTCCATTGGAATGATGGGCCGGTGGATTCTACGTTGGGCTTGTTTGCATTGCCCATGTCCACCACTTTCAAAACTGCGTCCCGCACCTGCGGGCGAATCTCATCCAGCCATTTGCGGAGCTCATCCAGTTCGCTGCCGCCGGTCAACGTGTCGTAGGTCTGAGTCAGGCGAACCAACTCTTTCTGGTCTACGTTGAATCGGCTTGTTTTGCTCAGGGTCTTGCTGACATTCATCAGGTAACGCTGCAGCTTCTCGTTTGCTTTGCTGCCCCGGCTAAGTTCGACTCGGCCATCGACAATATCGCGCAGCACAGATTTCAGGCATTGGTGCTCGGCATTCAGCCGCAGCAGGGCTGTGCGCGCGGCGCGCGGTTCCGCAAACTCCGGAGTGATGTACCAGAGGTTCAACGGTACTCCAGAATGGCTCGACTTCATAAAAGCCACGCCTTGTGAGTGAAAATCCAGCGATCTCGGCAGCACTGCCTCCTCATAGCTGTTGTCGTCAAATTGCACAAGCAGCGCTGGCTGCCCAGGAATCACCTCATTGTCCTGCAGCGTACTTCCGGGCTGGCTTGTCCCCTTCATGTAGAGGCGGGCTAGCCGTTCCCGGACCAGCAGCAGCTTGATCGGTTTCTTCTCGCCCCGGAGGCAAACGGGAGTGTCTAGGAATGCGCCCAGTTGATCCAATAGAGGCTTTCCCGTAAGGGCTCCCGCCGGAATCCTGATTCCAATCTCGAAGCGCAGCACGGGACCGCCGTCCGAAAGCAGGCGGCGAAACGTACATGGCCATTGCAGTTTATCGTAGCCCGTGCCGGAGAATTTCAGGGCTTGAGTGGCGTTAATGTAGTACTGCTCGTCTGCCCACGCGAGGGGCTTTTTTCGGTAGGAATTGCGCTCACAGACCTGACCGAAATAGCGCACAAATTCCTTTCCCGCGTCGGGGAGCGGAAAGTGTGGACTCCGGATTCTTGTATCGTTACAGCGGAAAGGGCGCAGATCCGTAAGCGGAATTTGCAACGTTACAAGCATGACTTTTCGCCCCATTGGGGATGCAACAACCACCGGGGATTGGTTCTCAAGGCCAAGCCACTGCCGGAATCCTATGTTTCGCGCAATGGTCCACCTCGTAGCTACCTCTACATCAAAGTTGATTGTTTGTCAATTTGATATTCACTTTGGGCAAATTACCCACTGGGATAGGAGCAACTTGCAATCACCCCTCATATCGTCGCCGCAGCCTGTGTTGGAAGGAAGTCGTCTGCCGCGATTCTCTGGCCGATGAGAGGCAAGAACTTGATGTTGATCTGCCTCGATGGCCGCGAGCAGCCGTGACCGAAAGTATCAACCGCCGTGTACAGGCCGAGTCACTCGACGAGCCGTTAGGTCGGCACTAGTGACTGTCTGTCGGCTGTAACCAACGGGCACCCTCGATACCTTCCCACCTAAAAATCCCTATCGCTCTATCACAGAATCCAAGACTCTCGATTTCCTTTTAGGAAATCGAGCGGAAAAGCTTTCCGACCGACGGCAGCCAGTGCGGTTTTACTTTCGCTGGAGACGCGGAGTTCACGATCTCCGCAATTCAACGAGCGAAGGAAGGGAGAACCGTCCGTGTCCAACCGAATCAGGAAGCTGTTTGCCAACCCACGTCGCCCGCAGTGGAAGCGGGCTTTGTCGATTGTCGCCACGACCGCGCTGGCCGCAACGCCGCTGTATGCCCAGCAGGCCGGTGGCGGCAGTCCGTGGGAGAACGCGGTCAACGTATTGGAACAGGCATTCACCGGGCCGATTGCGACGGGTTTGTCGTTGGTGGCCATCGTCGTGGGCGGGCTGATGTTCGCCTATGGCGAGGGCCAGTCGAAACGCATGCTGGCCGGGATCGTCTTCGGCATCGGCATGGCCATCGGCGCGGTGAACTTCATGGCCTGGCTGTTTCCGGGATAGAAACTGTCAGCTTCCGGGCTTCGCCAGAAGCCTCGGCGCTGACACACAAACAACTATTCATGATGAGCGGAAAGGAGGACGACCGATGGTGGCGGGCGAGTTGCGACGGAACAAGGTGCACAAGGCGATGAATCGCCCGCTGACCATCCTGGGCGCGGAGCGGCGGCTGTTCTTCGTCGCGCTGATCGCGGGAGGGGCCGTCTTCTCGCTGATGCACTCGCTGCTCGGCGGCATCCTGTTGTTCGTCGTCGGCGTCGTGATCGCGCGGATCGCCACAAAGCACGATGTCGCAGTTCTGCGCGTGCTGTTCAACTCTGGAAAATTCCGCAGGCGCTACGACCCCATGCAGTGGGAACCGACAGAAATACAGATCAGGAAGCGCCATGCTGAGGATTGACGCCATCACGAAGGACTGGAAGGAAGCCGGGGCCTTCATGGCTCAGGTGAACCTGTACGGCTTCTGGGACGAGCACTGCTTCCTGGCGAAGTCCGGCGACCTGGGCTGTGCGTTGAAGATCTGCGGCATCGATGCCGAGGGCCTCGACCATGCAGGACGGGACTATGTGGTGAAACGTCTGGAGGCGGCGCTGCGCTCGCTCGACGACAGGACTCGTCTGTATCAGGTTCTCTTTCGTCACAACCGGCCCGCAATTTCGCACACCGAATACACAAACCCGCTGGTGCGCGCGGCGGTGGAGCAACGCGCCCGATTCCTTGCGGCGAAGGCCGACCGGCTGTATTCAGTCGAGATCTTCTGGATCGTCATGATCGACGGCGGCTACGCCAAGGCCGGCCTCGTGCGCGCGCTGTCGCAGTTGCCGAAATCGCCGCGCTCGTCCTTGAGGGACTTGCATGCACTCTTCTCCAGCAGCCGGGAACGGACTTTGTTGTATGAGCAGATCGAACGCGACCGGATGCGGCTGGAACAGAAAGTACAGAGCTTGAGTGGGCAGATGAGCGACCTGATGACAGTCGCCCTGCCAGGGGCGGAGGAGACATTCCGCATACTACGGCGTCTCGTCAACTTCCGCCCCTCGAAGATTGAACAAAGCAGGCTGCACGGGATGCGGCATCTGGACTGGCAGGTGTGCGGCTCGGAACTGGAGGCGCATCGCGGCCATCTGCGCATGGATGACTTCTACGTCCGTGTGCTGACGCTGAAGGAACTACCGAGCGAGACACGGCCCCTCGTGTTGCACGGCCTGCTCGCTGTCCCAGCAAACTTCCATGTGGTGACCGAATGGCATCCTGTCGACAACGCGCGGGCGCGCAAGGAAATCAACAACCGCCGCCGTCATCACCACAACTCAAAGACCAGCTTCGTCTCGAATCTGCAAGACAGGCAGGGCACAGGGCCACGTGATGAGCTGGTCGACGACTCGAAGGAGGCCGCTGTCCGGGAGCTGGGCGAGGCGCTGACCGCGCTCGGCATCGAGGGCAAATCCTTCGGCGAATTCACACTGACGGTGGTGGTCTACGACGAAGACCGCAGCAGAGTCGAGCACGCCGTGGCCGAGTTCCAGAAGCTCTTCACCCAGCATGACGGCAGGTTGTACGAGGAACGGTACAACCTGCTGAACGCCTTCTTCGCCACCGTGCCTGGCAACAAACAGTTCAATCTGCGCAAGCAGTGGGCACTCAACTCCAATTACGCCGACCTGTCGTTTCTCTTCCATGTCGATGGCGGGCGACAGTGGAATGCGCATCTCGAACGAGAAGCTCTCGCCGTGCTCGAAACGGCGCAAGCCACGCAGTACTTTTTCAACCTGCATTCCGCCGATGTGGCGCACACGCTGGTGCTGGGAGCGACGGGATCGGGCAAGAGTTTTCTGCTGAACTTTCTGCTCCAGTCGCTGCAGAAGTACGAACCGCTGACCTCCCTCTTCGATCTGGGCGGCAGCTACGAGACGCTGACCCGCGTCTTTGGCGGGGCCTACCTGAACGTTGGCCTTCAGAATCCCGGCTTCTCGATCAACCCGTTTTCCTTGCCGCCGACGGAAGAGAGCTGGAATTTTCTCTATCTGTTTGCCAAAGTCCTGATCGAGGCACGGGGCAAGTACCGGCTCACTCCAGAGGACGAAAAAGCGCTCTATGCCGCTGTTGAGCGCGTGTACCAGTTGCCGCAGGAGATTCGCACGTTAACGAACTTCGCCTCCATCCTTGGCCCGCTGGGCGAGCGGCTGCATCGATGGACCAGATTCGGTTCTCAGGGGGCCGGTCAGTTCGGCCATCTCTTCGACAATGTCGAAGACACGCTGACCTTCTCGCGTTTCCAGACCTTCAACTTCGATGGCTGGTCGGATGCGCCGGACGTTCTGGAGCCGTTGCTGTTTTACGTTCTGCATCGGGCATCCACTGAGATCGAGAAGGCGGAGAACACCGCGACCTTCAAATGCTTTGTCATCGACGAAGCGTGGATGTTCCTGAAGAACGCCACCATCCGGGAGTGGATCACGCGCGCGGAAAAGACGTGGCGGAAGAAGAACGCGGCGATGATTCTGGCGACGCAGTCGGTGGTGGAATTGGCAGCTTCTGAGATGCTGCACATCGTGCACGAGTCCTGCCCGACGAAGCTCTTCCTCGCCAATCCCAACATGGATCGCAAGGTGTACGCGGAAATCTTCCAGTTGAACGATACCGAACTCGAGCTGCTGGAATCGCTCGTACCCAAGCGCGAGTTGCTGCTGAAGCAGCCGGGGCACGTCAAGAAACTCATCCTTGAAGTCGACGCGCTGACCTACTGGATCGCCAGCAACAACTCCCGCGACAACCTGCGCAGGCAGGAATATTTCGCCCGCTACGGTCCGGAGCAGGGACTGCTGCATCTTGCCCAGGACTTTCCTCAACCCACCGCACAGGAGAAATCATGAGACCTCGATTCTGGAATTTCTATTGGGCCGCCGCCAGCCTGGCAGCTCTTTCGCTCGGCACGCAGTGTGCGCATACGCAGGAGACGGCGCGCATTGTGCATTACCACGCGAACGACATCGTGCCTATCCGGGCGCGGATGCGTTACACGACGCTGATTGAGTTGCCGACAACCGAGAAAATCCTCGAAGTCGCCACCGGCGACAAGGATTTCTGGATCATCGATGCCGTCCAAAACGACTGCTTCCTGCATCCGGCGAAGGCGGATATCCACTCGAACCTGAACCTGATCACCGACAAAGGCAACGTCTATTCGTTCACGCTCGACGACGATGAGACGCAGTTGCCCGACCTCAAAGTCCTCATCGAGCCATCCGATGCGTCCTCGCTCGCCGCCGCGCGCGGCCCGGAAAAGTTCGTGCCTGCCTCCGAGGTCACCGCCGCTCAAGTGCAGGCGCAGGCGGTGGAACTCCACGCAGAGCAGGCGGTCGAGCAGTTCCGCGCCAACTATCCGGTCACGCATCTGGCCTTCGATTACAGATACAAAAACAAATCGCCCTTCGACGTCCATGCCATTTATCACGATGACCATTTCACGTACATCCAGTCGTCGGCACCGGAGAAGTTTGCGGTCTATGCGCTCAAAGACGGCAAGCCTGATCTCGTGAGCTTTCAACTCAAGGGCAACACGTATGTGATCGCGCAGGTTCTCGACAAGGGCTATCTCCAGATCGGCAAAAAGAAGCTCGCCTTTGCGCGGCGGGAGCAGGCGCGATGACAGACGGCAGACAAGCTACAGAAAGCGCGCAAGTCCCACAACCAGCCGCGGTCAGCGACCGGCGCACGCAGCCGGAGGGCGTGGTCCCGAAGCAGGCGCAGACCTATGTGATCGCGGGACTCGCGCTGGTGATTCTGCTTGCCGTCTTGTTCTCGAAGAACCACACGCAGCCTGCTGCAAAACCGTCGCCGCAGGAAAGTGCCGCGCTTGCGCCGGAGGCGAACCGGCAGCGTATCGAGGCACTGAGGGAAGATCTCAATCAGAAACAGGAGGCACTGGCCGCCCAGCGCGCGCAGCAGAAGGACGGTTCGGACGCGACTGCTCCATCCGGTGTTGGGAACGGAGAATCTTCTCAGCCCGCCCAGCCGCCGCGCGATCCGGTGCGGGACGCGGAGCGGGAGTTGGAGTTCCGCTCCCGGTTTGTGCCGAATCTGGTGGCCGTCGATGGAACGCAGACTCCAGTACAAGAGCCAGCACCGCCCCGCGTGGAGACAAAATCACCGCTCGTCGCTGCCGGAGCAGGAAGCACAATACCGGCACCGGCATCCAGCGCGGTGAAGCATGCCCCGGAAGTGAATCTCAATGCCGCGCATGGCCAGCCCTATGCGCTATTTGAAGGCACAGTCATCGACACCGTTCTGGTGAACCGGCTGGTCGGCGACTTCGCCGGGCCGGTCAAGGTCATGGTCACCAATCCTGTTTACTCGCACGATGGCCAGCATGTGGTGATTCCGGCTGGAACGTTTCTGCTGGGCGATGCGCGCAAGGTGGCGGGCACGGGCCAGCGCCGTCTGGCCGTGTCCTTCCATCGCATGCTGATGCCCGATGGCTACTCGGTCGATCTCGACCAGTTCCACGGTCTCGACCAGACTGGCGCAACGGGTTTGTCGGATCAGGTCAATAACCATTACCTCCAGATATTCGGTGCATCGATCGCTCTGGGCGTGATCTCCGGGGCAGCCGAGGCCACGACCTACGGCAGCGGCTATGCAATGAATGGACCGCAAATGTACGAGATGGGCGTTGCGTCGAGCATGTCGCAATCGGGCGCGGATGTGCTGGATCGCTTCATCAACATCCTGCCCACCATCACCATCCGCGAGGGCCATCGGATCAAGGTCTATCTGACGCAAGATATGTTGCTGCCCGCATATGAAAACCACGACGTGCCAGGAGATTTCTGACACTCGCCTTCACGAAAGGAACATGCCATGAAACGAATCAAGCTTTTCGCTCCGATCTTTCTGCTTGCCGCACTGCTCTCGCCTGCGGCAAATGCGCAGTGGGCGGTCTTCGACGCCTCGAACTTCGGTGAAGCCGTGCAGGAGTTCGGCCAGTTGCAGCAGATGTACACCACTGCCGTCCAGACGCGCGATCAGATCGTGACCGCCTACAACCTTGCGTACCAGATGTCGCGGATGCCGCAGGATCTGGCTGCGCGCTATCAATCGCAGGCATCGCAGTGGACGAATCTATCCGCGCCCGACAGCTACGGCAACACCGGCGCGTGGATCAACGCTCTGGATCTGGGTGGCGCATCGCAAGCGGCAACGGCCTATCAAAAATCCGTACTGCAGGCGCAGCCGTATCCAGCCAGCGCGCTGGCCACGCAGGACGCCGACACCCAGGCCGTGATCCAGAACCAGATTGCCACCTCCGAACTTGGCCAGGGCGTGATCACAAGCGCGCTCTCCACTGTGGGCACGATCCGGGCGAACTCCGAGGCGCTCTCGCAAAAACTCTCCAATCTCGAATCCGACACGTACTCCACCGACCCATCCGAGCAGAGCGAGATGGCCGTGCTGGGCAAGATCAACACGGCAACGCTGCTCCAGATTCGTTCGCAGCAGGACGCGAACCAAATCCTCGCCACCGAGGTCGCGCAGCAAACGCTGGCTGCAAAACAGCGCATGGACGAACAGAACCGGCTCATCAACCAATCGATCTATTTCAACCAGAACTTTCCCTCGGTCATGCAGAAGATGAACGGCGGAGTCAGCAACTCACTCGCGACCATCTCCCTCAGCCCATCCGGACACTGATTATGGAACAGAACCCATTCACCTTTCTTGGACAGGCCACGACGCAGTTGCTGGCCACTCATAGCCCGGCGATTCAGGCCATGGGCCTCGACATCTTCCGTGGCCTCGCCGTCATCCTGATCGTCTGGTTCGGCGTGCAGACGGCGCTCTCGACCGCGCAGGGATTTTACGGCAGCTTTCACTTCGGCCAGTTCGCCAATCTGCTGCTGGCCATCTCCTTCGGCCTCGGCATGCTGACCTATTACTCGCAGCCGCTGCCAGGCATCGGCTACAGTTTCAGCGACCTCATCACGCAGGAGACGCTGCAGCTTTCCGGGCAGATTGAATCGGACCAGACTCAGCAGATCGCCGACGCCGTGGTGCAGGCGCAGGAACAACTTGGCTCGCCGCCGGGCATCTTCAGCTTCCATGAGACGCTCACCATCTTCGTGATGGCCGTGGCGCTGGCGGCCATCGAGGCCGTGGCCTTCGCGGTGATCGCGTATGGCTATGTGGCCAGCGCCGTCTGCGTGTTGGTCGGCCCCATATTCATTCCATTTTTCATCGTGCCGAAGCTCGATTTTCTGTTCTGGGGATGGTTCAAGGCGTTCCTCGGCTACAGCTTCTATCAGGTGATTGCATCGGCCTTCATCTTCGTCTTCTCGAAGGTGCTGCTGGGACTGTTGGGCGTCATCGGGCCGATCAGCCTGTCGAATGCCTTCACGCTGCTGCCCGCCGTCATCGTAATCCTCGCGGTCTGCGCCTACGGCCTCTTGAAAATCCCGGAGCTGACCTCGGCCATTCTGAGCGGACGCACCGGCAACTGGGTCAGCCCGCTGGGGAACCAATCATGAGCCAGGAGAAATCTCCCTTCCTCGAAACGCGAGAGAAGTATCTCGAACTCTATGCCGAGCCGGTGGTGACCAACAGCTATCTGAAGGTCGCGCTGTTGGTGCTGGCGGTCGTTGCACTGGCGCTGCTGGCGCTCTTCTACCACGCCCAGACCCGCGCCATGAATCTGAAGCCCTTGATCCTTGCGATCACCGATTCGGGGCGCGGCCAGATCATGCAGTACGACGACTTCGAAAAGATACCTATCGACCGCGTCGGCAAATACTACCTCGCGCGCTGGGCGGAGTTGTACTACGGGCGCAATCACTCGACCTTGCAGCGCGACTTCTCCGAGTCGCTCGATTTTCTCTCCAGTCCGTTGCAGAACGCGACGCTCGACCGGGTGCGCAAGCAGAAGACGCTCGACGCCTTCCTGCTCGATCCGAGCGCGCCGAACGTGGACATTGAGGTGAAAGACATCGTGCTCGAAGACCTGCGCCAACCGCCCTATCGCGCCGAGATCGATTTCGACAAGGTCTTCCATGCACCCGGCGACCCGCAGGAGATTCGGCGGGAACGCTGGACGGCGAATGTCGTCTACAGCTTCCGCGACGAGGTGCCGAATCGGATGCTGCTGACCAACCCGCTCGGCCTCGTCATCAGCTACGTCCACGAAGACCAGGCGTTCGGGAACTGACGATGAAGTGCGGAGACAATCCCGTTACGAAATCCGCTCGACCAGCCGCCCGTTTATCGTTCCTTGAAGACATCGACGCGGACTGCTCCGTCGGGAAAGATGGCTTGGATTTCAAGACTTCCGCCCATGGCCTCCACATAGCTGCGGAGCGTGCTCAGGTACATGTCTGTGCGCCGTTCGATCTTCGAGATGGCGCTCTGTTTCACGCCCAGCGTGTGCGCCATGTTGGTCTGGGTCAGGCTGCGCGCCGAACGCAATTGTTCGAGCGGCAATTCCTTGAGCAGTTTGGTGCTCCGGGTTCTGATCTCCGCCCGGTCCTTCGCACTCATCTTTTTCGTCAGTTCACTGAAGTTGCGCGCCATGATTGTCTCCTCCCGTTACGCCGACTGGTTGCTTTCTTTGAGGTACTCCACAAGCAACTTCTCCGCTCTGGGAATATTTGTCCGGTACCAGCGGTCGCTGCCCGTCTTGTTGCCGCCCAGCAACAGGACGGCGTTGCGTTTCGGATCGAAGGCGTAAAGCACCCGGTAGGGCTTACCCGCGTGTTGAATGCGCAACTCCCGCAGCTTAGTGGTGCCAGCGATGCCGGAACTGTAGGGAAACGGAAGCGCCGTTCCACGCTCTTCAAGCAGTGCGACCACGACCGCGACGCTTTTCTGTTCCTCAACTCCAAGCGAGTCCCACCAGCGTTCAAACTCACCGGTTACGAGCACCTCGGTTGGCATGAGAAGAGTATTCCATATTGCGACTATTCCGTCAACGGACTATCGCTTCATGGCGTCACTTGGGCTCGATGCAATGCGGGACGAGTCGCTGCCATGCCAGCAAGAGCGAACTTCCCCATGCGGCGCTGGGTGCGTGTGCCTATCCGCCGGACTGGAGGGATCGAGGTCGCCGCATATCTTCGCCTCGTTCGGACATCTCCGGCCCTTCTGCGAAGCGGGTTGTCGGCAGAATGCGGTTGTGCATGCGCACGACCTATTGGCTTCTCTCGTATTGCGATGGATGGCGGCGAAACGGAACCCAAGACTGGTTGCGGTTTGCTGAAGCGCGTCCTGAGCAATTGCCCGTTGCGGAGATTTCAATGCGAGCGCCATTCCTCCAGTTTTTCCCTGCTCTCCCTCGGTCACTCGCTCGGTGCTTGTCCCGCGCCCCATCACCCCAACACGCAAAGACCGCGTGCCGGGGGCCCCGATTCTGCGGCACGGCGCGTCTCTGCTTCGCTCGCAGCGGCGAGCGCCCTCCGGGTTTCGGTTTCCGGAAAATCTTTTGTGCAAAGAACGCAAAAACATTTTCCAGACCCTCCGAAAAAGACGCCGCTTGGCACTTGGGAGCGGGGCACCTCACGTCGCTTCGCGCAAGAGTGTCCCGAGTGAAATCCGGGCAAAACCAACATGGAGGAAATCATCATGGCACTCTACGAAAACACCATCCGCCTGAAGGGCTTCATCGGCAAGGACGCGCAGTCCCAAGCCACCGCAACCGGCAAAGCCGTCATCGTCCTTTCGCTCGCCACCAAGTCCAGCTACAAGGACAAGAAGACCAGCCAGTGGGTCGCGCGCACCGAGTGGCACCGCATCGTCTGCTTCGCCAAACCCGCCGGGTACGCCCAATGCCTCAAGAAGGGCGACTACGTCGAGGTCGAAGGCGAGCTGCGCAGATCTGAGTTCGATGCGGAGACCGGCAGCGGCAAGCAGAAATCCACCATCAAGCGCCGCAATTGGGAAGTCCGTGCCAGCCTCGTCAAGAAGCTGGCGCGGCCGGAACGCTCCGATGCGGATTCCGAATCCATCTCCGAGGAGGACGCCGCGTAAGCGGCGTTCCTTCTCCGGAAGGAGGCGCAATCATGAACATCTTCAAAAATGTCGTCACCCTGCGCGGCTTCCTTGGCAAGGATGCCGAAGTTCCTTCCTCGGAAGGCATTGCCGAGGATGCCTATGCCGTCCTCACGCTGTGCATCGAGTCCGGCGCGTGGTGGAGGCCAGCCAATGAGTGGATCTCGCGCACCGCATGGTATCGGGTCGTCTGTCCCGGCCCCTACTTCTGCGGCTTCACGCGCGGGATGAAGCAGGGTGAGTACGTCGAGATCGAAGGGCAACTCGCGATTCACCATTACGGGTCGCTCAATCTCACTGCGCCGGTCTATGAAGTCCACGCCACACGCATCCAGAGGCTGGAAATCCCTCCGGCCGGCGTCATTGAAAAGCATGACAGGTAAGACTGTCCTTCTTTCGCGGAGAGGCGAAATCCTCTCCGCATTTCGTTTGTGCGCGCCGCACTCCGTGAAAGGTAGCTATGATCGCCAACGCCGTCTTCGTCGCCACGCTGATCTTTCTCGCGCTCGGCTTCGGCCTGATGACCCAAACACACTTCCTCGTGCCCTGGCGCGGGCTGATCGTGCATGCGTACCTGCGCATGATCGCCACGTACTGTGCGCTGCTCTTCGCCAACATCCTCGGCCTCACCATCTGGATCGAGCGCAAGCTCTTTCTGCGCGACACGGGCCGCAAACTCAAACACCTCGACCGCGAAATCCATACCGGGCAGAACGAGTTGTCGGAAGAGATTCTCGCCCGTTTCGGCGAACAACGGGAGTAGGCCCATGCTGCATGACGAACCGTATGAAGAGCGCACGCCCGACCTGATCGCCCGCATCCGCAAGATGCGCGAAGCGGCGCGCGAACAGATGGACCGATTCGGCGACCCGGCGGAGTACGACGTGGAAATGCTGCGTGGCCGGAAGACTGCGACTGTCGCGCCGGAGGGAGCGAAGCCATGAGGCTCGACCTGCCACGGGAACCGGAGGTCGCCGAGCGGCGCAAGGTGGACATTGCGCCCGAGGCCGCAACCCGTGCGCCGGAAGCTCCCGTTTCGCCCGTGACGCGCCGGATCGACTGGCTGCTGGAGATGGCCAGAAACCATGCCGTCCGCTCCAGCGAGCAGCGGCCGTCGCACAGAAGGGAGCGGTCGCCCAAACGTGACAGAGAGCCTTCCGTCGAGCGCGCCCGCGAGCCGGAACAGCGCCCACGCCGGACGCGCGCGGGCGTTGCGGAGGAGATTCGCGGCCTGCGTCTGCGCCCGGAGGAACAAAAGCTGATCGCCGAAGCCGGGCGTTTCCGCGTGCTTGCGGTCGATGATATCGCCCGCAGCATCTACGGCGGCGACGAGCGCGCCCTTCAATCCGATCTGCGTTTCCTCGAAGAAAAGGGCGTGCTCACGGTCGCCTCCGTCGCCGCGCGCAACGATGGACTCCGGCTGATCTCACGCCGCATCGACGCCGTCTCGCTCACCGGCCACGGCGAGCATCTGGCGCGGGAGGTCGGAGCGTTTCCCCTTGAGCAGAAGCTCTACCACGGCATGGTCAAGCCGCGCGAGATTGAACACGACACCCAGATCTACCGCGCGTACCTCAAGGAGGCGGAGACCATCGAGCGCGCCGGGGGAAGAAACCTGCGCGTGGAACTGGACTTTGAGATGAAGGCGAAGGTCTATCGCGCCATCCACGAGGCGCGTAAGGCAGGCCCCGACCGCGATCTCGCCGAGATTCGCCGCGAGGCGGCGGAGCGGTTCGATCTGCCGTATATCCAAAACCGCATCGAAATCCCCGATGCGCGGATTCACTACGAAATGGGTCCAGAAATGGATCAGGGTGCGCGCGCCGCATTCTCGGACATAGAGGTCGTCACCGCCGCCTACCGCCCCGGCCATCTCCGGGCCAAGACCCAGGCCGGATTCCGCATGTACGCCTCGGCCTCCGATCATGGCCGTCTGGCGAAGGTCGAGGACGAGCATCATTTGCTCGACTGGGTGATGGAGCTATGACTCACGCCACGCATCACGACGCCATCGATGCGCTGCGGCTCTCCGGCTACGCGGAGCGCGAAGCCGCCTTCCTGTATCTCGTGGCCGTTCACTCGGGATACTTTCTCCGGCGGCAGTTCTGCGAGTTTACCGGGCGCGAGCGCGGCTCCATCGCTACGCACTTTCTGCGCAGGGCCATCACGCACGGTCTGGTACGCTCCCTCGATACCGAGGGCCGCAATCGCGTGTATCACCTCTCGGGCAAAAGCCTGTACCACATGCTCGGCGATCCCGATTCGCAGAACCGTCGCGTCAAAAGCAGCGGCGAAATCCTGCGCCGGTTGATGACGCTCGACGTTGTGCTCCGGCATCTGGCGGCGGAGGAGTTTCTGGAAACGGAGTCGGCGAAGCGGCGTTATTTTGTCGAAGCAGGCTCGGACGGGGCCGCCGTCGCTGCGGCCCTTGCCTTCGGCGAATCGGTGCCGGTTTCCATTCCGCGCCACGGAGAAGACCATGCACCGCGCTTCTATTTCATCGACGAAGGCCAGCGCTCGCTCTCGAAGTTAGAGAGGTTTCTGGCCGCGCACAAAAATCTTTTCCGTGCCCTGCCGCGGGCGAAGCTGGTGTATGTCGCGAGCCGTCCAATTCATTTTGAAAGCTCCGAACGCATGTTGGCGCGGCTGGTTGCCAGGCCAAACGATGCTCACCCCGCTTGTCCACTGGGAGTCGAGCATCTCCTGCACTGGCTGATCGTGAACCGGAAGTTTCATGGACTCCACAGCCCCATTACTCCGGAGGAGCACCGCCTGCTCGAAGAGGGTGTGTGCCTCTACCGCGATCCGATCCATGCGGGCGTGATCGCCGCTTGGAACTCGGGCGCAATGGATGCTGGCAAAGTACGGGAAGTTTTCGGCGCTCCTGCAACGAAGATCGGCTTTGCAGCCGAATTGATCGAAGCCAGCTATCCCGGATTCTTAACTCCAGTGGTGGGCCATCGCACGGGCCACGAAGAATGCGAACGGCAGATGCGGATCGCATTGCCAGACAACGAGATCGAAGAATCCACGGGCCAGGGACAAACAGGGCAGAGGGCGGGAACGACCCCGGCCCGTGGGCCTGCCGCTGCCGCTCGGTCGTTCCCGCCCTCTGCTGAGTGAAGTCCATAGAAAGTACTGAAACCGTACGGAAGGAGAACCAACGATGACCCGGTTGAAGATTGAAAAAGGAGCGAGCAAGGTCCGGCGCGTGCCGCTCAAAATCACCATTGACGGCGCGGTCGCCGACGATCTGGCGCTGATGGGCCAGTGGTCGGAGAACGATGTGAGCTATCTCGTCAACCATCTGCTGCGCTTCGCGCTGGCCGAGAGCGCGGAATTCCAGCGGTATAAACAATCGCTTGGGCCTGGCACGGAGCGCGACCGATGACTCGTCTTCGCAGGGAGCTGCAAAAGGCCGTGACGGTGCTGGTCGAGAACCGGATGCTGCTGTCTCTCGGCCTGGCCGTGGCCAGCGGAATTGCGCTGCGCGCGCTCTTCCCCTGGCCCGCCGCCGACCCCTTGCTGCGCTTTATCGCAGCAGAGCGGCCAACCTTATATAGAGTGGCCGCGGACGGCTACGTCCTGTTTCTTTTCACCACGCCGTTCCTTGCCTGCTCCATGCTCTTCTCGCTGCTCTATGTTCATGGGTATCGTGATCGCACAGAGGCTGTGGCTGGAATTCTGCCGCCGTATCCCGATCCGTCGCTTCGAGCCGAACTGTCGCTGGTCCTTGGCGAAGTCCATCACCCGCTCGATCCCGTTCCGTCACGCACTCCGCGCTGGCTCGCAGTGCCCGAACGCGGCCTCTATACCGGCATCGCCGTCATCGGCGCGACTGGCTCCGGCAAGACCCAGGCCGCCATTCTTCCCGCCATGCGGCAGTTGTTCGCCTATCGAGCAACAGACGCGGAACGGAAGCTCTCCGGCATCGTTCTTGAAGTCAAAGGAGATCTCTGCCGCCATGCGCGGCGGATCCTTGCAGGCTGCGAACGGGCAAAGGATTATGTCGAGATCTCGCTCGACGGCAATCTGCGCTACAACCCGCTGAACAATTCGCTCGATCCCTACGCCCAGGCATTCAACATCGCCTCAATCATCATCGCCATCTGGGGCGCGGGCAAGGAACCCTTCTGGCAGCAGTCCTACACCGACCTCGTTCGCTACGTGATCCTGCTCCACCGCGTCCGCGACAACTACGTCACCCTGCTCGACGTCTTCCGCATCGTGATCAGCGCGGGCGCGCTTGAGGCCATGCTGGTCGAGGTTGGCGCGCGCTTCAGCGATGCCGTCTATCTCGCCGTCAGCCAGGAGGCATACCAGGCGCATGCCGCGCTGCTAGCCCCGTTCGGCTTTGCATTGCACGCGAGCACGGGCCGGTACATGGCTCGCTCGAACGAGGCCCTCGAACACCTGTTGCTCGAACACACGGATGCAGAGATCGCGCGCTACCGCCGCAAGCCGTCCGACCTAAATCTGCGCGAGCGCTGGCAGAGCGTCGATTACTGGTACTGGGAACATTGGAAGTTCTTCCGCTCCGAGGTCAAAACATCCATCGTCCAGGGCATCGAGGTATTTCTGTCGTTGTTCGAGACCGATCCGCAAGTGCGGCGCGTCTTCTGTCCGCCGAAGGCGCTCTATGAAGGCCACCCATGTCCAGCCGATCCCAATGGCAAAGTCCTGTCGCCCTTCGAGGAACTGATCGAGCAGGGCAGGATCGTCGGCCTGAACTTTCCCGTGGCGCTGAACCCGGCGCTGGCCAAAATCATCGGCACCATGATGAAGGCCGACTTCGAGCGGGCCGTGCTCCTGCGCATCCCGAAGATGGAAGCCGAGCCGGAGAAGCACTTCCGTCCAACCGTCTTCCTCTGCGACGAGTACCAGAACTTCGCTACCGTCGGCGGCAACAACCCCATCGGCGATGAGCGGTTTCTGTCCATCTCGCGCCAGCCGAAGTGCATCCCGATTGTGGCGACGCAGAGCATCTCCTCGTTGAAGGAAGCGCTGCCCAACGAGGGCGTGAAGACTCTGCTCCAGGCCTTTCGCACCAAAGTCTTTCTCACCACTACCGACCCAGACACGGCCCGCTATGCCTCGGAGCTGTGCGGCAAGACGGACCGGACGCGCATCAGCTACACCGTCTCGGAGTCGAGTTCGAACGCCAATGTTGGCTGGCTCAGTGGGCGCACGACAGCGAGCAAGGGTTCCGTCTCCGCCTCGAAGCAGTACCAGAAGCAGAAGGAGCCGCTCTTCGACGAGCGCGTCTTCTTTGAACTGAAAAACGCGCAGGCGGTCGTCGTTGCCTTCGACGGCGTGATGCCGCTGCCGCCGACGTATTGCTATCTCAAGCCCGACTTTTTGCCTGTTCAGGTTTCGTGGTTCGAGCAGGAAAAGACCGGCTTCCGCCCGGAAAGGAGGTTTTCGTGAGTTTCGAGATTATTCTGCCCTTCCTGAAACCTATCCGGCATCTGCTCGACGCCGAAACGGTCTCGGAGATCATGGTCAACCCGGACTCCTCCGTCTGGATCGAGGAAGCTGCCACGATGCAACTCTTGCCCAGCATCCGCTTCGATGAGGGCGCGCTGCGCACGGGCCTCGAAGTCATCGCCAACCGCTTCGGCAAGAAGCTCGACGCGGATTCGCCGATCCTCAATCTTCGCCTGCCCGACGGCAGCCGCTTGGCCGCGATGGTGCCGCCGCTCGTCCATCCAGCGCCCATGATGACCATCCGTAAATTCACCGCGCGCGGCTTCGCCATGAGTGACCTGATCGAGCACGGCATGCTGACGGCGGAACAGGCGGCGGAGTTGACCGCTGCCGTCGAGCGCGGCGACAACATCCTGATCGCCGGAGGAACGAATACCGGCAAAACGACGCTGCTCAATGTGCTCGCCGACGCGATTCCCAAAGAGGAGCGCATCCTCGTCATCGAGGACACCGCCGAGCTGAACATCCGCAAGCCGCACGTCGTCTCCGCCGAAGCCCAGATCGACACCCACAAGAGCGCGCTGACCTTTGAAGATTTGTTGAAGGCCGTACTGCGTCATCGTCCCGACCGCATCCTTGTCGGCGAGGTGCGCGGAGCCGAAGCACGCACTCTGCTTGACGCCATGAACACCGGCCATCGCGGCATGCTCGCCACCATCCACGCATCGAGCGCCGAGGACGCCCTATACCGGCTGGCGATGCTGGCCCTGCGCGGCAGCACCAACCTTCAAATGGAAGCCATGCTGTTCGAAGTCCGGCGCTGCCTGGATTCTGTCGTATACGTGGCCCGGCAGCAGGGAGTGCGACGTGTCGAGGACGTCTATGTGATCTCCAGTTAAAACTGAGGCACAGACGAATCCCGGAACTCTCGCAGTACCTCCTGTGCGCCGCTGCAGTCGCGATAGTATTTCGCGTCGACGGTCGTTGTCGAAGTCAGCGCCACAGTGAATTCCGTCCCGTCGGTGAACTCGATATGCACCTCCCGCCCACAGGGCGGATCGTCATGGATACAGAGTGCCCGGATGATCTTGTCGTTCAGCTCCGGGCATTCGATGACAGCTCGTTTCAAGGCAGTTTCCTCGCAGAATCTGGGATAAGAAAGCGTGTCTAGTGTGGCCCTTATTAGGGGAATCGTCAACTCCTCCCGACACTGGAAGGTGTGACGAAGCGTAAGGCCCTTGAAACACGCAAATCCCGCAAGGCGCGGACGGCTCCTTACCAGGAGACCTATGACGTGTTTCTGGAGCGGTTGATCCGGGCGCGGGAAGAAGCCGGGCTGACCCAGAGGCAGGTATCGGCTCGCATGGGGATGGCGCATTCGTTCCTGTCCAAGTGCGAAACCGGGGAACGACGCGTGGACGTGATGGAGTTCCTGCAACTGGCAAAGCTGTACGGCAAGTCACTCGATTACTTTCTGGAATAGGCATCAAGCGTTCGCCTGCGGTTTTCTGCGCAATGGTTCCGTCATCTGCAACGATACATCGACGAATCTCCTGAGCAGGGGATCGTGGTTGTCCTCGCGGATGAAAACGCCACTCTTTCTGACCAGAGTACGCATGGAGATGGGCTTGACGGCGACTCCGGGGCGAGCAACAGCAGAGGAACGAGCCAGCAGGCAG